>JAFSZV010000083.1 GCA_017455565.1 Clostridia bacterium
CTCCGCGCGCTCAAGGCCGGCAAGCCCGTCCGGGTGCCGATTTACAATTATGCCGAGCTTCAGCGCAGCGACGAAACGGAACTGGTGCGCCCCTCCAAGGTCA
This sequence comes from Clostridia bacterium, assembly GCA_017455565.1. Lineage (GTDB taxonomy): Bacteria > Bacillota > Clostridia > Oscillospirales > Butyricicoccaceae > UBA4644. Next base: position 104 of record JAFSZV010000083.1, read on the forward strand.
TCATTGTGGAGGGTATCCTGATCTTCCATCATCCGATCCTGCGCCAGATGCTGGACATCAAGATCTTTGTCGAAACAGACGCCGACGTGCGAATTCTCCGCCGCATCATGCGCGACGTGCTCGACCGCGGCCGCACGTTGGAGAGCGTCGCCGCCCAATACCTCACCACGGTCAAGCCCATGCACGAACAGTTTGTGGAACCCAGCCGCAAATACGCGGACATCATCGTGCTGGAGGGCGGGCGCAATGTCGTGGCTTTGGAGATGATTATGCAGCGCATCGAAAACCACATTGCCGCAACCGACGTACTTCCTCAATCTATCGAAACTTAGAAAAACACGCCCGCGGGCGTGTTTTTAAGTTATTGAGATAGTTCTAAGAGAATGCCAACCGCGGCGGAGGCAAAAATAAACACAATGGGGTGCAGCTTCTTCGTCGGCTTCACCAGATTGGTCAGCGCCAGCAGCACCGCCGCCAGCACCGGCAGCCGCCAGTCAAACGCCGAGAGGCCGTCGGGCAGGAAAGCAGCCTTCACCACCAGCACCCCCGCCGCCAGAATCATCCCCGTTGACGCGGGCCGGAGGCCGTAAAACGCGCCGTTCACATACCGATTGTCCCGAAATCTCTGCAAAAACGCGGAAATCATCAGAATCACGATAATGCTGGGCGTAACCAGCCCGATGGTCGCCACCGCCGCGCCCAGAACACCCGCCGCCATGCCTCCGGCCTGTCCTCCGGTGAGAAAGCCCACATAGGTCGCCATATTGACGCCGATGGGGCCGGGCGTGGATTCCGACACCGCCACCATATCCGCCAGCTGGCTGTGGGTGAACCAGCCGGTACGGTCGGAGATGTCGTAGAGGAACGGCAGGGTGGCCATCCCGCCGCCGACAGCAAAAAGGCCGGTCTTAAAAAACTCCCAAAACAGGCGCAGATAGATCATTGACCCACACCGCCCTTCTTTAAGAGCGTTTGCAGCACAATCCCGCAGACAGCCGCGAACAGGACAAAGGCCACCGGCGAAATCTTTGTGAGAATCGCCCCGGCGGCGACGATGGCAAAAATTCCCGCCGTCCACCGATCCACAACGGATTTCTGTCCCAGCTTCCACACGGCGTTGAAAATCAGCACGCACACGCACACGCGGATTCCCGCAAAGGCGTTTTTCACCCAGGTCAACTCCGAAAACTGCGTAATAACCCCCGCCAGAAGGGATATAATGACCAGTGACGGGAAAACGATGCCCAGCGTCGCGGCGATGCCGCCGGCTATGCCGGACTGTTTGCGCCCGATGAAGGTGGCCGTATTGACGGCAATGACGCCGGGCGTACACTGTCCGATGGCAAAATAGTCCGCCAGCTCCTCCTCCGTGGCCCAGCCTTTGTTTTCTACCACCTCACGCTGCAAAATCGGCAGCATGGCATAGCCGCCGCCGAAGGTCATGACGCCTACCTTGGCGAAGGTAGAAAAGAGAGAAAGCAATTCCTTCATACCGTGATCCTCTCCGGGATTTCATTCCACATAGCCGTAGAGACCGCGCACCGATACCTCACCCGTGCGAATCACGTCCTTTGCGCCGTTCTGGCGCAGCACCTCCAGCCCAAGGTCGGCATCCACGCCTGTGGCCAGGACCTTTTCATGCACATCCTCCCACAGCAGCTGCACCTGTTTTCCGATGGTCAGGCAGTCACGGCGGTAGGTTTCCAGATAGGGCTGCATTTTATGGCGCAGTAACGCCTGATAAAGTGTGTCCAGCTCCTCAATCATCGCCGCGGCCAGCGCCGCGCGGGAAACCTTTTCGCCGGTCTCAAGCTCCAGCGAGGTCGCTATGTTCTCCAACTCACCGGCAAAATCCTCCCGGGTATGCGACACATTGAGGCCGATGCCGATGATGACGTATTGCAGCGCCCCGCTCTCTCCTTCCATGCTCAGCTCGGTCAGAATACCGCAGAGCTTGCGCCTGTTCAGCACCAGATCGTTGGCCCACTTGATCTGCGGCCGAACGCCTGTCACACGCTCCACCGCATTGCACATCGCCACGGCGACAAAGCCCGTGATCGGCAACAGATGGTTCGGCTCCACCGGCGGGCGCAGCAAAACAGAGAGGTAAATGCCCTTTCCGGCGGGGCTCTGAAAGTTCCTGCCGCGGCGGCCACGACCGCCCGTCTGTTCATCCGCTACGGCCACAGTGCCGTCTACTACGCCCTGGGAGGCTACTCTTTTTAAGTAGGCGTTGGTGGAATCAACGCTCTCAAAGCAGACCAGCTTTCGCCCCACCAGCTTTGTGGCGCCCAGCTGTGCGCGGATTTCCGTTTCGCTCAGACGGTTCGGCATTTCCACCAGACGGTACCCTCTGCTCTTCCGCGCCTCAATGTCGCAGCCGCTGCGCCGCAGCGCCCGAACCGCTTTCCATACCGCCGCGCGCGTGATTCCCAGCTTTTCGCTGATGCTCTCGCCGGAAATATATTCCCCGCCGCTTTCCTGAAGCAGCTTCAAGACGGTTTCTTTGCTCATAGTTCACCTCTTCCGAAAAGTTTCGACAGATTTTTGGCATTAGTTTACCACATACCGGCTCCGTTGTAAACCTTGCATAAAAATATTTTTCTCCCTTTTCGGTTTTTTTTGCTTTTCTCGCGTTTTCCCTCTTGCCCTAAGCCAAAATCTAGCGTACAATGCCATACAGAATCCGATCGAATCTGACAAGGAAACCTAATGGTGTGAGTTTTTCAGATCTGCGTTTCATTTTTTATATATTGCCCTGCATCGTGCTTCTGCACACGCTTTCCCCGCAAAAGCTGCGCAATCCATTGCTCTTTCTCGGCAGTCTGTTGATTTATATTTGGGGCGCCGGCTGGGGGGCCGGCGTGCTTTTGCTTGCTCTGACGCTGCTGACCTATCTGATCGCTCTTTTACTCTCGCGCTCGCGCCCCCCAATGCGCCGCGTATTTTTGTTTCTCTCTCTGGCGCTGAATCTGGGTACGCTGTTTCTTTGCAAATACTTTCTGACGCTTACGGAGGCGCTTCGCCCACTGTTCGGCGCGGAC
>JAFSZV010000003.1 GCA_017455565.1 Clostridia bacterium
ACTGACGTTATTCTCCGCTTGCATCTCAAGCCAGCGCTCTGCGGTGGCTCTCTTGTGTTGCCCATTTGGCCTGCCTGCCACCTGCATATTTTCTTCCTCTCAAGTCCTATTTGGGGCTTGACTTTTTATTTGCAGGCTTTCCTGTGTTTTCAACCGGTTGTGAGGCAAGTGTACACCAAATAAAGAGCCTGTGCCGTACATCCGAAAGGTGGGAAAAGATGCTGAAAATCCCGGTATTTCCCCGCTCTCGGAAGTATGGTATAATAAGCACAGGTAAGAGGACTTTTACAGACGCAGAAAGGCGGTGATCCCATGATGCTGACGATACAGGAACGACTCAAGGACCTGCGGGTAGAGCGCAGCTTGACGCTGGAACAGCTTGCGGAGCAAACCGGATTGTCCCGGTCCGCCCTGGGCAGCTATGAATCGGACGAGTTCAAGGACATCAGCCACTACGCCCTTGTCAGGCTGGCGAAGTTCTACGGTGTGACCGCCGACTTTCTGCTGGGGTTGGCAGAAACAAGAAATCACCCAAACGCCGCGCTTGCGGAGCTGCGTTTGAGTGATGGTATGATTGAGTTATTACAATCTGGGAAGATCGACAACGCCCTGCTGTGCGAGCTGGCGACCCATCCGGACTTCCCTCGGCTCATGGCAGAGCTGGAGGTCTATGTGAACGGCATGGCGGTCAAGTTGGTACAGACGGCAAACGCCTTTGTGGACGCTGCAAGTGCGAATATCATCAAGCAGTATGATCCCAGCGCGAGCGATCCATATTTGCGGCAGCTTGTGGCCGCGCACGTGGACAAGGACAGTTTTTGCCGCTATCTGATCGGGCGGGACATGGCGGAGATTGCCCGCGCCCTGCGGGAAGCCCACAAGGACGACTTTTTCAGCATCCCAATAGATAACCCGCTGGAGGTAGCGGCGGAGATCATGGGCAAAGAAGAAAGCGAAATTCCGGAATCGAGCGAAGCGGCGCTGGCCTTTATCTGCAAACGGCTGCACCTGAATTATGCAAAGCTGACCGATGAGGAAAAGAAATGGCTAACCCGAATCGCGGAGAAATCTGATTTGTTGAAGAATCCCAATCCGCAGAGGGGAGGAAAGAAGAAGGAAAAAAATGACGCAAAGCTTTTTCATGGCTGATCTTGGGGCAAAGGAGTGAATATGTTTGTATATCTTACATTGATTGAATCTGATGCAGACAGGTCAAAGTTTGAGACCATATACACAGAATACAAAAACCTTATGTTCTATATCGCAAACAGGATATTGAGCGATAATAAAGACTCAGAAGATATTGTTCACGACGCTTTTCTGCAGGTTATCGAGATAATTGATAAAATTGAAGTTGCGAAATGTCCCAAAACGCGGAACTTGGTCGTAATTATTGTTGAGAGGAAGGCCATCGATCTCTATCGTAAACGCAAGCGCCGAACTATGATTTCTTTTGATGAAGAAATGATTAACGTGCCTAATTCCTTTGAACTGGATTCCGTAACAGAACGACTTTCAGTTGCAAACGCAATTGCTATGCTGCCCACAACATACAGAGAGTTGTTGCTTTTGAAATACGATGTCGGATTATCTGAAAAGGAAATCGCAGAGGTGCTATCCATAACAGAGGCCAATGTACATAAAACCATACAGCGAGCAAAGAAAAAGTTGGGTCAGATTCTTGATGAACAGGAGGCGGACAACTGATGACGGTTTCAGACGAGATTCTGTATTCCTATGCGTCGGCAGCCAGGGATCTTTGGCTCAGCACAACGCCTCAAAAAGAGCAGGTTCCCGAACACCATTTTTCGATGCGCTTTGAAAGAAGAATGAAAAAGCTGCTTCGGGAGCAGCGCCGATCTCCGCAAGCAAACCGTGTCATACGGCGTACGCGTCAGGCTGTTGCGGTATTGCTGATCGCTTTCGTCGTCACCTTTTCTGCCGCCATGACGGTAGACGCTTTTCGTGAGAGGGTGATTAAGGTCGTAGTTCAGGTGTTTCATGAGCTTACGGATTATCGCTTCACTTCCCATGAAGCGACGAACACTCTCTTTTCAGTTGCGGAGATCGGATATGTGCCGCACGGTATGATAAAGACTCATGAGGAGTTTATGGATGGTCATGCTTATGCTTTGTATGAAAACGACGATGGAGAATTCTTCGAACTGACCAAAGAGCAGGTTTTGTCTGGAGACAGTTACCAGATGATTTTGGATACAGAGCTTTCTGAGTATAAAGAATTTGATCTCCACGGGAATCCTGCCTATAACAATGAAAAGAACGGGAACAGCACCATACTGTGGTATGATGAATCCTGTGTTTATACCCTGTTCAGCAATCTATCTCTTGAAGAACTGAAAGAGGTTGCTTCTTCTATAAAATAAAAACTTCATAAGTAGTGTCCCAAAACACCTCCATCATTCGTTACAAATAGTAGAACGAAGAATGGAGGTGTTTTTCATGCGTTCTAAAAGACTGTTGGCGTTTCTTTCCATTTTTGCGTCCTCCTTAGTCAATGATACGTCCGTCCGTGGAGATTGTAACGACCTGCCAGGGAATGAATTTGCTGCTTACCTTAAGCGCGTTTTCGGTCGCTCTCTGGAGTCCCCCGCAGCAGGGCACCTCCATTCTCACGATGGTAACGCTCTTGATATCGTTGTCGCGGATAATTGCCGTCAGCTTCTCGGTGTAGTCCACAGCGTCCAGCTTTGGGCATCCGATCAGGGTGATCTTACCCCTCATAAAGTCCTCATGCATATTGGCGTAGGCATAGGCCGTGCAGTCTGCAGCGATCAGCAGCTTTGCGCCTTCAAAGAACGCGGCTTTCGTCGGCAGTAACTTGATCTGGCAGGGCCACTGGTTCAGACGGGAAACAGGACGGTATCCTGTGACAGCTTCGGGCTGAGGCTCTGCCTCTTCCCGTTTGAACTGCATCATACGGGAACCGGGGCAGCCACCGGCAGGATGTTCTCCGCCTGCCGCAAGATGCGACATCATTGCCGTCTTTCGCTTTGTTTCGTCTTCGATTTTCATGATATCTTCCTCAGTCATCTTTTTTCCTCCCTGCTGCGCCGCCTTTACGGCAGCTTCATCATAAGCAGGAGCCTCGCGCTCCTCAAAGGTGATCGCACCGGTAGGACAATTCGGCAGACAGTCTCCGAAACCGTCGCAGAAGTTTTCTCTTACCAGTTTGGCTTTTCCGTCTATGATGTCGATGGCCCCTTCATGGCAGGCACTGGCGCAAAGCCCACAGCCATTGCATTTCTCTTCATCGATCTTTATGATTTTCCGGATCATTTTCCAGTTCCTCCTTGGATTCTCTTGATTCTGTGCCTTGATTATAGTATAATGAATCCAACAAGTCGGTTGTATTTACAACAGAAAGGAACTTTTATGAAAGAATTTGTTCCGGTGCTGAAGAGAACAAAGCTGTTTTCGGGTGTAGGTGAGGACGATATCGGAGTTATGCTTTCCTGCCTTGGAGCAAGGCTCCTCTTTTTCAAAAAAGGAGAATATGTGCTGCGGCAGGGCGAACATCTCAGTGATATCCTTGTCCTTGCTGAAGGAAGCCTCCACATTCAAAAAGACGATTACTGGGGAAACCGCAGTATTCTCGGACATATCGGAATCGGAGAAATATTCGGTGAGGCATATGCGGCGCCGGAAAGCGGTATGCTTCTGAACGACGTTATTGCGTTGGAGAACAGCTCGGTATTTTTCTTTGACGTGAAACGCATTATAACAACCTGTTCTTCTGCCTGCCGTTTCCATACGTTGGTCGTTCAAAATCTGTTCTTCGCGATCTCGGAGAAGAACAGGAGTCTCGTACAAAAGCTGGATTATATGTCCAGACGCACCACACGGGAGAAACTGCTCTCTTATCTCTCCGAAGTGGCAAAAAAACAGAACAGTCCATACATCACGATTCCCTTTAATCGGCAGCAGCTTGCAGACTACTTGTCCGTTGACAGGAGCGCCATGTCGAACGAGTTGTGTAAAATGCGTGATGAAGGATTGCTGGAATTTGAGAAAAACAGATTCAAACTACTTTAATAAAACGCCTCCGAGCCGTGTGGTTCGGAGGCACTTTCTCTCTCAAGGTTGCAAAACCCGGTTCCCCGGAAATGTTGCATCCTTGCAATGTTGGAAATGATCAGACAGGCACTTCGGAACCGTCCTTAAAGGTCACGCGGATGTCGTCCTTGCTGTAAACAATCATGTGGTCGGCCATCGAAAGCCAGTCCTCGTCGCGGAAGATATAAACAAAGAAGAAACGAATTCATAACCGTTCAACCACCGTCTTTCAACTGCTTGTATTATGGCAGGTTCCAGTCAAAAATGGAATAAACTGAGGGTCAACTCTCTTGACTTTCAGTTTGTGAAATGCAAATATCTAAAGCAGTAGTTTTTTGGCACCGAAAATAAGGTAAATCACGCGATATCTTTTTTGTGCAACGTGCCATAATCGCTTGACACTATAGATGCCATGGGGTGAAAACGACCTCTGGACAGGATTTGAACCGCTCTTTTCAATCATGGTCCGCATTGGAACGGTAGTGTCAAGAGTTATGCGCAAATTTGTTTGCAGTCTCTGTGAATGAAGTCAGCCGGCAATGGAGACATCGTCCAATAGTGCCTCCAAATGCTTCATGCTCATGTATTTCTTGCTGCCCCACTGGGTGCCGGCCACGTGCCGAAGCCGAGCGCAAACCAGCATCAAAGCCGAGTTCCCGTTTTGACGTCTCTTTGAGCTTCATCGCTTTCAGCTCCGCAACGATGGCTTTCGCTTTCTCCCGTGCGGCTTTCTTGCTCCCCTTTGCGTGGATCGCTTTGAGCATTTTGGCGACGAGCTTCACTTTGAATTTCGGGACCACGCTGAATACATTGCGGTAGAAGTGGACGACGCACCGCTGGTATTTAGCGTCGGGGAAGACCTCTTCCACGACCTCCAGCATACCCAGGCACTTGTCGCCGATGATGAGCTTTACGCCGTCCAGTCCTCTGCCCCTGAGCCACTGAAAGAAGTTGACCCAGCTGGCCTTGTCCTCGCTGCCCCACAGAACTTCGGTTATGTCCTCTACTCGCCGCACAGAGACGCCGGCAAGGTACATCTCTATGATTGCTTCTTCTACGCTGCTTTCTCTGCGCTGGTAGCGCTCAATAATGGCCGTCTCAAAGGACACGTCCTTCAACCGAGGCATATGCAGCGTAACATCCCCGGAGGTCGTGGTGAGATTCCTGTCGCGTAGTGGCCGCTGCGGTAGCCCTGGCGGGCCTCGTTGCGCTCGTAGCGGGCGGCCTGCGCTAGTTGCTCCGCTTCCTTCTCCAGCAGCTCGTTCAGCGTCTCTTCCACGCTGCCGCGGACCAGTTCCTTGATTTGACCCTTGATTACTTCCTCGTTAAGCTGTACAATCTTCTCGGACATGGTTTGCTTTCTCTTTTCAGAATGATGTGTCGTCAACTCCATTCTACCAGCGGCTGCAAACCGTGTCTCTTTTTCTCTATTCAAATTTGCGCAATTTATTGTACCTTATCCCGCAAGATAATCTCCAAATACCTTTTGACGCGTAATAGCAACAGGGAAATCGTTTAAAAAGTCATACCATAAATGACGTTCTTCTTTCGTCGTTTCTTTGCGGAGTGTTTGCACAAAAGGCTTTCGTTTTGGATCGTTGGCTTAATTTGCTGCATTCCACCTCATCCATCTTGCCCTCAGCAAGCCACCTTCCCCTCAAGGGAAAAGCTTGATATGATTAAACTTCTTTATTGCGGCCGCCCGCACGGGCGGCTTTTTGTCTGATCTTATTTTTTTCGGAACAGGCAATAGCTGGGATAGCGATTGCCGCAGTCTCTGGCAAGGTCGGCAATGTCCACATAGGCCAGATTTCCCTCCACCTGCACCTTTCCCCGTCGGCCCTCTTCCTCGTATTTGCCGGGATACATGCTGGGATCCATGGCGCAGACCCTGCGGCCCTTTGCCGACACCAGCGTGATAAAATGTCCGCCGTGAGTAAAAATGCCGGTCCAGCCCTCCCGGTCGCCGCCGGAGTTGGCGATGGCCATGCCCTCGCCGTCCTGCAAAAACTGCAGCATTTTCCCAGGGTCACAGGTCAATTCATAGGTCAGGCCGAATTGCCGGCACACCGCGGGAGCCAAAAGCGAGATCTCGGTGCCCGTCTCGTCGTGGGCACCGGCCTCGTTCGCCAGCTTCACGGCCTCTTCCGGGGTAAAGGTCCGCCCCGTCATGTTCTCCACCACCATGCAGGCGGCGCACAGGCCGCAGCCGCTGGAAGCCACCGTTCCGTCGCTGTAGGGGATTTGCGGATACTCTGTCTGGTTATAATACTTCATAGCTTCCTCCTTTTCACGCCCGCTGGGGCATTTTCTCAAAAAGCCAATGCAGCACGTCGTCCCAAACCTCGGCCTTGAACACCTCGTTGAGCACCTCGTGCCGTCCGCCCTCATAGAGCCGGATGCGCACGTCGGCGCAGCCTGCGTCCAGAAAGCTCTGGTACGCCAGCTCCACGCCTCTGCCCTCTTCGCCCACCGGATCCATGGCGCCGGAGATAAAGAAGACCGGGGTCTGCCTGTCCATCTTTTTCTGGTTTTCCGGGTCGGACATGAACAAAATGCCGTCCATCATGTCGCCGTAAAGGCTCACCGTGGGCAAAAACTGCGTCCCCCGGTCGGCACAATAGGCATCCACCACGGCAGGGTCCGAACTGATCCAGTCGTTTTCGGTGCGCCGGGGTTTGAAATTCTTATTGTAGGAGCCGAAGGCCATCTGCTTGACAAGGGGGCTGCGGTAATGGGCGCCCCGCAGCTTTTGCAGCGTGCGGCAAAGGTTCCGGCCCAGCTTCACCGTGCCCGCCGCCTGCTGTCCTGTGCCTGAGAGAATCGCGCCGGCCAGTTTTCCGGGATAGCGGATGAGATAGCTTCTTGTCAAAAACGAGCCCATGCTGTGCCCCAGCAGGAAGCAGGGCAGGCCGGGGTGCTCCACCGCGATCTTTACCCGCAGCGCCTCCAAGTCGGCCACCGCCGTCTGCCAGCCGTTTTTCTCCGCGAAAAAGCCCTCGTTTTCGGGCTCCTGCCAGCTTTTCCCGTGGCCGAGATGATCGTTTGCCACCACGAAAAACCCGTTTTCCGCCAGAAAAGCGGCGAACGCGTCGTAGCGGCCCGCGTATTCACAAATGCCGTGGGCGATCTGAAGAATGGCGCGGGGCTCGCCTTCTCCCTGCCACGTCAGCGCGTGCAGGCGGGTCTTTCCGTCGGTCGAGGGAAAAAAGATCTCATTTCTCTGCACCATACCGTCTTCTCCTTTTCCGCAAACTGTGCTATAATCCAGTTATCCCGCAACTATATCCATTGTAAAACGAAATTCTCAATCCGTCAACGACCGGAGGAAAAAACAATGTCCATGCACGTCATCGCTCTGGATCAGGGCACCACCAGCTCCCGCGCCATCGTCTTTTCCAGAGAGGGGACGATCGTCAGCCGCGGGCAATATCCCCTTCCCCAGCACTATCCCGCCCCCGGATGGGTGGAGCACGACCCCATGGAGATCCTCCGCACCCAGCTGATGGCGCTGGCCGAGGCTTATGAGCGTGCGGAGCTCTCCCCCGCCCAGATCGCCGCCATCGGCGTCACCAACCAGCGGGAAACCGCCGTGGTCTGGGACAAGGACACCGGCCTTCCCATCATGAACGCCATCGTCTGGCAATGCCGCCGGACGGCGGAGGAATGCCAGCGTCTGGCCCAGAGCGGCATGGAGGCGTATATCCGCAAAACCACGGGGCTTTTGATCGACGCCTATTTTTCCGGCACCAAGATCGCCTGGATCTTGGATCACGTCCCCGGCGCACGGGCCCGGGCCGAGCGGGGCGAGCTTCTGTGCGGCACGGTGGACAGCTGGCTCATCTGGAATCTCACCGGTAAGCATGTGTCGGATTATTCCAACTGCTCCCGCACCATGCTCTTTGATATCGACCGGCTGTGCTGGGACGAGGAGCTTTGCCGCGCCCTGCGGGTCCCTATACAGATGCTGCCCCGCCCCGTGCCAAACAGCGGCGTTTACGGCTGTGTCAAGCCGGGCGTCCGGGGCGCCGAGGCGCTTGCGGGCATCCCCGTGGCGGGGGCCGCCGGCGACCAGCAGGCCGCCCTGTTCGGGCAGGGCTGCTTCTCCGCGGGGCAGGCAAAAAACACCTACGGCACCGGCTGCTTCACCCTGATGAACACCGGCTCCCGCTCGCTGCGCTCGCAAAGCGGCCTCCTCACCTCGGTGGGCTGGCAGCTCAACGGCGAAACCACCTATGCGCTGGAGGGCAGCGTCTTCAACGCGGGCTCCACCATCCAGTGGCTGCGGGACGAACTGGGCCTCATCGGCAGCGCCCACGAAACCGACCTGCTGGCCGAGTCGGTGCCCGACAACGGCGGGACCTATCTGGTCTCGGCCTTTACCGGGCTGGGCGCGCCCCATTGGGATATGTACGCCCGTGGCGCCATTCTGGGGCTGACCCGGGGTGTCACCCGGGCCCACATCGCCCGGGCCGCGCTGGAGGGCATTGCCTATCAGGTGGCCGATCTGGTGTCCACTATGGAGCAGGATCTGGGCCGTCCGCTGGAAAGCCTGTGGGTGGACGGCGGCGCCTCGGTAAGCGACTTCATGATGCAGTTCCAGGCCGATCTGCTGCGCTGCTCCATCTACCGCCCCCGCATGGTGGAAACCACCGCTGCCGGGGCCGCCTATCTGGCGGGTCTGGCCACGGGCGTGTGGAGCGGCACCGGTGAAATTTTGAAAAACCGCAGTCTTGAGCGGGTCTTCGCCCCCGAAATGCCGCAGGACGACGCCCGCCGCCTGCTGGACCAGTGGCACAAGGCGGTGGGCCGCACCCTGCGCTGGGCCGAGTGATCCCCCCGGTTGACAAGGCGGCAAAATCCGCCTATACTGAAAGTCCAATTTACCTCTGACGGAGGAATGATCCATGGAACAACGGCGATCCACCTTTATGTCCAGCGTGGCTGCGATCTTCAGCTCACAGCTTCTCATCAAGCTCATCGGCTTTCTTTATAACATCGTTCTGATGAATATCCCCGGCTTCGGGGATCTGGGCAACGGCTACCGCACGGCGGGCTATCAGATCTACACCGTTCTGCTGGCCATCTCGTCGGTGGGCATCCCCAACGCCATCTCCAAGCTGATCTCCGAGCGGCTGGCGCTCAAGGATAAGGAGGGCGCGGAGCATGTGTTCCGCACCGCTTTGCGGCTGTTTGCCGTTATCGGCGCGGCGGCCTCGCTGCTGCTCTTTGCCGGCGCGGATTTTCTGGCAACCAAAGTCATCCGCATCTCGGGCGTAGAGCTGACGCTGCGGGCGCTGTCGCCCTCGATCTTCTTCGTCTGCGTCAGCTCGGTGATGCGGGGCTATTTTCTGGGCCACCGCAACGTCCATCCCAGCAACCGCTCGCAGATTCTGGAGCAGATCTTCAAGGCTACTCTCACCGTTCTCTTTGTCTGGCTGCTCACCGAGACCTCGGCCCTGATTATGGCGGTAGGCGCCAACGGCGCCACCTCGGTGTCCACGGCGGTGAGCTTCCTCTATCTGGCGGTCACGCTGATTCTGTACCGCCGCCGCGCCCCCATGGAGCTGACGTCGTCCTTTCAGGCGGGTGAGCGCCGCGGCCTGATCCGCAAGATCCTGTCGCTGTCCATTCCCATCTCCCTCAGCGCCATCATCACCTCCGTGGCCCGCGTCATCGACACGGCTACCATTTCCCGCGGCATTTCCAAGGCCTTTGCCTCCGGCATCCCCGGGCAAGCGGGCATTCCCACGCAGGAGGCGCTGGAGAAATACGCCGCCCTGCTCTCCGGCCGGTTTTTCAAGGCAGACAACATCACCAATATCGTGCTGGCCCTCAACATCGCCTTTGCCACCGTGCTGGTGCCAACCATTGCCGCATCGCTGGCCGTGGGAGACAGAAAGTCGGCCTCCCGCCGCATTTCCTCCTCGTTTCTGCTGTCCATCCTTATCGTCCTGCCTTGCTCCATGGGGCTGATTTTGCTGGCTGAGCCCTTTTTCAAGCTGGTTTATCCCGCTGCCTCCATGGGCGCCGATCTGATGCAGTGGGCGGCGGTGGCCCTCGTCTTCACCGCGCTGGACCAGACCATCTGCGGCAGCCTGCAGGGGCTGGGGCGGGTCTATGTGCCCGCCGTGGGCCTTTTGTGCGGCGCGGCGGTAAAATATGTCCTCAACCGCATCCTCATTCCCGTCCCCTCTGTAGGAATTTACGGCGCCGCCATCTCGTCGGTGGCCTGCCATCTCATCGCCTTTATCATCTGCTTCGTGGCCCTGCGGCATTCCATTCCCATGAAACTCAATTTCAGCCGCTATGTCGTCAAGCCCGTTTTGTGCACGGCGGTCATGTCGCTGGTGACCTGGGGCAGTTACAAGCTGTGCATGCTGGCACTGCACTCCAATTTGATCTCGCTGGCAGTGTCCGTGCTGCTTTCGATCGCCGTATACGTTGTCTGCGTCTTTACGCTGCACATCCTCTCGCCCTCGCAGATCCGGGAGCTTCCCGGCGGCGATGCAATCCTGCTTTGGCTCGGCGGTTCTGCGCGGGGATAACAGAGGGTTTGCTTTTTCCGCTGCGGGCGGACTTTTGGGGACGGCTTTCTTTTGATTTTCCAAGCAATTCCGTTGCTTTTTCGTTGAAACCGCAAACAAAAGCCTTCCGCTTTTTGTAGTTTTTGCATGGAAACGTAGAATTTTTATCAGAAACGTAAAATCTTGCTAAAAACCGGAACCCTTCTCTTGCATTATCTTTCAAGGTTTAGTATAATTTTATTGTCAGAAAAGGTAGAAAGGTTCCCGTTGCGAAAAAGGAGTGTTGCTTATGGTCACATTGTCTGCCGAAGAAAAGCGCGAGATGTGCAACGTTCTTGCCTCTCAGCTTCCCAAGATCCGCGAGCTGCTGGGCGCCACGCAGGAAACGTTTGGGGAATTGTGCGGCCTGTCCCGCATTACGATCTCCCGCATTGAAAACGGTTCCGCCCGAATGAACTGGTCGCACCTCACCTCGATCATGTTCGTCTGCGCCGTCAACCGCCGCACGAAAGAGTATTTCTACGCCAACAACCTGCTTGGCGTGCGTTTTCTGCAGTTCATGCAGCAGAAGGATGCCAACATCCCGCCCGAGACCAACATCGTCATCGATCTGAACATGCTCCGGTCTTACGCGGAAGGAAAATGATCCTCCGCTGAAAGCTCTCTGAAAGCTTCTTTCAGAGGGCTTTTGTTTTTTCGTGACAAACGGAAGCGGCCGTGATATTCTGATAACAGGATAAAGCCGCAGGCAGCGGTTTCTTCAAAAGGAGGCGCTTTATGAACGACAAGCTGTTGACCGCCGCGCTGGGCAAGGCGCTGCGCCGCATCACCCACGAGACCGGGCTGGTGGGCGGCGTGGTGAACGTGATCCGGGAAGGCAAAACGGTCTATACCTATCACTATGGCTGGGCCGACCGGGAAAATCGTGTCCCTACCGATCAGGACACGCTCTTTGACGTGGCCTCCACTTCCAAAGCCTGGACGGTGATGCTGGCGGCCCAATGCGTGGACGAGGGCCTCATCGGCTGGGACGATCCCATCCAAAGGGTGATCCCCGACTTTGCCATGATGGACGAATACGCCGGGGCGCATCTGTCGATCCGGGATATGGCGTCGCACCGCAGCGGCCTTCCCGGGCACGATTTCATGCGGGAAAAGATTTTTGGCGATCGGGAAAATCTGATGAGAAAACTGGCTTTTCTGGAGCCCAACGCGGGTTTCCGCGCCAAATATCAGTACAATAACCATATGTTCATCCTGCTGGGTTATCTGGTGGAGCGGCTCCGGGGGATGCGGTGGGAGGATCAGATCCTGCGGTATATCGCGGAGCCCTTGGGCGTCGATCCCATCCGGTTCCGGGGCTATCCCCAGGATATGACGGGAATCACCGCCGCCCTGCCTTATTGCAGCGACGGCTTCCGGGCGGAACGCTGCGGCTATGCCACCAACAACCACAGCGCCCCCTGCGGCGGCATCCGCATTTCCATGAAAAATATGTCCAAATGGATCGCCGCCATGAGTCGGAGCGGCGTCACCGAAAGCGGGGCGCGCCTCTGCTCTCCGCAGCAGTACGCCGAGATTATCGCGCCGGTGATCTCTTCCCCCGAGGAGGACTGCGGCTGGCTGAAAAACAGCAGCTATGCCCAGGGCTGGATCAACGCCGACTATCTGGGCCACAACGTGATCTTTCACTCCGGGGGGCTGACCGGTTTTTTGACCCAGGTGGGCTTTTTGCCCGAAAAGGACTGCGGCTATGCCATGAGCTTTAACACTGGCTCCATGCCGGGGCATCGGGTGGCTCGGGCCATCGTGCTGGATACGCTGATCCGCGGCCGTCCCGAGGACAACTACGACGGGATGATCGACGCCTGGCTCCGCGAGCGGGACAAAATGCGGGCCAGGCTGGCCTCCAACGCCGCCGGAACGCCCGTCACCGCGGAAACGCACCCCTATCTGGCGGGCACGTTCCGCCATCCGGCTTATGAGGACTTTACCATCTCACCCGACGCGCACGGCGCGCTGCGCTTTGCGTACGGCGATTTTTCCGCCCGCCTTGTAAGAGAGGCCGACGGCCGCATCACCGGCTATACCGGCGTGCTGGACGGTCTGATCCCCGCCGCCATCGAGCTGCGGAACGCGGGGGACGATCTGCTGCTCAGCGCCCCCGACTGCGGGCAATTTTTGCTGTTCAAACGGGAGGCATAACATGAACGAACTACTGCAAACCATGAGCACACCCCAAAAGGCGGGCCAGCTCTTTCTGATCCGCTGCCCGCAGGAAAACGAGGCCGCGTCGGTGGCCTGCTTCCAGCCAGCGGGGCTGGCACTCTTTTCGGTAGACTTTGAAAACCGCACGGCAGCGGAATGTCTCGCTCGGGTCAGCGCCATGCAGGAGGCCGCGCTCATCCCCCTTTTGGTGGCAGCCGACGAAGAGGGCGGCACGGTGTGCCGCGTCAGCCGCCAGCCCGCGCTGCGCGCTGAAAGATTCCCCTCGCCCCGGGCGCTGTATGCCGCGGGCGGCTGGGAGGCCTTGGAGGCCGACGCCGCGGAAAAATGCCTTCTGCTGCGACAGGTGGGCGTCAACGTCAATCTGGCGCCGGTGTGCGACCTGTCCGACGATCCGGAACATTTTATTTATCCGCGGGCGGTGTCTGGCGACCCCGATACGGCCTCGTCCTTCGTCAAGCGGGTCGTAAAAATTTCGGAAGCGCACGGCGTCGGCACCGTGCTCAAGCACTTTCCCGGCTACGGCGGAAACGCCGACACCCATGTGGGGTCCTCGGTGGACAAGCGTCCGCTGTCCCGGTTCCGCGCCGCCGATCTCAAGCCTTTCGCCGCCGGCGTCGCGGCCGGCTCCAATGCCATTATGATGTCCCACAACATCGTTTCCTGTCTGGACAGGCGGGATCCCGCCTCCCTTTCGCCCCGGCTCCACGCTTTTTTGCGCGCCGAACTGAAGTTTGACGGCGTGATCCTCACCGACGATCTGCAAATGGACGCCGTCAGTCAGTATTGGGACGAGGGCGAAGCCGCCGTGCGGGCGGTTTTGGCGGGCAACGATCTGCTGTGCGCCAGCCGGTGGGAGACACAGATCCCCGCCGTCATCCGTGCCGCCGAAAGCGGCGCTCTGCCCCAAGCCCGGCTGGATGAGGCGGTGCTGCGGGTGCTGCGCTGGAAGAAAAAGCTGGGGCTGCTGGAAACGGTGCGCCCATGACAGAGATCTTTTTTGTGCGGCACGCCGAGCCGAATTTCGAAAACCACGACGACAAAAACCGGGAGCTTTCCCCAAAAGGGCTGGCCGACCGGCGTCTGATCTTGGATTTTTTCCGGGAGCGGGCGCTCGACGCCGTTTTTTCCAGTCCTTACCGCCGGGCCATGGAAACGATCTCCCCGCTTGCCCGGGAGAGGGGTTTGGAAATTCGTCTGGACGAGGATTTCCGGGAGCGGCGCGTGGGCGGCTGGCTGGAGGATTTTGACGCCTTTGCCCGGGCCCAATGGGCAGATTTTTCCTACCGTCTCCCCGGCGGAGAATGTCTGGCGGAGGTACAGACGCGCAGCCTCCACGCCCTGCGCCGCATTCTGGAGGAATATCCGGAAAAGCACGTGGCCGTGGGATGCCACGGAACGGCGCTGTGCACCGTGATCCACGCGTTCGACCCGACCTTTGGATATCCCGGTTTTGCCGCGATGCAGGGGTTGATGCCGTGGATCGTACAATTTACCTTTTGCGGGACGGAATGCCGGCGCATTCAGACCTATGATCTGTTTGCAAAATGATCCATTGTAACAGAAAAGCGGAGTGAGCCATGCTCACTCCGCTGTGTTTTTCCCGCTTTTCTTGACAAACCACAATGTTTCATTATAATCTTATTTAATATAAATCGAATTAATTATTTCCCCTTTTGTCTGCCGCGGCAGAGGCAAACGCGCTTTGCTCGCAAGATGCAAAATTCTTGCACGATCATGATAAAATGGAAAAGAAAGAAAAACGTCTATGAACACTCTGGAAAACGTCATCGCTTACTACAACAAAGACGAGGAAAAAACGAGGCTGGACGAACGCTTCGGGCGGTTGAATTCTTCACAACGATCCGCTATATTGAGAAATATCTGCGCCCGGAAGTAAAAATCTTGGAAATCGGCGCGGGAACAGGCCGGTATTCTCATTATTTCGCGCGGCAGGGGTATGCGATAGACGCTGTTGAGCTTGTGCCGCGGAACATCGAACAATTCAAAGCCGATACCCGTCCCGGCGAAACAATCACCGTCGTCCGGGGCGATGCCCGCAATCTTTCGTCATTTGAGGATGGTCGGTATGACATCACGATCACGCTGGTTCTCGGACCGCTGTACCCTTTGCCCGGCGACGAGGACAAACGAACGGCTCTTTCTGAAGCGCTGCGCGTCACCAAAAGCGGCGGGATTGTGTTTGCCGCGTATATCCTCAATGAAGCGACGGTTATCAATTATCTGTTCCGGCGGGACAAAATCGCCATCCGGGAAATTACCGATCGCGTTGAAAAATCGAGATACCAGATGGAGGAAATTCCCGAAAAAAACTTATGTATTTGCAAAATCGAGGACATCAACCGGGTCATGACCGGGTTTCCCGCCGAACGGTTGCATCTGGTGGGAACCGATATGGTTTCCGGCATGATTCGGGATCTTCTGTCGGAATTGGACGATGTCGCGTTTTGCGCCTATCTGGACTATATTCAAACCATCTGCGAGCGCCCGGATATGATCGGCATTTCTGGTCACATTCTGGATATTTTCAGAAAGAACGCCTGAGACGGCGCCGGAAAAATGACCTTAAAACAGCGCCCGACGGGCGCGTTTTTCGTCCCGGAGGCCGCTTTTGCATGATGGATCTATCGTGGAAAAAGAATCCGCCGCAAAATAGAAATTCCGCAGCCCCCTTTCCAGCCTGTTTTTTATTATTTATTTCAGGGGACATTATCCAGAAATATCAAGAACCGGCTCCCTCAGTCTCAGGCGCCTCCGGCAGCGTCACCGTGAAGGTGCTGCCCGCGCCCGGGGCGCTGCGGGCGGCGATCTGCCCACCGCAGAGCTGCAGCACCCGCTGCACCAGCGCAAGGCCCAGACCGCTGCCCTCCTGCTTGCGGGAGCTGTCGCCCTGATAGAATTTGTCGAACATATGTCGCATTTCGCTCTCGCTCATGCCAGAGCCCTCGTCGGTCACCGAAAAGACAGCGCGTCGGCCCTCTTTCTTCAACCGCAGGGTCAGGGTCCCGCCGTCGGGGCTGAACTTGACGGCGTTGTTCAGCAGATTGGTCCACACGTGATAGAGCAGTTGCTCACAGCCCGTATACCGCGTCTCGTCCAGCTCCACGTCCAGCGCCAGTTCCTTTTCGGTCCACAGCGGCTCCATGCTCAACAGCGCCTGCCGGATCTGCTCGTCCAGACGGTAGGTGACCACCGGCATGGACACATTATCCTGCTCCAGCTTGGAGAGCAGCAGGATGTTACTCACCAGCGACGAAAGACGATTGGAGCTGTTAAGGATCCGTTTGGCGTATTCCGCCCGCTCGGATTCGGGAAGGCTCTCGTCCTGCAGCAGCATGGCATAGCCCTCGATGGCGGTGAGGGGCGTTTTGAACTCGTGGGAAACATTGGCAATAAAATCCTTCCGCAGGGTCTCGATGGCACCCAGCTCCCGGGCCATGGTGTTGAAGCTCTCGTACGTGGTGCGGATCTCCTCGATGGAGCCGTTGTATTCCAGCGTCAGGTCAAAATCGCCTTTGGCGATCTGCCGGGACGCGTCGCTGAGCCGCGCCACAGGAGAAAAAATCACGCGGCTCATCACCATGGAAACGATGGCCCCGGCGACGCTCACCGTCATGGCGGCGCAGCCCAGCGCCACGGCGGTCTCGGGCCGGGTGACCCCCAGAAGATAGAGAAGCAGCACGGTGAGCGCCATGACGCCCGCCACGATCAGGGTGATGACGCAGGCCCAGAAAAACTTAAACAGCTTTGTTTTCACCCTAGGTTTTTCAACCATTGCCCTTCACCACCTTGTATCCCAAACCGCGCACGGTGACAATCTCCAGATCAGGATTGTCCCGCAGACGGTCGCGCAGACGGTTGACGTGCACATCCAGCGTGTGGATGTCGGTCTCGGAATCCAGCCCCCAGATGTCGTCCATCAACTGCTGGCGGGTAAAGGTTCGCCCGGGAAAAGAAGCCAGCTTATACAAAAGCTGAAATTCCTTTTGCGGCAGCACCTCGCGCACCTCCCCCCGCTCAAGCGAAAAGGAGTCGTATTCCAGCACGGTGCCGCCCAGCACCTGCCGCCGCTCCGAAATCATCTTGGCTCGCCGCAGAAGGGCGTTGATCCGCAGGACCATCTCGTTGACGTTCACCGGCTTGATCATATAGTCGTCGGTGCCCGAGAGAAAGCCCCGCTGCATATCCTCAAACCGGTCCTTCGCGGTAATCATCAGCACGGGGACGGTGCTGCCCGCCTCCCGAAGCTGCTGCACCAGCTCATAGCCGTCGAGCCCGGGCATCATCACATCGGAAACGATCAGATCCACATATTCGTTTTCCAGAATCCGGAGAGCCTCCTTGCCGTCGGCGGCGCCCACCGGCTGAAAGCCGCTGCGGGAAAGCACCCGGCAGAACATCTGCCGCAGTTCGCCGTCATCCTCCGCCACCAAAATGCGAAACATCCGCTCCACTCCTTTCAAAAGGGTCTTACGCAACGATGATACCATGTTTTCCGCCGCCGCGCAAGCGCTGTTCCGCCGTCGAAACATCAACTTTTGTTGAGATGCAGTTGATGGAAAATTGAAGTTGGTCCGCTATAATAATCAAAAATAATCATTTTGGAGAGATTTCCATGGGCACACAAACCATCCGCATCAGCGCCGACAGCACCTGCGATCTGTCGCCCGCGCTGGTCAGCCGATATCACATCGCCATCGCCCCCTTGCAGGTGATCGTAGCGGGAAAACCTTATCTGGACGGCGTTGAGATCGACCCCGACCGCCTGTTTGCCATGGTAGAAAAAACCGGGAAGATCGGCTCCACCACCGCCGTCAACCTTGACGAATACCTAGCCTTTTTCCGCGCGCAGCGAAAAGGCTTTGACGCCGAGATCCATTTTACCATCAGCAGCGAGATGTCCTCCTGCTTTCAGAACGCCTGCGCTGCGGCCGCCGAACTGGGAAATGTCTATGTCATCGACTCCCGCAACCTTTCCACCGGCATCGGCCAGCTTGTGCTGGACGCCGCCGGGATGGCAAGCGAAGGTTTTTCTGCCGAAGAGATTGTCCGCCGTCTGGAAGAAAAAAAAGCGAAGCTGGACGTGAGCTTCGTGCTGGACACGCTGGATTATCTCCGCCGGGGCGGCCGCTGCTCTACGGTGGCGGCGCTGGGCGCCAATTTGCTCAAGCTCAAGCCCTGCATCCAGGTGACCGAAGGCGCCATGGGCGTGGGCAAAAAATACCGCGGCACACTGGAAAGTGCCTTTCTCAATTATGTTCACGACAAGCTGGCCCAGCCGGATACGGTGGATCCCGGGCGCATCTTCATCACCCATTCCGGGGTGGACGCCGCTTTGGTGGAAAAAGTAAAGGCCGCCGTGCTGGAATGTGTCCCCTTCCGGGAGGTCCATATCACCCGGGCCGGCTGCACCATCTCCAACCACTGCGGCCCCAACTGTCTGGGAATTTTGTTCTACCGGAAATAACGGTTTTTCTTCTTTTTGTGAAAAGACGGCTTTGAGGAGCGCCTCAAAGCCGTCTTTTATTTTCTTATTCTTCCTCCGGCGCGCCGTGGTCGTGCTCATGGGCGTCGCAGGCGGGAATCACACCCACATAGGGAGTAGGGTCGATGCCCTGCCGTTGATAATAGTCCGCCAGCGCGGCGCGGATGGCCTCTTCCGCCAAAACGGAGCAGTGCACCTTCACGGGGGGCAGCCCGTCCAACGCCTCCATCACGGCCTTGTTGGTGAGGGTCAGGGCTTCCTGTATGGTCTTGCCCTTGACCATTTCGGTAGCCATGGACGAGGTTGCCACGGCGGCGCCGCAGCCAAAGGTCTGGAATTTCACATCGACGATCACGTCGTTTTCGATCTTGAGCATCATCTTCATGATATCGCCGCACTTCTGGTTGCCCACCGTGCCCACGGCATTGGCGTCGGGCAGCTCGCCCACGTTGCGGGGATGGGCGAAATGATCCATCACTTTTTGGGAATATTCCATCTTCCGTTCCTCCTTTATGCCTTCCAGATGGGGCTCATGGCGCGAAGCACGTCCACCACGTCCTTCAGGCGCTCCAAAATATAATCCACGTCTTCCGCGGTGTTCTGCATCCCCAGAGTCAGCCGCAGCGAGCCGTGGGAGATCTCGTGGCTCAGGCCGATGCCCAGCAGCACGTGGCTGGGGTCGAGGCTCCCGGTGGAGCAGGCCGAGCCGGTGCTGGCACAGATGCCGTTCATATCCAGCCGGAGCACCAGGCTTTCGCCCTCGATGGCGTTAATGCAGAAGGAACAGGTTCCCGGCAGCCGGTCGGTGGGGTGACCCGTGAGGATGGTCTGAGGCATTTGCAGCACTCCGTCGATGAGCTTGCGGGACAGGCCGCGAAGATAGGTCATCTCCCGCTCCAAATTCTCCCGTTTGATGCGGGCGGCCTCGCCCAGCCCCACGATGGAGGCGATGTTTTCCGTGCCGGAGCGGCGCCCCTTTTCCTGCCCGCCGCCGGTGATCTGCGGCTCCACCAAAACGCCCTTGCGGATATACAGAGCTCCCACGCCCTTGGGCGCGTTGATCTTGTGGCCCGAAATCGAAAGCATGTCGATGTTCATGGCCTTCACGTCCACAGGCACATGGCCGTAAGCCTGCACCGCGTCGGTGTGGAAGATCACACCCTTTTCCCGGCAAAGCGCGCCGATAGCGGCGATGTCATTCACCGTGCCGATCTCGTTGTTGGCGAACATGATGCTCACCAGCGCCGTGTCGGGCCGGAGCGCGGCCTTGAGATCGGCAAGGCGCACCTTGCCGTGGCTGTCCACGGGAAGATAGGTGACGTCAAAGCCCTCCTTCTCCAGCGCCTGCGCCGTATATAAAATGGCGTGATGCTCGATGCTGGAGGTGATGAGATGCTTTTTGCCCTTTGCCTGACGGGAATGCAGATAGCCCCGCAGGGCCAGGTTGTCGGCCTCGCTGCCGCAGCCGGTGAAATAAATCTCGCCGGGCTCGGCGTTCATCAAAAGGGCCACCTGACGGCGGGCCTCCTCCAGCGCCAGATGGCTGCTCTGCCCCAAGGCGTAAAGGGTGCTGGCGTTGCCGTATTCCGTGGTGAGAAAGGGCATCATCTTTTCCAGCACGCGGGGGTCGATGGGCGTTGTCGCCGCGTTGTCCGCATATACAAAGCGGTCTTTCATATTGTATTCTCCTTTCACGGCAGAGGCCGTTTTCCGGGGCCTGTCGCTGTTGCCGGAATAAAAATCCTTTTTCCCTCTTTACTCCGTTTTTCTTATCTGGTATAATCATAGCAGAGATTCCCAAAATACGCAAGAACGCAGTTTTTTCGCACCAGGTAAGGAGAAGCTGACTTATGAACGAAGCCCTCAATCTCTGCGGCGCCGTGGGGCGCTGCCCCATGAATTACGCCATGTCGCTCATCGGCGGCAAGTGGAAGATGCAGATCCTCTGCTCCCTCAATTCCGGCGGCACCATGCGCTACAACGCGTTGAAAAAGCGGATCGCCGGCATCTCCAACACCGTGCTGGCCGCCGCCCTGCGGGAGCTGGAGGCCGACGGGCTGGTACGGCGGGAGGAATATCTGGAGGTTCCCATCCGGGTGGAATATACTGTCACCGAGGCGGGGCGCGAGGTGGTCCCCATTCTGGAGCAGCTCAACGCTTGGGCCGAAAGGCGGATGCGACAGGAGGCAGCCCATGAAAACGGTTGAGATCTATACCGACGGAAGCTGCAGCGGCAACCCCGGCCCCGGCGGCTGGGGCGCGATCCTGCGCTATCACGGGGTGGAAAAGGAGCTTTCGGGCGGCGCCCCCGACACCACCAACAACCGAATGGAGTTGACGGCAGTGATCGAGGCCCTGTCTGCGCTGAAGGAGCCCTGCGCCGTGGATCTGTATACCGACAGCCGGTATATCGCCTCGGCCATCCGCGAGGGCTGGCTGGAAAGCTGGAAGGCCCGGGGCTGGAAAAAGGCCGACAAATCCCCCGTCCTCAACCGGGAGCTGTGGGAGGCGCTGGACGGGCTGCTGGCCCGCCACACCGTCGCCTTCCACTGGGTCAAGGGCCACGCCGACAACGCCTTCAACAACCGCTGCGATACCCTTGCCACCGCTCAGACGGCCCGGTATAAAGCGCAACAGCCATGACGATCAAATAAAAAACCAGCGAAGCTCCGGCTTCGCTGGTTTTTCAGTCTGTCAAAAAACTATACGAGCGCCCCCGTTTCTGGTACAATAGAAGCGGGGGCGATGTCATGGAAGAATGGAAAAAGGATTCACGGCGGGAACCGGTGATCACAGACCTGGACGCGCTGGTGCCGAAGGATC
>JAFSZV010000019.1 GCA_017455565.1 Clostridia bacterium
TCGGATGCTGGATGATGAAGGCTGGCTGACACATTTGTCGGCGGGCGTGGTGTCCCAATCGGAAATTCCGTCAGCCAATCCACCTTCATCATAAAGGAAAAGCGAAGGCTGTTAAACCCTCGCTTATATATTACTAATCGGAATCTGTAAGAGAGTGAGCTCTTGTTTATATGAGAAAACATTTTATTGACAATTTAAGGTGGATTGACGTTTTTCTGCTTATCCCATACCATGCTGCACAGGCTTTTAATACATGGGGAGAACAGAATTATATATTATTTGAACCAAATAAGATCATAAGCAGTTTTATTGTGTTTTTTAGTCCGTTCTTTATGCCGCTGCTTTTTCTTTTGGCGGGTATGAGTACCAGATACGCATTAAAAAAGCGTACATACGGACAATATATCATTGAAAGAGCAAAAAGACTGATTGTTCCGTTTGTATTTGGCACACTTGTCTTTTGTCCGATACTTGCTTATATAGGCGATGTAACCAATTATGCGTATGAAGGCGGTTTTTTCGAGCACTATAAGGTGTTCTTCACAAAATGGACTGATCTTTCGGGCTTTGACGGAGGCTTTCATGTCGGACAGTTCTGGTTCTTATTTTTTCTTTTTATAATATCTTTGGTATCTGTCGGTATTATTGTATTAACAAATAAGATTATCAGAAAGCAGAGGAAAGCAGAAAATATCCCTTTTGTGGTCGTTTGCCTTATGGTGATACCTCTTCCGTTCTTATATAATCGGCTGTCTGTGGGCGGTAAGAGTTTTGCAGAGTATCTGTATGTTTTTCTTATCGGTTACTATGTTATTATGTTATATGATAAAGTGATAGAAAAAGCCGAAAAGTACAGATATGTTTCTCTGACTATAGGTCTGGCAGCAAATATTGCGAATGTATATATGTTTATCTGGTCGGGAAAAGATTATGGAACAATTAACGGTATCGCAAAGGCGCTTGCTGAATGGTTTATGATACTTGCTTTGATCGGTATCGGAAAGAACAAGCTCGATTATAAAAACAAAGCTACGGAATATATGACGCAAAGATCTTTTTCGTATTTCAGTCTGCACTTTGTTTGGATCGTTCTTTTCCAGTATTGGTTTGCAGATATTCTAAACAGTAATACGGTTATGCTTTATATTGTACCGATAATCTGTGCTTATGCTGCAACTCTGATTTGCTCGGAAATATGTTTAAAAGTACCGATCTTATGTTTTCTGATGGGTACAAAATCAAATAAATTCTGATTTATCCGATTAGATTTGTAACGATAACAGAATGAACAACACCCGCCTGCTCATTGTGAACAGGCAGGTAAAATTTATGCCATATCATCGAATTGACGATCATCTTCTTTGCTTCGATGGAAGCGCTGTCGTACAAGCTCGACCAAGAAATGATTTCGTCGTATTGTTCATTGAGGTCTTTGATAAGATTCTTTGAGGATTCGACCTCACTCTCGGCTTTCTCGCATTGCGCTTTAAGCGATTCGCATTTCTTTTCCGAATCCTCGACGAGCGCTGCCAGCATAGATTGAGAAAAAGCGCTTTCGCCCTGAATCGACTTCACAACCTCTGCTTTCAGCTTGTTCAGCTTTTCAAGCTCTTTGGCATACTCGGACTGAGTGCGTTTGAGGTTGGCTTTTCTGACCGTCAGCTCCTCCTTGTAGCGTGAATTGATAATAGCGCTTTTCGGTACACCCTTGATACGGTCGAAGATTTCCTTGATGATTTCCTCCACCGTATTGTCGAGCTTGTGCTGTATATATGTAGCATAGCTATACTCCAGAAGAATGTGATGATTTCAGAGCTTTTTGCATTGTATGATCGCGTAAGAGCAAGGATGCGGCCTCTGTACGGCAACACAATCCTTGACGCAAGACGGCGCGCCATGCCACAAGCTTGCCGGAAAAGCAGCGCCGCGGAGCATGCAGGTCCCGCGCTTTTGCTTGACAAACGGAGGGATATCGGCTATAGTCAAAGTATAAAGGAGGACGCTTTTGAACAAAAGAGCGTCCTCACTTTTTAATACGAAGCAGATTGAAACGAGGAGGAATGCCATTATGAATGCCAAGGTGAAAGCCCTGATCAACGATCAGATCAACAAGGAGCTGTATTCTGCCTATCTGTATCTGGATTTTGCCAATTACTATGAGACCGCCGGACTGGACGGCTTTGCCAACTGGTATCAGATCCAGGCGCAGGAAGAACGGGACCACGCACTTTTGTTCTATCAGTATCTGCAGAACAACGGCGAGACCGTGACGCTGGAGGCCGTCGGCAAGCCCGAGTGGGAGCGGGGCGACAACATGACGCCGCTGAAAAAGGCCCTGGAGCACGAGCGGTATGTCACCAGCCTGATCAACGGCATTTACGCCGCCGCTTACGAGATCCACGATTTCCGCACCATGCAGCTTCTGGACTGGTTTGTCAAGGAACAGGGCGAAGAGGAGAAGAACGCTTCGGATATGATCACCAAAATGGAGCTGTTCGGCGGCGACAGCAAGGGCCTGTATATGCTCAACAACGAGCTCAAGGCCCGGGTCTATTCGGCGCCGTCACTGACGCTGTAAGCCGCTGCGGAAGGAAAGGAGAACACGATGGAACAGAAGTTTTACATTTGTGAGCATTGCGGGAATATCGTCACAAAGATCAAGAATTCCGGCGTGCCTGTGGTGTGCTGCGGCCAGAAGATGACCGAGCTGGTCCCCGGCACCACCGACGCCGCCGTGGAAAAGCATGTGCCCGCCTTTGCGGTGCAGGGCGATATCGTGACCGTTACCGTGGGCGCGGTGGCCCATCCCATGCTGGACGTGCATTACATCGAGTGGATCGTGCTGCAGACCCGTTTCGGCACCCAGATGAAGAAGCTTTTGCCCGGGCAGGAGCCCGGCGCCTGCTTCCGCCTGTGCGAAGGCGACGCGGTGGAGGCGGTATACGCCTACTGTAATCTGCACGGCCTCTGGAAAGCGGAATAAAGAGATCACCGCAAAGCGGACGCCGAAGGGTGTCCGCTTTGCGTCTGCGTTTTTGACAAAAAAAGAACAATTTTCAAAAAAATGGGAGCGGAGATACATAAAGAAGACTTGCAAAAAAACTGTAAACATGATATGATAAACTAGTAACTTAAGATACTTTGCCGATCTGGCCGGCAATCCCCGCACCGTGCCCTGAAAGGCGTCTGAACCGTGATAGCAAAGCATTTGCTATATAATTTATGTGGCTCAGCCAAAAGGAGAGATTTTATGAAGCACGCATGGAAACGGCTCGTTTCTGTGATGCTGGCAGTCGCCATGGTGTTTGGGCTGGCAGTCCCTGCCTTTGCCGCAAACAACGAAGCGCCTGTCGGGTCGCAGGGCATCACGTGGGAAAAAGTCGACAACGACTCTGTTTCCTTCCGTCTTCCCCGTCAGGAGATGGAGCAGCTGCGTGATGAACCGCAGTACGCGGACAACGAGATGGTCCGTGTATCGATCATTCTCGCCAAACCCTCCGCGCTGGAGAAAGGTTTCTCCACCGAGGGGATCGGGCAGAACGCAAGCGCCATGAACTATCGTGCCAGCCTGATCAACGACCAGGCTTCCGTAACGTCCCTGATTTCCCGTCAGGCGCTGAGCGGAGCGAAGCTTGACGTGGTCTGGAATATGACCCTTGTTGCGAATATGATCTCCGCCAATGTGCCTTATGGCAGCATCG
Source organism: Clostridia bacterium (assembly GCA_017455565.1). Classification (GTDB taxonomy): domain Bacteria; phylum Bacillota; class Clostridia; order Oscillospirales; family Butyricicoccaceae; genus UBA4644. Next base: position 3,702 of record JAFSZV010000019.1, read on the forward strand.
AAGAGATTAAGAATGTTCGCGGCGTTCAGGACGTGGTGATCGAGACCCGGTATGAACCCGCCGTCGTCAGCCGCGACGAGCTCGATCCCAATATGTCCAACGCCGGACAGATGACCGGCGGCATCTATGCCCATGCGGCGGGTTACACCGGCGCCGGGAGCAAGGTCGCCATCATCGACACCGGTCTTGACATTGAGCACGAGTTGTTCGACGCCGCCGCGTTCGAATACGCCATAGAAGAAGACAACGCGGCCCGCGAAGAAGCGGGGAAGGACCCCGTTGCCCTGATGACCGAGAACGATGTGGCCGCGGTGTGGGGCAACCTGCACGCTTCCTCGTTTATCGACAGCGCCGACGGCGTTTACCGCAGCGCCAAGATCCCCTTTGCCGTCAACTATGTCGATAAAGATCTGGATGTCGTCCACGTGAACGACAGTCAGGGCGAGCACGGTTCGCATGTGGCCGGCATCGCCACGGGCAACCGCTACGTTATGCGCAACGGACAGGCCGTTTCTTCTCTTGACGAAGTCCTGACCCAGGGCGAAGCGCCCGACGCGCAGGTCATGGTCATGAAGGTCTTCGGCAAGGGCGGCGGCGCTTACGATTCCGACTACATGGTCGCCATTGAAGATGCCGTAATAATGGGCGCCGACGCGATCAACCTGTCGCTGGGCTCCGGAGCAGCCGGCCAGTCGATCCAGACGAATGAAACGTATAGCGCCATTCTCGACAGCCTGACCCAGTGCGGAACGGTGGTCACCATCTCCGCCGGCAACAACGGTACCTGGGCGGACCAGACTCCGTACGGTTATATTTATTCCACCGATTCCAAGCTGCATACCGGCGGCTCTCCCGGTACCTTCGCCAACGCCTTTACCGTGGCCTCTGTGGATAACGACGGAACCACCGGCAACTACATCGAGGTGAACGGCGAGAAGATCCTCTATACTGAGTCCACCGGCTACGGCAACGAACCCCTTGTCGCCATCGCCGGTGAGCACGAGTTTGTGTATGTCGACGGCCCCGGCGTTGACGAAAACGAAAATGTCGGCGTTGAAGGCCATGACGATTTCCTGGCGCTGGGCAGCAGCGTGATCAGCGGCAAGGTCGCCGTCTGCAACCGCGGCAGCTCCTCCTTCTTTGCCAAGGTCAATGCCGCCGCCGCGCAGGGCGCCATCGCCGTAATCATCGTCAACAACCAGCCCGGCACCATCGGCATGAACCTGACCGGCGTCGAAACGACGATCCCCGCTGTTTCCATCACCCAAGCCGACGGTCAGCTTCTCAAGACCAATCTGGTGGATGGTCAGACGCCGTATTACACCGGGACCCTTACCGTGGGCGAAAAGGCTGCTTCTATGTATTACGATTCCGATTCCTACACCATGAGCAGCTTCTCCTCCTGGGGCGTTCCGGGCAACCTGACGATGAAGCCCGAGATCACCGCTCCCGGCGGCAATATCTATTCCGTGGCCGGCCTGTATGACGCAGGCGGCGGGCACGATCAGTATGAGAACATGTCCGGTACCTCCATGGCCGCGCCGCAGATGGCTGGTCTGGCTGCCGTTTTCGCGCAGTATATCCGGGACGAGGGCATCGCTGACAAGGTCGAGATCAGCGCCCGTCAGTTGGCCCAGAGCCTGCTGATGTCCACGGCAAAGCCGCTGATCGAGGAAGCCAGCGGAAATTATTATTCCATCCTGAATCAGGGTGCCGGTCTGGTGGATATGCAGAGCGCCATCGGCTCCAGATCCTACATCCTGATCGACGAGGTCGCCGTTCCCCATTACGCGCCTTCCACCTCCGCCGCCTCCTATGCCGACGGCAAGGTGAAGGTCGAGTTGGGCGACGACCCCGAACGCGAGGGCGAATATACCGTGAAGTTCACGGTCTATAACCTGAGCGACGAAGAACTGCTGGTGGATCTGAGCGGCGACTTCTTTACACAGGATATCTTCCCGTTTACGGAAGAAACCAGCTTGATGAACACCTGGACCGCCATGCTGGGCGACGTGAACATCACCTGGACGGTCAACGGCGAGGAATTTGAGCCTGCCGAAGAGCCCGAGCTGGATTTCAACGGCGACGGTAAGTTTACCACCTCCGACGTGCAGGCCCTGCTGGATTATGTGGTGGGCAACCGCGCCGAAGAAGAGATGTACAATCTGGATAAGGCCGATCTTGACGAAGACGAGGATATCGACACCTACGATTGTTGGCTGGCGCTCGGTCTGCTGAACGGCGCCGCCACCGAGATCCCCGCCAACGACAAGATCGAGGTTGTAGCCGAGATCAAGCTGTCCATTCCCGAAGAGCTGGATCAGAACGGCAACTATGTGGAAGGCTTCCTGTTCGTGAAAGAAGCGACCGATGACGAAGGCGCCGTCGGTGTGGAGCACTCTATCCCCGTTCTCGGTTACTGGGGCGACTGGACCGAGCCTTCCATGTTCGACGTTGGTTCCTTCCTTAAGTATTCTTATGATCTGGAAGACCGCGTTCCCTATATGTACGCCGCGCTGGGAGATACCGCTTTCCAGATCCAGGGCTTTATGGACGGCGACGGTTATGCCGTCGGTGGCAACCCCTTTGGCCCTGCGTATGATGAAGATACGTATATGCCCGAGCGCAACGCCCTCAACCTGAAGGATACCGGCCTCGGCGGCGTGCGCTTCACCCAGATCCGCAATGCCTCCGGCTACCGTTTCTGGATCACGGACGAAGAGGGCAGCGTGATCGACGGCCTGGATGCAAATGGCGTCGAGCGCAGCTACGCGGCTTATTACCATCCGAATTCCGGCAAGTGGCAGAACACCTACACCACCGTCAGAAATCCGCTTGACCTTTCCGGCCTGGAAGAGAATTCCGCCGTCGTGCTGAACTTCTCGCTGGCTCCTGAATACAGCGTGGTGGACGGCGCGATTGATTGGGATGCGGTCAAGGCCGGCACCACCGTGTCGCTGCCTGTGACCGTCGATAACACAGCTCCTGTCATCTCCGTAGTTGACGCGGCTGACGATCCGGCCCAGGGCAACGGCGCTTTGGATACGCTGATCTGCACCGTGGAGGATAACCAGTTTATCGCGTGTGTCGCGCTGTTTGATGAAGAAGGAAACCTGCTGCAGGAAGAAGGCGCCGATCTGGCTGCCGAGGTGGGCGAGTCCAGAGAGGTCAGCTTCTCGCTGCTGATGGAAAGCGAGGACGGAGACGACGACACGGCCCCTGCCCGTGTGCCAGATCACCTGTATATCCAGGCATACGACTATGCCTACAACTACAGCACCTATAAGATCAACCTGAATACCGAAGAACTGGAAGAGACCCCCGTTGAGGTCGAGGTTCAGCCCGAGTTCATCCAGATCATCGGCACCAACAGCGTTAAGGCTGAGGCTGTTGTCACCCCTTGGGGCGTGGACGAGACAGTGCGCTGGTCCATCCAGTCGGTGGCTTATAATGAGGAGACCGAGGAATATGAGCCGATCAACGAGGTGGTCGCCACCGTGGATGAAAACGGTGTGATCACCGGCGTCAGCGAGGGCTATGCCATCGTCACCGCCACTTATGCCGGCAACGGCTATGTGGAGGATCCCGATAACATGCCCAGCGGCTCGGCGCTCGTCCAGGTTAAGCTGGTTGACAAAGAACTCAACGGCGTGGTCTGGGATGAAAATGGCGACGTCTGGGTTTCCGAGTTCAATCTGAAGACCATTCCCGAGTACGAAAAACTCCATGAAGACAGCATGGTCCGCACTGATCTGGTCTCCATGGCGTATAACGGCACCGGCAACAACGAGAAGCTGTACGGCGCCTCCTTCGACAGTGAGAGCGGCGCGTCGACGCTTTACACCGTGAACACCAAGACCTTTGAACTGACCGCCGTAGGCGATGAATCCGAGATCGGCTTTATGGATCTTGCGGGAAGCGCCAGCTTGGGAGAAAACGTCCTGATGGGCGTTTACGGGCCTTACGTGCTGCTGATCGATACCACTACCGGCCAGTATACCGGCGTGTTTGACTATTCCAACGCCACCGGCGGCGCGTCGCTGGTGGGCATCGCCTACATGGGCCCCATGCTGAACACTTATTACAATCAGAATATCGATGTTTACGCGTTCATCGACACGAACGGTGTCCTGTATCAGGACGCTTATATCCTGATGAATGGGAGCATCTATAATTTCAGCGATCCTGCGGAAATGGAGCCCATGCTGAATACCGACTTCACCACCGACACCGATCACTTCCAGTCCTTGTATTTCGATGGAACGGACTTCTACTGGAGCTGCTTCCACAGAACGGACAACTACGTTGAGATCGTCATGATCGACGGTGAGACCGGCGAGGCTTTCTCCGCCGGCCGGTTTGACGACGGCGTCTGGCCCGTGGGCGGCCTGTTCGAGCTGGGTGTGAACCCCGCTGACTTTGACACCTTCAACAACGTTATGATCCCCGACGGCGAGATCGAGGGCGGCATGATGCTGGAGCCCGAAGAGATCGAGGCCGTTGACTTTGCCGCTGCCGGAGCCAAGGGAGGCTTGAACGCGGTCCGTGTGGACGGCAGCGCAACCCCCGACAGCATTACCGAAATGTCCAACATTCCCGAGGAAGCCGCCTATAACGTGATCATCAGCGAGGAAGTGGACGCGACCAACGGCCTCTATGTGGTGGAATACGACGCCGAGAAGCTGGAGTTTGTCCGCTGCAAGGTCAACGCCGACTTCGATTCCGTCAAGGAAGAAGAGGGTAAGGTGACCATCGGCTTCGTCAACGAAGAGCCGATCCCCGCTGGCGAGGACATCGCGGAAGTAGTCTTCCGTCTGAAGGAAAACGTGTCCACTGCGGTCACCGTCACTACTGAAGAGCGCAACGACGAGCATCCCGAGAACGAGGTAGAGACCGTTGAATTCTCGTTCACCCCCGTCACCGGCGTTACCGTGGAGCCCGAAGAGCTGGAGATGAAGGTCGGTGACGAAGAACAACTGACCGTCACTATTGAGCCCGAAGGTGCCACCAATCAGGTCGTCACTTGGGAAAGCAGCAACGAGGACGCCGTCACCGTTGACGAAAACGGCAAGGTCAAGGCCGTCGGCGCCGGCGAGGCTGTGATCACTGTCACCACCGAAGACGGCGAGTTTACCGCCACCGTCACCATTACCGTCGTGGTTCCCGTCACCGGTGTTCAGATCCGCCGCGAAAACGAGGAAGAACCCTCTGAGGGCGCAGGCTACGAGGTCGGATCGGAAGACAAGCTGGTCGCGGTCATTGAGCCTGAGGATGCCACTAACAAAAACGTTACTTGGGAAAGCAGCGACGAAAACGTTGTCACTGTTGACGAGGACGGCAATATTATGGTCGTCGGCGTCGGCGAGGCTGTGATCACCGTCACCACCGAAGACGGCGAGTTTACCGCCAACTTCACGGTCACCGGCATGATCTCCCTGAAGAGCGTTACCGTGGAGCCCGGCGCCTTGGAGATGGAAGTTGAGGACGAGGAACAGTTGACTGTCACCATCGAGCCCGAGGACGCGGCTGTTAAAGACATCGTCTGGAGCAGCAGCAACGAGAGGGTCGCCACCGTTGATGAAAACGGCAAGGTCACGGCAGTCGGCAGAGGTACCGCCACTATCACCGTCACCGTTACAGATGAATACGGCAATACCATTAGGGTTACCGTCAAGGTCAAGGTCAAAGGCACCGGCGATGACTTTACCGATCCCACCAATCCCGTGGAAGACCCCGATCATCCCGGCCCCGTCGGTCCTACACCCATCGATCCCGTTGGTGACGAGTTCCCCTTCGACGATGTGCCGCAGATCCCCGGCGACTGGGCTTATGAGGCCATCAAGGATGTTTACGAGCAGGGCCTGATGAACGGCAAGAGCGCCACCAAGTTTGCGCCCAACGATAAGCTGACCCGCGCCGAAGTGGTCACCATCCTGTGGCGGATGGAGGGCAAGCCCGCCGCCGTCAAGGACACCGCGTTCACCGACGTGGTGAAGGGCTCCTACTATGCCGACGCCGTGGCTTGGGCCAACGAGGTCGGCGTGGTCAAAGGTATTTCCGAGACCGAGTTTGCGCCCAACGCGCTGATCACCCGCGAGCAGTTTGCCGCCATCTTGTACCGCTATGCGCAGCTCAAGGGCGAGGGCTTCGTGGGAACCTGGGCCTTCCTGCTGGATTACGCCGATGCGGACAAGGTTGCAGAATATGCTTACGAGCCCATGTGCTGGTGCACCATGAAGGGCATCATCAACGGCGTGGGCAATAATATGCTGGATCCTCAGGGCAACGCCACCCGCGCGCAGGCAGCTGCCATGATCTCGCGTCTGGTGAAGATCCTGAAGAAATAACAGCAATCCCCACATCTTTCGCAAAACCGGGAAGCGGCCGTCTTCGGACGGCCGCTTCTGAGACTGGCGAAAAATCCGGCGCGGCTGGCTTTTCCCGAAAAGAGGATCATTTTTTCCGGCGAAACAAAAAGGAGCGTGACGAGATCCGTGCTTGAATTGAAACATATCAGTTATGAGGTCGAGGAAGAGGGCTGCCGCGTGGGAATCCTGCGAGATGTGAGCTTTTCTCTCAACGAAAACAAGTTTGCCGTGATCACCGGGCCAAACGGCGGCGGGAAATCCACCATCGCTAAGATCATTGCTGGCGTGATCCGGCCCACTGGCGGGCAGATCCTGCTGGATGGCCGGGACATCACCGGCATGAGCATTACCGAGCGGGCCCGGCTGGGCATCGGCTACGCGTTGCAGCAGCCGGTGCGCTTCAAGGGTATCGACGTAAAGGCCCTTTTGTGCATCGCGGCCGGACATCCGCTGAACACCGCCCAGGCCTGTGAATATCTTTCGCGGGTGGGACTTTGCGCCCGGGATTACGTACACCGCGAGGTCAACGCCAGCCTTTCGGGCGGCGAGCTCAAGCGCATCGAAATTGCCACGCTGCTGGCTCGCAAACCCCGCCTGTCCGTGTTCGACGAACCGGAGGCGGGCATCGACTTGTGGAGCTTTCAGAGTCTGATCCACGTGTTTGAACAAATGCGCGGCGAGATCAAGGACAGTTCGATTTTGGTGATTTCGCATCAGGAGCGTATCCTGAATATCGCGGACGAGCTGATCGTCGTGGCCGAGGGGCGGATCCAGCATCACGGCCCGCGGCATGAGATCCTTCCGCAGTTGATCGGGACCGATTCGGCCGTGGGAAGCTGCAGCAGACTGGTGGAAAGGGGCTGAACGCCATGATGGACGAAATTCAAAAGCGGATGCTGGAAGAACTGATCGACCTGCACGGCGTTCCGGAGGGGGCCTATAACTTCCGCGTCAACGGCGAGAGTCAAGGCCGCCGCAGCACGGAAAACATCGAGATTACGCCGAAAGAGGGCGTGAGCGGGCTGGAGATCCGTATCCGCCCCGGCACAAAAAACGAAAGTGTTCACATCCCCGTGGTGCTCAGTGAAACCGGCCTGACCGAAACGGTGTATAACGATTTTTATATCGGGGAAAACAGCGACGTGGTGATCGTGGCCGGGTGCGGCATCCACAACTGCGGCGTGCAGGATTCCCAGCACGACGGCATCCACCGCTTTTATCTGGCCAAGGGCGCCAAAATGCGCTATGTCGAGAAGCATTACGGCGAGGGCGACGGCGAGGGCAAGCGCATCCTGAACCCCGTTACCGAGGTCTATCTGGAGCAGGGGAGCACGGCGGAGCTGGAAATGGTGCAGATCCGCGGCGTGGATTCCACCGAGCGCGTTACCAAGGCCGAGCTGGCCGAGGAGGCCCGCCTAGTGATCCAGGAGCGTCTTCTGACCCATGGACAGCAGAACGCCGTCAGCGTCTATCAGGTGGCGCTCAACGGCAAAAACTCCAGTGCCGATGTGGTCTCGCGCTCGGTGGCGCGGGACGCGTCCTATCAGAAATTCGACGCGCTCATCCACGGAAACGCCCCCTGCCACGGTCATTCCGAGTGCGATGCCATCATCATGGACAGCGCCTGCGTGCTGGCCGTGCCGCAGCTTGAGGCCAACAACGTGGACGCCGCGCTGATCCACGAGGCCGCCATCGGCAAGATTGCCGGCGAGCAGCTCATTAAGCTGATGACGCTTGGCCTCACCGAGGCCGAGGCCGAGGAGCAGATCATCAACGGGTTTTTGAAATAATGACGCTCTTTTAACCGGCGCTCAAGCGTTGCTGAAACAGGTTTGGCTGAGGCGCCGGAAACAGAGCGGGAATTTCAGGAGAGCTGTTATGAAAATTCATGAAAGCTGGATCAGGGAACGACTTCCGAAGGGGCTGCCGGAGGAGGCGATCCGCCGGGGACTTTCTTTCGGCGGTTATTACCGGGAGGGCCTGAAGGTGATGTCCTTCGGCGAACGCGGCAGGCCGGACCGCCTGGAATATGAGGCCGCCGATGAAGAGGACCTGTGCTTGTGGGAGCTTGACAAGGCGTGCAGCCGCATCGCCGCGGAAACGGAACTCCTGAATCGAAAAAAGAATGCGGCAAAATGGCGGTATTCCCGTGATCACGCCGAAAACGGGTTCTGGTTTTATATCGAGCGGCGTAGCTATGTGTACAACGCCATCGAGGACACAAGGCTCGCGTGGTTTGAGCTGTATCTGGCGCTTATTCAGCCGAGCTTCCCCCGGGAACGGTGGGAACAGGAGGTACTGCGGCACGTGGAGCTGATGAATCACTGGTACGCAGCGCCCCATTGGGATTACGACAGAGAAGCGCTTTGCTTTTTCGAAATCAGCGATTCCAAAGAGCATTCGGGCGGAAACCCGGATAACGAAGAGCCGAGACCGGGCTCCGTAATCAAAATGATCGACGGATGACGGCTGCCTCTTCCGGCTTCGCCTGAACCGAGCGGAAAATCACAGCTTTATATCAAAGCCCCCGGCGGAACAGATCCGCCGGGGGTCGTTTTAGCCAGGGGAAAGCCGATATGCTTTACACGGCTCAATCTTCAAAGGAAAAATGATAGGGAAGATTCAGCTTGTCGCGCAGCTCCACCAGTTCATTCTGGATGCTTTCGCCCACGGGCACACCCTTGTCCCTGCGCTCCAGCCAGGCCAGATGCTCCTTTTCGCCGGCAGTGTAGATATGTTCTTCGCCGGGGGCCTTTTCGCTGGCCCGCAGATCCCGGAGGATACCGCCCGCGGTGGTCTTGAAGGTGTCCAGCCCCATGAAAAATTCGGGGTTGATGACGAAGAAGAAATGTCCCAGCCGATACATGCGGTTGGTGCCGTCGGGATTTTTGCCCGACAGCGCCTTCATGTAGGGGCCGCCCGCCAGCGCGGCGGAGAGGATTTCTACGATGGTGGTGAAGCCGTAGCCCTTGTAGCCGCCGGTGCTTTCGCCCAGACCGCCCAGAGGCAGCAGGGCGCAGTTGCCCTTGCGCATCTCTTTCAGGATGGCGCCAGAATCGGTCATGGTGCCGCCGTCTTTGGTAATCACCAGACCGGCGGGGGTGGGCTGGTGATTGCGTTCGTAATATTCGATCTTGCCGTTTTGCACGGTGCTGGTGGCGCAGTCGAAGTTAAAGGGGAAATCCTCGTCGGTGGGCATGGTAAAGGTCAGCGGGTTGGTGCCCATCATGGGCTCCACGCCGAAGGTGGGCGCCACCGAGGGGCGGGCGTTGGTGCCGGAAATGCCGATCATTCCAGCTTTTTCCGCCATGGTGGTCCAGTAGCCGGCGATGCCGTAGTGGGTGGAATTGTAGATGGCGCCGCCCGCCATGCCATAGGTGCGGGCCTTCTCGATGAGCATTTTCATCATCCGGTGGCTTGCCACCATGCCCATGCCGTTGTTGGCGTCCATCACCACGGTGGTGGGGGTTTCCTTTACAATATCGATCTTGGTGACGGGGAGCAGGGTCCCGTTGACGATGCGGTCGATATAAATGGGCTTGAAGCGGTTGCAGCCGTGGCTTTCGACGCCGCGCCGGTCAGATTCCAGCAGCACGTCGGCACAGATGCGGGCGTCTTCCTCGGGCACGCCGTAAGCCTTGAACACATCGATCATAAACGCGTTCATCTGTTCCCAGGGCACAAAAGGTCTTGTTTCCATAAGCATTCCTCCAAGGCAGCCGCCGTCGTGCGGCGGGATATCAGCGGATCGTACAAATCCATTATAGCAGATGCGGAAACGGTGTCAAGAAAAAGCCAGCTTTCGGAAAAAGCGTTGCGCCCCGGGCCCGCATGTGATATAATCAGCGGGAAAGGATTACCTTTTCTGGAAGCGTTGACATCATAGGCATTATCTTTCCGTTTTTTCCAGCATCGGCAGATTCACAGCAAGACCGGGCGCAGCTGTTCTGCGGAACAGATCCCGCGACCGCCGCACATGAATTGACGGTGTATTACCTGTAGGCGATATAATTTACATTGCAGGAATAGGCATATTGTCAATTGCCGATGCAATAAATGAACTTAGCGCTGATAATATTGCAAGTTTTGTAACAAATACACCAAAGTAGAGTGCCGAATCCTTTACTTGTTGATACTGGTGGCATGACCTTTAGAAACTGGCTGACTACTATGAGTTTTGCTGAACAGTATGAATGGGGCATTTTGGTATTATTATGGGGTGGAAATATGAAAAGGAATCAGAATAAAGAATATTATATTCAGAGTATTGTTTCAATTGAGGCCAAGTCTATCCATAGTCCTGATGATTGTACGAGGCAAAAAGTACAAATCAATAATATTGCACAGCGAAAACTTCAAAAATTGCTTTGAGAGCTCGAACAGCAGTCTAACCTTGCATCGGAAGTATGTGCAGAGCTTATGAAAAATGAAGATGTCCATGTGCGCCATTTAGCTGCATATCTGTGCTTAATGCGCTATCATGTACATGAGCAGGCAGCGGAGGCTTTGCTGGAAGAACTCAGCCGTCATGAAGATCCTTGGATATGCTTAAGCGCTCAGCGAAATTTGAAAATCTGGCGTAAAGAGTTGGACCCGACAAAGCCGTTTTAAGTTTTAAAACCGCCGCGGAGTGGCATTCGCACGGCGAAGCTGACGGAGGATGTCCTCATCTAATCACTGTGTGCTGCGCTGTTCCTTTGGCTAAGTCCAATACAGCAAAGCTGAATTTTGTCATTTTAACACGATTTGTGACGGCTCGCCTTTGCGGGTACAGGAGGTTTATATGGAAGAGCAGATCATGTTTCAAGGATTCCCGGGATACCCGACTCTTTGCGCACAGGCCCGCGCCCTGACGGAGGACGTGCCCCATCTCACGGCGAATCTCAGCAATCTTTCGGCGTTGCTCTTTGCCTCGCTGGAGCGGATCAACTGGGCGGGGTTTTATCTGCTGGAGGGCGAAACGCTGGTGCTGGGGCCTTTCCAGGGCAAGCCCGCCTGCATCGAGATCCCGCTGGGGAAGGGCGTCTGCGGCACGGCGGCCGCGCAGGATCAAACCCAGCTTGTGGCTGACGTCCACGCCTTTCCCGGACACATCCCCTGCGACAGCGCCTCCCGCTCCGAGCTCGTCGTCCCGCTTCACGGGAAAACCGGTATCGTCGGCGTGCTGGACATCGACAGCCCTTATCCCGCCCGCTTTACCGGGGAGGATAAAGCGGGACTGGAGCAGTTTGTCCGCGTGATCGAACAGACTCTTTCCGATTTGCTTTGATGAAAAAAGATCCCCGGCCGCAAGGCCGGGGACTTTTTTTACTCAAATACTTATTTGGCGGGGGTGACGGCGGTGATGTGGGGCTGGGAGCCGTTGTACCAGTACAGGAAGCCCTCCAGATCCACCTTATCGCCCACCTGCAGGGCGGTGACGGCCTGATAGGCGTCGGTGGTTTCGTTGCAGAGATAATACTCCACCACGAAGGAATAGGTCTCGCCGTTCACCGAGGCGTTGAAATACAAGTCGGCGTCGGTGCCGGGCTGGCCGGAGTTGTCCCAACTGTAATAGAAGGGAGAAACGCCGTCGTCCATGGCCTCGACGGTCATGCCCTTGAAGGAAACGAACTGGTTCTGATGCTCGGCCAGCTCGTCCTTGCCCAGCAGGGCGGTGACGTCGGTGACGGGGGCGATGTAATTGCCGTCCTCGATCTCAAAGGTGGCGTCGATGATCTCCACCTCGCCGGACCACTCGGACTTGTAGCCGGTGACCTTGATCTTGGTGCCCGGGGTCAGCTTGGCATAATCGGCTTCAGAGCAGGCCATGTTATACAGGAAATAGGCGCCGTCCTTGTCCTGGGTATACACGGTGGCTTTGTTGTCCCACCAGGACTGCTTGGCCTGGACATAGGTTTCCACGACCACCTGGCTGTCCAGCGCGGCGGCGGCGTACTCGGCGTAGGTCATGACGCCCTCAGACTTGACGTCGGCATCCTCCTTGCCGCAGGCGGCGAAGCAGAAGACCATAGTGAGCGCCAAAAGCAATGCGATCCACTTTTTCATGTTGGTTCTCCTTTTTTTGTTGTGATGAATCCTTACGGGCAAATACCTTGCCAACTGCTATTATACAATAATTTGTCGGGAAATCAAGATTGATATTGCCAATTTTCTTCGTTTCAGCGGCTGGTTTTCCGGCGTTTTTTGATCTGCTGCCGCAAGAAGACGCCGCCCAGCAACAGCCATGTGACGCAAAGCGCAGCCAGCAGGACCTTTGCCGTGAGGGGAAGCGGGCCCAACTCTGCCCGCCCGGCTTCGGCGCGGCTGCCGCGGCCAAGGCGGTAGAGGGCCGTCACGTCGGAAAAGAGCTTGTCAAAATAGGCATCGTCCACCCGTTCGCCCCGCTTGACCGATTTTACCGTGTTTTCGATGAGCTGGCCCGCGGCGTCCCGCAGCGACGCCGAGCCGTTGAACACCGGTGTGACGAAGGTATCGTCCACGTGCTCGATCAAAAGGGCGGAGGCCTTGAGCTTGACCTCATAATAGAGCGCGTCCGCCGAGCTCTCGTGGCGCAGATAAGCCTGATAGGCGGGGTCGCTTTGGGCCTTTCCGGTCACGGGGACGTAGCCCTCGGTCTGGGCATAGGCGATCTGCACGTCGTTGGTCAGCAGGTACTGGGCGAACAGCCACGAGGACAGCACCTCCTGCGGGTCGGCCTTGTTGAAGACGCAGACTGACGGCCCCTGCGAGATCATCTGAGGCGCAGCGGGGTCAAACTGAGGAACGGGATAGACTGCCGTTTCAAATCGGACGATCTTGTCAGCGCTGATGTCGGACAGGGGGGCGTCCGAACCCATCCAAGTGGAGCCCGCTGTGGAGTCCACCGCAAAGATGCACTGGCCCGCGTTGAGGAAATTGGCGGGATAACTGGAGATCTTGAAGGTGGAAAACGCGCCGGAGCCTGCGTGCTGTGCCAGCGTACGTAAAAGCGCCTTCGTGGTGTCGTTGAACAACAGGATCTCGCCCTCGCCGGTGGAATAGCCCGCGCCCGTTTGCCGGAGCAGTTGGATCATCATATTGTCGGTGGATTTATAGATGAAGGGGATCATCACCCGCTGCCCGTTCACGGGGTATATGCCGTCGGCGTCTTTTTGCGCCGCCGCGTCCGAAACCTCCCAGATAAAATCCCAGGTGAGCACGTCGGGCAGGGTGTAGCCCAGCTTTTCCACATAGGTCTTGTTCACATAGCAGGCCTCGGTGGAGCGCATGAAGGGGAGCGCGTAGGACTGCCCGCCGATAACCCCCTCAGTGAGAAATTTGGGGACGATCTCTTCCCGACTGGGGCCGTCGAAGCGCAGCTCGCTGCCCCCCAGCCCGTATTTTTCGTCCTCCAGCAGCCCGTCCAGCGGCACCACCACGTTGGAGCCGGTGAGATAGGTGGCGATGTGGTCGGGATAGGTGATGCAGACGTTGGGGGTGGTGTTGGTGGCGATGTTGGTGATAACGTCGTTATAGATCTTGCCATAGTCGGTATACAGTCGCAGATTGACGCGGATGTTGGGATAGAGCGCCTCAAAATCCCTGATGGCTCGTTCGTAAATGGCGGTCTGCGCCTTGTTGGTGTCGTTTTTCGCCCAGAAGGTGATCTCATAGGTGCGGGAAAGGTCAAAAGTTTCCGGCACGGCAAAGGCATCCAGACTCCGCGCCCCGTGGCAGCCGCCCAGCGCGGCTGCGGCCAGAAGCGCCGCCAGCAGCAGCGGCAGGCAGCGATCCCAAAGCCTTTTCATCCCTTGGTCCCTCCTCCGGCCACGCCGGCCATGATCTTTTTGCGGAAAAGAAGGAACAGCACGATGAGCGGCACGGAGATGACCACCACGGCGGCCATCATGGCGGGGATGTTCTCCCGCCCAAAGCCGTTTTCCCGGATCTCCTGGATCCCGTTGGACACCAGAAAGTAGGCCTGATCGTCGGTGATGAGCCGCGGCCAGACATAGGCATTCCAGCACTCGATGATTTTGAGAATGGTGACGGTGACCAGCGTGGGGCGGCAGATGGGGATCATCACCCGCCAAAGATATTTCAGGTCCGAGGTGCCGTCAATCTTGGCGGCGTAGTAAAGCTCGTCGGGGATCTGGGCGAAGTTTTCCTTGAGCAGATAGATGTAGAACACCGAGGTCACCGAGGGCAGGATCAGGCCCCAGAAGGTGTTGCGCATGCCCCAGTCGGTGATGGTCTGGAAATTGGTGATGATGACCAACTCGTTGGGGATCATCATCAGCGAGAGAAAGAGGGTGAAGGCCAGATTCTTCCCTTTGAATTCCAGCCGGGAAAAGGCGAAGGCCGCCAGTACGATCACCGCCAGCATCAGGGCGGTGGTGGCCAGGGTGACGATCAGCGTATTGGCGAAATACCGCCCCAGCGGGACGGCGGTAAAGGCGTCCTGATAGTTCTGCAGGGTGGGCGAGAGGGTAAAGAAGCGAGGGATATATTCCGCGTTATAGGCGCCATAGCCCTTCACCGAGGTGAGCACCATCCAGTAAAAGGGGAAAAGGACCATCAGCGCCCAAAGGGTCAGAAGCAGATAGGTGACGGTGAGCCGCACCGCCTTTCGCCGCCGGGCGGCGTGCTGGATGGTCTGATATTCAGAGGATCTCATAGGCCGCCTCCTCAGAAATAGACCCGCTTTTTGCGGATCATCAGATTGATGCAGGTGATGGTGAGCACGATGGCGAACAGGATGATGGCCGCCGCCGAAGCAAAGGAGGGATAGCCGCCGCTGTCGCCGTAGAGCATGTCGTAGATATAGCCCACGATGGTGTTCATCCCGGCGGCGTTGAGATCGGTGCCGAAAATGGCCACCGCGTCGGAATAGGCCTTGAAGGCGCCGATGAAGCCGGTGATCACCAGATAAAAGATCATGGGCGAGATCATGGGCAGGGTGATGCGGGTGAAGATGCGCCATTTGGAGGCGCCGTCGATCTTCGCCGCGCTGTAATAGTCGGGGTTCACCGAGGCCAGCGCCGAGGTGAGGATCAGGATCTTAAAGGGCATGACCACCCAGACGGTGTAAAAGCACAGAACGAACATCTTTGCCCAATAGGGCCCGTCGATAAAGTCCACGGCGCTCCCTCCGAACCAGTGGATCACCAGATTGACCAGCCCGTCGGTATAGGCGGTCTTTTTGAACAGGATCATGAACACCAGACCCACCGCCAGCGTGTTGGTGACATAGGGGAGGAAATAGACCGTCTGATACAGATTTTTCAGCGGCTGGATGGAGTTGAGTCCCACCGAGATCAAAAGGGCGATGCCTGTGGACAGGGGCACGGTGAAGATCACCAGGATAAAGGTGTTTTTCACCGCCTGCAGGAAATAGGGGTCGTGGAGCACATAGGAATAGTTGTAAAGCCCCGTACCGAAAAAGGTCTGGGAGGCGGAGTTGTAGCCCTCCTCAAAGGAATAGACGAACACGTCCACCAGCGGATAGACCATGAACACGCCCAGAAACAGGATGGCCGGCAGCAGATAGAGCCAGGCCTTTTTGCTGTTGGATTCCATCAGTCCGCCGTCCTTTCTTCCGCGGCAAAGCGGATACGCCCGCCGGTGGCCTTGTCAAAGAGAAAGGTTTTGTTCGGCTTGAGGGCGAAGCGCACCGTGTCGGAATGCTCATCCACCTGATTCTCCGCGCCGATGATCGAGCGGATGGCGGCGCTGCCTGCTGCGGGATGGGAAGAAACTACGCTCACGTCGCGGCCCATCACCTCCACCCGGTTGAGGGAGCAGCGCAGCGGGCCGTCGTCCTTTAGGATAAAGCCCTCGGGCCGGACGCCCACGATAACCGGACCGTCTGGCACACCCGGAACGGGAAGGACTCCGCTGCCGCCGATGCGCAGCGCGCCGCCTTTTACCTCGCCGTCAAACACGTTGATGGGGGGCGTGCCCAGAAACTTTGCCACGAACAGGTTCACCGGGTCGTCATAGACCGTCTGCGGCGCGCCGATCTGCTGCACCACGCCCGACTCCATCACCACGATCATGTCCGAGATGCTCATGGCCTCGTCCTGATCGTGGGTGACGAAGACAGTGGTCACCCGGGTTTCCCGCTGGATGCGGCGGATCTCTTCTCTGGTTTGGAGGCGAAGACGGGCATCCAGATTGGACAGCGGCTCGTCCAACAGCAGGACCCGGGGTACCTTTACCAGCGCCCGGGCGATGGCCACCCGCTGCTGCTGGCCGCCGGAGAGTTGGGCGGGCTTGCGGTCCAGATAATCCTCCAGCTGAACCAGACGGGCGGCGTTAAGCATCCGCCGCTCCATCTCGTCCTTTGAGAGCTTTGCCGCGCCCTTGAGATTTTGCAGGGGAAAGAGGATGTTTTGCCGCACGGTGAGATGGGGATAGAGGGCGTAATTCTGAAAGACCAGCCCAACGCCCCGGTTTTCCGGTGGGAGATCGGTCACGTCATCATCCCCGAACAGGATCCTGCCGGAGGTGGGCGACAGCAGGCCGGAAATCAGGTTGAGGGTAGTGCTCTTTCCGCAGCCCGAGGGGCCTAAAAGGCCGATGAGCTTGCCGTCGGGGATCTCAAAATCAAAATCGTCCACGGCGGTCACCATTTGGCGGGAACCCTTGCCGCGGCCGGGGAACTGCTTTGTCAGATGCTGCAATACGACTTTCATGGTCATTCCTCTTTTTCGTCTGATTGGGTGCGCGGTATTTACTTTATTCGCGTATCATTAGTCATAAAATAGCGCAAAAGTGAGAATTAGTCAATCATTAAAGAAAAAACGGACAGAGCGGAAGAGACCGCGCTGTCCGCTATTGTTTAAAACGAAAGGGTATCCGCCACCCGCCGCGCCAGCGCCGCAAGATCGCTTGCCGCTCTGCGCCGGAGCGTTTCAGGATCGGTAATTTCTGAGGAGGCGGCGTACATGGCGGTGATCCCGCAGGCAGAAAGAGCCTCCGCTCCCGCGCCCAGACTGCCGCACAGGGCGTAGCAGGGCACGCCCGCCGCCTTGCAGCGCATCCCCACGGTATAGGGCACCTTGCCCAGTTTTGTTTGCCCGTCCATCCGGCCCTCGCCGGTGAAGACGGCGTCGGCATTTGCCAAAAGACCGTCAAAATCCGCTGCGTCCAGCAGCAGCTCGGCGCCAGGAAGCAGCTCGGCCCCGAGAAAAGCGGCCGCCGCCGCGCCCAGTCCGCCGGCCGCTCCCGCGCCGGGGGCGGCGGTTACGTCCCTTTCGCAGAAGACGTTGAGCACCCGGGAAAAGGAAAGCGCGCCGCGCTCCAGCGCCGATGCATCTTCCGGCGCTGCGCCCTTTTGCGGCGCAAAGACAGCCACCGCGCCGTTGGGGCCGCAAAGCGGATTGGACACGTCGCAGGCCGCGCGCACCTTTAACGGAAAGGACCGCTCCGGCGGACGGATGGCAGCAATGTCGCCAAGATGAAGGGCAAGAGGCGGAACAGCGTGTCCCATGCGGTTTGTAAAGGTAAATCCCAGTACATCCGCCATGCCCAGACCGCAATCGTTGGTGGCGCTGCCCCCCAACCCCAGAATGACAGAGGATGCGCCCCGCGCCGCCGCGTCCAGCAAAAGCTCGCCCACGCCGCGGGTGGTGGTGCGGAAAATGTCGTTTTTGCCCCGCACCAGCGGCAAACCCGCGGCGGCGGCCATCTCGATGACGGCCGTTTTGTCGGGAAGGATGCCGTAGACGGCCTTTACGGGGACACCCTGCGGCCCCGTGACGGTGCGCGTGACCTGCCGCCCGCCCAAAAGGGTCAGACAGCTTTCCGTCATGCCTTCGCCGCCGTCGGCCATGGGGATGGCGCGGATGACGGCGCCGGGAAAGCGCGCCGAAAGGGCCCGGGCAAAAATGCCGCAGACCTCTTTTGCGGAAAGCGTCCCCTTGAAGGAATCGGGCGCCAGAAGAAAAACGGGCATGGGCCGTCACCTCCGTTTGATCCTGAGATTATTGTAGCAAAGGCCGCAGTGTCAGGCAAGTCCCTTGCGAAAAAACCTCCCGGAAAAGCGGCGTGCTTTCCCGCCGCGGCTTGACAAGCCATAGGGAAAACGATAGAATACGAATAGAAAAATCATATGCTTCAAGTGCCCCGGAAGGCGCTTTGCGGGCTGGGGAGAATAGAGAATCGGGTGAAAAGCCCGAACGGTACCGCCGCTGTATACGCGGAGATCAGACCGGATGACGAAAGTCAGTCACTGGGCCACCGGGAAGGCGCGGTCTGGTCGCAGGCAGAGAGATCTGTCCTATGCGAAAGTCAGAAGACCTGCTTGAAGCTTCTCCCGCTCCACGATGCATGGAGGGGGACGGATCGTTGCGGAAAAACGGCCGCGGCAGCCATGGCTGCCGCGGTTTTTTTGCCGTCGCGGCAGACAGGCGGAAAGAGAGGCGCTTTATGAAAACAAACCTTCCACGGGTGCTGCTGGCCGGGACGGGCAGCGGCTGCGGAAAGACCACCGTCACCTGCGCCGTTTTGCAGGCGCTTCACGACCGGGGCCTGAAGACCGGCGCCTTCAAGTGCGGGCCGGATTACATCGACCCCATGTTCCACAGCCGGATCATCGGCGCGAAGAGCGCCAATCTGGACTTGTTTTTTCTGGAAAACAATACAGCCCGCTTTTTGCTGGCGAAAAACGGCGCAGGCTGCGACGTGAGCGTTATTGAGGGCGGCATGGGCTATTACGACGGAATGGGCCTGACGGATCCCCGGGCCAGCTCCTTTGCGGTGGCCGACGTTACCCAGACCCCCGCCGTTCTGGTGGTCAACGCCCGGGGGGCGTCGCTTTCGGTGCTTGCCGTCATTGAGGGGTTTTTGCGCTTTCGGGAGGACAGCCGCATCCGCGGCGTCATCCTCAATCAATGCGCCGCTTCTACCTATGAGGCGCTGGCCGCCGAGATCCGGCGCCGCTTCGGCGGACGGGTCCGCCCGCTGGGGTTTTTGCCCAGAATGCCGGATTGCACGCTGGAGAGCCGCCATCTCGGACTGGTGACAGCGGCCGAGGTGGTGGATCTGAAGGACAAGCTGGTCCGTCTGGCCCGCCAGGCGGAGGAGAGCGTGGATCTCGACGGCCTGCTGGCGCTGGCGGCCGAGGTGCCCCCACTGGAGTATCTGCCCGTGGAGCTGCCCCGCTTTTCGCAGACAGCGCGCATCGCCGTGGCGCGGGACAACGCTTTTTGCTTTTATTATGAAGACAGCCTTGAAGCGCTGACTGAGATGGGGGCCGAGCTTGTACCCTTCAGCCCGATGGCCGACGTCGCCCTGCCGGAGGACATTCAGGGTCTTTATCTGGGCGGCGGCTATCCCGAACTTTACGCCGAGGCCCTCAGCGGCAATCGCCCGATGCTGGATTCCATCCGCGGCGCGCTGGAGAGGAAGCTGCCCTGCATCGCGGAATGCGGCGGTTTTATGTATCTGACGCAGGCCATCGGGGCATATCCCATGACGGGGGTCTTGCCGGGAAAATGCTTTGACAACGGCAGGCTGACTCGTTTCGGCTATGTGACGCTGACGGCCTGGCGGGACAATCTGCTTTGCCCCGCCGGGGGACAGATCCGGGGCCATGAGTTCCACCACTGGGACGCGGAAGATACCGGTGCGGATTTCACCGCCGAGAAGCCCTCGGGAAAGCGCTGGGACTGCGCTTTTGCCACCGAAACGCTGTACGCCGGCTATCCTCATTTTCATTTTTATGCCAATCCTGATTTTGCCGTCCGGTTTTATCAGGCGTGTTTGAAGGAGAAAGCATTATGATCGAGATCGTCAAACCCATGGACATCGAAAAGCGCAGCTTTGAGATCATCACCCAGCTTTTGGGCGAGCGTCAGCCGGCACCGGAGGTGGCCGACGTGGTCAAACGGGTCATCCACACCACGGCGGATTTTGATTATGCCGACAATCTGGTGTTTTCCGAGGGCGCGGCGCAGAAGGGCGTGAAAGCCCTGCGCGCCGGCTGCCATATCGTTACCGACACCAGCATGGCCATGGCCGGGATCAACAAGACCGCGCTGAAAAAGCTGGGAGGTGAGGTGCATTGTTTCATTGCCGACCCCGACGTGGCGCAGGAGGCAAAAGAACGGGGGATCACCCGCTCCGCTGTTTCCATGGAGCGGGCGGCGGAGCTGGACAAGCCCTGCATTTTCGCCATCGGCAACGCCCCCACGGCGCTTTTGGCCATTGAGGAGCTGATCGGACAGGGCAGGCTGGAGCCGGCGCTGGTCATCGGCGTGCCCGTGGGCTTCGTCAATGTGGTGGAGAGCAAGGAGCGGATCATCGCCTCCGGCGTGCCGCACATCGTGGCACGGGGCAGAAAGGGCGGCAGCAACGTGGCGGCGGCCATCGTCAACGCGCTGCTGTATCGGATCGGCCGATGAGCATGGAAGAATATGTGACGAAAGACGGCAGGCGGCTGCGTCTGGGCTATACCACAGGCTCCTGCGCCGCCGCGGCGGCCAAGGCCGCGGCGTGGATGCTTCTGACGGGCGTCCGGCGGGAGAGGATCTCGCTGGTTACGCCAAAGGGCATCGCCCTCTCGCTGGAGGTGCGGGACATCGCAATGGAAGAAGACCGTGTTTCCTGCGCCATCGAAAAGGACAGCGGCGACGATCCGGATATCACCAAGGGCGCGCTGATCTACGCCTGCGTTTCCCGCAACGAGGGAAAAGAGATCGTCATCGACGGCGGCAAGGGCGTGGGCCGGGTCACCAAGCGGGGGCTGGATCAGCCCGTGGGGGCGGCGGCCATCAATTCCGTGCCCCGAAAAATGATCCGGGAAAATCTGGAGGAGATATGCTGCCTTGCCGATTACCGTGGCGGGCTTTCTGTGATCATTTCGGTACCCCAGGGCGAGGAACTGACCAAAAAGACCTTTAATCCCCGGCTGGGGATCGTGGGCGGCATCTCGATTTTGGGCACCACGGGGATCGTGGAGCCCATGAGCGAGCAGGCGCTGGTGGACACCATCCGGGTGGAGCTCAACCAGCGCCGGGCAAACGGCGCCGATTATGTTTTGCTGACGCCGGGCAATTACGGTGCGGAGTTTATCAAAGGCTCGCTGGGCATCGACCCCGAGCGGGCCGTCCAGACCTCCAATTTCATCGGCGACGGGCTGGACATCTGCCGCGAGCTGGGCTTTCGCGGCGCGCTGCTTATCGGACATGCGGGTAAGCTGGTCAAGCTGGGCGGCGGCATGATGAACACCCATTCCAAATACGGCGACTGCCGCATGGAGATCCTTGCCGCCCAGGCCGGGGCGGCGGGCTTTTCGCCCGCCTGCATTGCGGCCATGCTGGAATGCGTCACCTGCGACGACGCCGTCCGCGTCATGCGGGAAGAGAGCGAGGCGCGCTGCCGGGCGGCGCTGGAGCGGCTCACGGGGCGGATCGCCTTTCACCTTGCCCAGCGGGGCGGCGACGGTCTGGAAACCGGCGCGGTCTATTTTTCCAAGGAATACGGCATCCTGGGCGAAACCGGCAGCGCCCGGACGCTTTTGTCAAAGATTTTGGAGGGATGAGCTATGGTACATTTCGTTGGCGCGGGCAGCGGAGCGCCCGACCTGATCACCGTCCGCGGGGCGCGGCTTTTGGGAGAGGCCGACGTGATTATTTACGCAGGATCGCTGGTCAATCCCGACGTGCTGCAATATGTGAAAGCGGGCTGCGCCCTTTATAACAGCGCCGAAATGACGCTGGAGCAGGTGATGGCGGTGATCCGGGCTGCTGAGGCGGAGGAAAAGACCACCGTTCGCCTGCACACCGGCGATTCCAGCATTTACGGCGCGGTGCGGGAGCAATTTGACCGGCTGGAGGCCATGGGTGTGGCATACGACGTCTGCCCCGGCGTCAGCGCCTTTTGCGGCGCGGCGGCGGCACTCCGGACGGAATATACCCTGCCCGAGGTGAGCCAGACCGTCATCATCACCCGGGCCGCCGGGCGCACCCCCGTTCCGGAGCGGGAGTCCATCCGCTCGCTGGCCGCCCACGGGGCAACCATGGTGCTGTTTTTGAGCACCGGTCTGACCGAAACCCTGCAGAACGAGCTTCTGGCGGGGGGTTACCGCCCCGACACCCCGGCCGCCGTGGTTTACAAAGCCACCTGGCCCGAGGAGCGGAAATTCTATTGCACGGCGGGCACCCTGCACAAAACGGTAACGGAAAACGGATTGAAAAAGACGGCGCTCATCATCGTGGGCAACTGTCTGGCCGGGGAGTATCAGCGGTCCAAGCTCTATGATCCCGGCTTTTCCACTGAGTTCCGCGAGGCGTCGCAGTGAAGGCGGCGGTGTTCGCCTTCAGCGCCCGGGGCTGTGATACGGCGCGGGCCGTTTTGTGGGCGCTGGAGGGCTGGGAGGTATGCGCCTATACCGTGGAGCGTCTGGTGAAGGACGGCTTTTTGCCGCTGGGAAAGCCCGCCCCGGCCTTTTACGGAGGGCTGTTTTCCGTCTGCGACGCGCTGATCTTTGTAGGCTCGGCGGGCATTGCTGTCCGGGAGATCGCGCCCCATGTGCGCGACAAGCGCACAGACCCCGCTGTGATCTGCATCGACGAGCGGGGACAATACGTGATCCCGCTGCTTTCGGGACACATCGGCGGCGCGAACGCCTTGAGCCGCCGCCTGGCGGAGGCGATGGGCGCCCTGCCCGTGGTCACCACCGCCACCGACGTCAACGGACGCTTTTCCGTGGACGCCTGGGCGGCGGAACGGGGCTTGGTCATCGGGGACATCAAGGCGGCAAAGGCGGTTTCGGCGGCCATTTTAGAGGGGGATGTGTCCCTTGTCAGCGATTTTCCCATCGTTACGGCGCTGCCCGCCGGCGTTGCGGCGGGCGGGAGCGGCCCGGTTGGGATCTGCATCTCCTGCCGGACCGAGCGGCCCTTTGACGTGACCCTTCCGCTCATCCCCCGCGTTTTGCGGCTGGGGATCGGCTGCCGCCGGGGAACGGCGAAAGAGGCGATAGACGCCGCGGTAAATGCGGCGTTTTCCGCCAACGGGCTCGATCTCCGGGCGGTAAAGGGCGTTTATTCCATCGATCTGAAGGCCGGGGAAGCGGGCCTTCTGGCCTTTTGCGCTCAGCGGGGCTGGCCTGCGGTCTTTTATTCCGCGGCAGAGCTGCAGACGGCAAAGGGCGGTTTCACGCCCTCGGCCTTTGTGCAGAGCGTCACGGGGGTGGACAACGTGTGCGAACGGGCTGCGCTTCTGGGCGCGGAACGGCTCATCGTGAAAAAAACCGCCGGCGGCGGCGTGACCGTGGCCGTAGCGGAGGAAAAACTGGAGGTGGGTTTTTGAGCAAGCTGACGGTGGTGGGCATCGGCCCGGGTGACCGTGAAAATATGACCCTGCGGGCCGACAGAGCCCTGCGGGAATGTGATCTTATCGTGGGCTACCACGTTTACGTGGATCTGGTGCGGGAGCATTACCCGGACAAGCCAGTGCTGTCCACACCCATGACACAGGAAAAGGAACGGTGCCAAATGGCGCTGGACGCGGCGCTTCAGGGCAAAAACGTGGCCATGATCTGCTCGGGCGACAGCGGGATCTATGGCATGGCGGCGCTGATCTATGAGCTGCGGGGCGACAGGGAAGACCCCGCCGTAGAGGTGGTGCCGGGGCTTACGGCGGCCTGCAGTGGCGGTGCGATTTTGGGCGCGCCGCTGACTCATGATTTCGCCGTCATCAGTCTGAGTGACCGGTTGACGCCCTGGGAGACCATCGAAGCGCGGCTGGAGGCCGCGGCGAGGGCCGATCTGTCGGTGGTGCTTTACAATCCCGTCAGCCGGGGCAGGCCGGACCATCTCAGACGGGCCTGCGGCATCCTGCTGCGCCATCTGCCCAAAGAGCGGCTGTGCGGCGTGGCACGCAACATCGGACGCGCCGGGGAAAGTATCTGTCTTTTGACGCTGGACGAGCTGCAAAACGCCCAGGTGGATATGTTCTGCACGGTGTTTATCGGCAACAGCATGACGAAGACCGTGGCGGGGAAAATGGTCACGCCGAGGGGGTATCGCGGTGTATAAGATCTGCGTGTTTGCCGGCACCACCGAGGGGCGGGAGCTTATCGAATTCTTAGCGGAGCAGCCTGTTGCGGTGCGCGCCTGTGTCGCCACCGATTACGGCGAGCTGCTGCTGCCGCAGACCGGCAATCTGACGGTTTCCGCCCGCCGCCTGACCGAGCCGGAGATGGAGGCGCTGTTTCAAAAAGAGGCATTTGATCTTGTGATCGACGCAACTCATCCCTATGCCCTCGTGGTCACCGAAAACATTTCGGCGGCCTGCCGGACAACGGGAACGGAGTATCTCCGCCTGCTGCGGGAGGAAACCGAGCTGCCGGAGGGGGCGGTCTTTGCAGCGGACGCAGGGGAGGCGGCGGCCTGTCTGGACGGCACTGAGGGCAATATCCTTTTGACCACGGGCAGCAAGGAAATCGCAAAATACGCCGCGATGCGGGATTTTTCCCGGCGGGTCTATGCCCGGGTTTTGCCCATGGAGGATTCCCTTTCTGTCTGTAAAGCCGCAGGACTTGCCCCTGCCCATATTTTCGCCATGCAGGGGCCGTTTTCCAAGGAAATGAATCAGGCCATGCTGCGTGCCGCAGACGCCCGCTGGCTGGTGACAAAGGAGGGCGGCAGCACCGGCGGCTTTGCGGAAAAAGCCGAGGCCGCCCGGGAAGCGGGTGCCCGTCTGGTGGTCATCGGACGGCCGCCCCAGCGGGATGGCGCCAGTCTTTCGGAAACGATGGAGCTGCTGTGCGGGCGGTTCGGGCTCAGGCGCCGTCCGCGGGTGACGGTGGCGGGCATCGGCCCGGGCAGCCGTGAGGGCATGACCGGCGAGGCGCGGGAAGCTGTGGCCGGGGCGGACTGTCTCATCGGCGCCGGGCGGATGCTGGAGGCTGTGGCGTCGCCCCATCAGGCGGTTTTTGACGCCATCGCGCCGCAGGCCATCGCCGGGTATATCGCCGCTCACGGCGAATACCGCCGCTTTGCCGTGGTCATGTCCGGCGATACGGGCTTTTTCAGCGGGACAAAAAAACTGCTTCCGCTGTTGAAAAACTGCGATGTGACCGTGCTGCCCGGGCTGAGCTCCATGGCGGTGCTGTGCGCCCGGCTGGGCACTTCTTATGAAGACGTAGTTCCCGTCAGCCTGCACGGGCGGGATCGGGATATCGTTTCCGACGTACGCCGCAATCCCCGCGTTTTTGCGCTGGTGGGCGGCGAGGACGGCATGGCGGCACTTTGCCGCAGCCTTGACGCCGCCGGGCTTGGCGGCGTGTGGGTCAGCGTGGGCGAGCGGCTGGGATACCCCGACGAAAAGATCACCCGGGGCACGGCTTCGGCGCTGGCGCATCAGAGCTTTGCCGCCCTCAGCGTTGCTCTGATCGAAAACGGGAGCGCCCGCGCCGACGTCTTTTTCGGCCTGCCGGACAATGTGTTTTTGCGAGGCGGCGGCGAAAGCGGCACGGTGCCCATGACAAAAAGCGAGGTGCGGGCGGTGTGCCTGTCCAAGCTGCGGCTGACGGAAGACGCCATCTGCTGGGACATCGGGGCCGGGACGGGCTCGGTGAGCGTGGAGATGGCCCGTCTAGCCCGCCGGGGAAGCGTCTACGCCGTGGAGCAGCGGGAAGATGCGCTGGCCCTGCTTGCGGAAAACAAGGCCGCCTTCTGCGCCGGGAATCTCATTCCCGTGGCGGGTGTCGCCCCCGAATGCTGCGCAGATCTCCCCGCGCCAACCCATGCCTTTATCGGCGGGTCCTCGGGCAATCTGCGGGATATCGTGGCGTTGCTACTGGAAAAAAATCCCGCCGTGCGCATTGTGGCGGCGTCGGTAACGATGGAATCGGCAGCTGAGCTGATAAATACAGTAAAGGAATTTGACTTTACAGAGCACGAGATCGTTTCGCTGACGGTGGCCCGGGACAGGAAGGCGGGGCGCTATCATCTGATGATGGGGCAGAATCCCGTGTATCTCTTTACCATGCAGCGGAGGCGGGAACAATGATGCGTTCGCTGGCCGTGCTGCTTTTCGGCTTTTTTATCGACCTGCTTGTGGGCGACCCCCATGGGCTGCCCCATCCGGTGGTACTCATCGGCAAGCTGATCTCTGCGCTGGAAAAGGGGGCGCGGGCCCTCTTTCCCAAAACGCCCCGTGGCGAGAATCTGGCCGGCGCGGCGGTGTGGATCGTGACCGCCGTTCTTTCCGCGCTTGTGCCATGGCTCGTCCTCCGGCTCTGCGGCATTGTCAGCCCGTGGCTGCGTCTGACGGCAGAGAGCGTGATGTGCTGGCAGATCTTGGCCACCCGCGCGTTGCGGGACGAGAGCATGAAGGTCTATGCCGCCCTGCAGAGCGGCGACCTGTCCGTCTCCCGCCGGGCGGTTTCTATGATCGTGGGCCGCGACGTGGAGCGGCTGGACGAGGCGGGAGTGGCCCGTGCCGCGGTGGAAACCGTGGCGGAAAACACCTCCGACGGGGTGGTGGCGCCCATGCTCTTTCTGGCGCTGGGCGGCGCGCCGCTGGGCTTCTTTTACAAGGCAGTCAACACCATGGATTCCATGCTGGGCTATGTAGAGCCGCCGTATCAAAACATCGGCCTTGTCCCGGCAAAGATGGACGACGTGATGAACTTGATCCCCGCCCGGCTGTCGGCGCTGCTGATGCTGGCGGCGGGGGCGCTTTTGGGCATGGACGGCAAAAACGGCTGGAACGTCTTCAAACGGGACCGTTACAATCATGCCAGCCCCAATTCCGCCCAGACAGAATCGGTTTGCGCGGGGCTTTTGGGCCTGCGTCTGGCGGGGGACGCCTGGTATCACGGCGTTTTGCATCGGAAGAAATATATCGGAGATCCCACAAGGGAGATCGAGAACGAAGATATCCCCCGCGCCTGCCGCCTGCTTTATGCCACGGCGGCGCTGTCGCTGGCGTTTTGCGGGGCGCTTCGCGCGCTGATTCTGCTGTAAGGGAGGAAAACGGGATGCTGTATCAAACCGAAAATCCCCACGGGGGTGACCTGTACGGCAGGGAAGGGATGTTGGATTTTTCCTCTAACATCAACCCGCTGGGCACGCCGGAGGCGGTGCGCCGGGCAGCGATCGAGAGCCTTGCCGGGCTGGAACGCTATCCAGATCCCTTTTGCCGGAGGCTGCGGGCGGCCATCGCCGTCTGCGAGGGCGTACCGGAGGAATGGATCCTGTGCGGCAGCGGCGCCGCCGAGCTGATCTATTCCTTTTGCGCCGCGGCCCGGCCCGACCCGTCGCTGGAGCTCGCCCCCACCTTTTCGGAATATGCGCTGGCGCTGGCGGCGGCCGACTGCCGCACGATCCGCTATCCGCTGGAGCGGGAGCATGATTTTACGCTGGCCGGGGACTTTCTCCCCGCGCTGGAACGCAGCGGCGCCCGGGCGGTCTTTCTCTGCAATCCAAACAACCCAACGGGGCGGCTCATCCCGCAGGCGCTGCTGGAGCAGACGGCGGAGCTGTGCCATGAAAAGGGCGTCTGCCTGTTTGTGGACGAATGCTTTCTTGACCTGTCCGACGGATGGGAAAACGGAAGCTTGAAGCATCTTTTGGGAAGCTGCCCTGAACTGATGATTTTGAAGGCCTTTACCAAAAATTACGGCATGGCGGGTCTGCGGCTGGGCTATTGCCTGTGCGCCGACGGGGCGCTGCTTTCGGAAATGAGCAAAGCCGTTCAGCCGTGGAACGTGTCGGTACCCGCCCAGGCGGCGGGGGTTGCCGCGCTGGAAGAACGGGGGTTTCTGGAGCGCGCCCGCGCGGTTATTTTCTGTGAGCGGACGTGGATGACAAAGGCGATGCGGGAGCTGGGCCTTTGGGTCTGCCCGTCGCAGGCAAATTATTTGCTGTTTTATGCTCCGTTCCCGCTGGCGGAAAAAACGCCGGCGCACGGTGTTTTGCTGCGGGATTGCGGAAATTATCCAGGCCTTGGAAAGGGCTGGTTCCGCGCCGCCGTCAAGCGGCGGGAGAAAAATGAAAGGCTGCTGGCGGCGCTGTCCGCCGCGATCAGGGAGGCACATTGAATGGCAAAAAACATTATGATCCAAGGGACGATGTCCAACGCAGGCAAGAGCCTGCTGGCGGCGGGGTTGTGCCGGATCTTCAAGCAGGACGGGTATCGCGTCGCCCCCTTCAAAAGCCAGAACATGGCGCTCAATTCCTTTATTACAAAGGCCGGCGGCGAGATGGGCCGGGCGCAGGTGGTGCAGGCCGAGGCGGCGGGTATCGCTCCCGACGTGCGGATGAATCCCATCCTGCTCAAGCCCACCACCGACGTGGGCAGCCAGGTGATCGTCAATGGCGTCGTCCAGGGCAACATGCGGGCGATGGAGTATTACAAACGGAAAAGGGAATATATCCCTGCCGTGATGGAGGCTTATAACAGCCTTGCGGCGGAATACGATATCATCGTCATCGAGGGGGCGGGCAGCCCCGCCGAGATCAACCTCAAGCAGGAGGATATCGTCAACATGGGGTTTGCCAAACTGGCGGACGCCCCCGTTTTGCTGGTGGGGGACATCGACCGGGGCGGCGTGTTTGCCCAGCTCTACGGCACGGTGGCCCTGCTGGAGGAGGATGAACGCCGCCGGATCAAGGGCACCGTGGTGAACAAATTCCGCGGCGACCGGGCCATTCTGGAGCCGGGACTTAAAATTCTGGAGGAGCTCTGCGGCGTTCCCGTGGTGGGCGTGGTGCCCTATACCTACACGGATATCGACGACGAGGACAGCCTTACCGAGCGGTTCCGCCGGGACAGCGCCCGCAAGCTCATCGACGTGGCCGTGGTTCGTTTGCCCCGCATCTCCAATTTCACCGATTTTTCTCCCTTTGAACGGTATGAAAATGTCTCGCTCCGCTATGTAATCTCCACAGCCGAGCTGCATGAGCCCGATCTCATCCTGCTTCCGGGCACCAAAAGCACCATCGCAGACCTGATCTGGCTGCGGGAGAGCGGCCTGGAGACCAGAATTTTACAGGAAGCCAGCAGGGGAACGCCGGTTTTCGGCGTGTGCGGCGGCTTTCAGATGCTTGGGAAACGGGTTTCCGATCCCCGGCAGGTGGAGGCGGCGGGCGTCACCGAGCTTTGCGGCATGGGACTGCTGGATTTTGAAACGGTGTTTGAAGGAAACAAGGTGCAGACCCAGACATCCGGCGTTTTTGAAGGCGTGGAGGGTCTGCTTTCCGGTCTCAACGGCCTGCGCTACGAGGGCTATGAGATCCACATGGGCCGCAGCGGGGAAAAGACCTGTCCGGTCAACGGCGGCGGCAGCGTTTACGGCAGCTATGTTCACGGTATTTTCGACGCGCCCGGCGTGACCGACGCCGTGCTGCGCGCCGTCTGCGACAGAAAAGGCGTGGATTTTGCGTCGCTGGGCGCCTTTGACGCGCTGCAGTACAAGGAGCGGCAATACGATCTTTTGGCCGACGCCGTGCGCGGCGGACTGGATATGAACTATATCTATCAAATCGTCAACCGGGAGGTCTGACTTCCGGCGAAGCGGAAAACGGGGCTGAACGACCCCGTTTTTTGATATTTTTGTAAACAATCGAAGAAATGCAACCTTTTTCCGCGGAAAATCGTATGATAGGTGAAGGGACCTTCCAAACGAAAAGGAGCATGGCATGAGACTGACAGCAGACGAAGCATTCCGGGCTTACGGCGACCGGATCTTCCGCGCGGCGCTGAGCGTGTGCCGCAATCAGGCAGACGCCGACGACGTGGTGCAGGACGTGATGATCCGCTACCATTCGCTGGGACAGCAGTACGAGAGCGAGGAGCATCTTAAGGCGTGGCTTTTGCGGGTGGCGGTCAACCGGGCAAAGGATATCACAGCGTCCTTCTGGCGAAGAAACAAGACCTCGTGGGAGGACTGCATGGAAGAGGCGGCCTTTGAGGAGCCGGCCGACGGCCGCCTGTTTGCGGCAGTGATGGGATTGCCCGAGCGCTATCGCATTGTGATCCATCTGTTTTATTACGAGGAATATTCCGTGCGTGAGATCGCGGACATCCTGCGAAGAAGCGAGGGAACGGTCAAAAGTCAGCTCAACCGGGGCCGGGCGCTCCTGAAAACCAAACTGAAGGAGGAATGGGACGATGACGAATAAAGAACGCTATCAGAAGACCTTTTCCGCGTTTCATACTTCCTGCGATTTTTCAAAGGAGAGAGAAAACATGAACTCGAAAAAAACCGTTCGCATTTCCCGCTTGGCCGCCGTCTGCGCGGCGCTGGCGATCGTTTTGGGACTGGCCACCGCGGCCTATGCTGCCGACATCGGCGGCGTGCGGCGCAGCATCCAGCTTTGGATTTACGGAGATCAAACGGATGTGATTCTTGAGATTGAAAACGGGCACTATTCTCTGACTTATGAGGATGCAGACGGGAATATCCGACATCAAAGCGGAGGCGGTGTAGCGGTCGACCCCAGCGGGAGGGTGCGTCCCGCTACGGAAGACGAGATTTTGCAGGAGCTGAATATGCCGGATGTGGTATATGAAGAGGATGGCACGGTTTGGGTGTATTACTTCGATCAGAAGGTTGAGATCACGGATCAATTCGGCGATCAGGGCGTTTGCTATGTGCAGCTTAAGGACGGCGAAGGCGTGCTTTATATGACGATCAAAGATCATAGCGGATATTCCGTCGACAAGCACAAGTATCCAAACCCCAGATCGTTTAATTGACATCGTCAAGAGCGGGCGGCAGAGGTTTCTGCCGCCTCAGCTTGCCGCGAACCGTACGCTTCAAACGCAAAGCCGCCGCAGGTACACGCCTGCGGCAGCTTTCTGTTTCCTATCACATGAAAAAAACCTTGTCAATTGCCGTTTTTTACGAAAATTTTGAAAAAAGATTGTTGACTTCGCATTAAAATGGTGATAAAATAAAAAACTGTACCACTATGGGTACAGTGCGCCTTTTTTGCTGAAATTAGTATAACCGACTTTACCGGAAAATGCAAGAGAAAATCGGAATAAAGACGCAACTACTCCGGGCGTATTAAGTGTATATTGGTTTTTGAAAATACAGAAATGGAGTGAGACAGCCGATGAAAGATCTTCGCTGCGGAAAAAAAATCCGCAAGAGCTTCTCCCGGACCGACGAGATCCTGGAGATGCCTAACCTCATCGAGGTCCAGAAGAAGTCCTACCGCTGGTTCTTGGAAGAGGGCCTGCGCGCCGTCTTCAAAGACGTGGGCGCCATCACCGACTACACCGGCAATCTGGAGCTGACCTTCTTGGATTACACCCTGGAGGACACCCCCAAGTACAGCATCATCGAGTGCAAGGAACGCGATACCACTTACGCCGCTCCGCTGAAGGTCCGCATCCGCCTCCGCAACAAAGAGACCGAGGAGATCAAGGAGCAGGAGATCTTCATGGGTGATTTCCAGTTGATGACCGACAGCGGCACCTTTATCATCAACGGCGCCGAGCGCGTCATCGTCTCCCAGATCGTCCGCTCTCCCGGCATGTATTACGGCGTCAACAACGACCGGCCCGAAAAGACCTGCCATACCTGCACCGTGATCCCTTATCGCGGCGCCTGGCTGGAATACGAGACCGACGTCAACGATATTTTCTATGTTCGCATCGACAAAAACCGCAAGGTGCCCGTCACCTCGCTGATCCGTGCGCTGGGCGTGGAGACCGACGCCCAGATCAAGGAGCTTTTTGGCGAAGACGAGCGCATCCTCGCCACCATCGAAAAGGATACTGCTGCCCATAACAGGGAAGAGGCCCTGATCGAGATCTACAAGCGCCTCCGTCCCGGCGAGCCCCCCACGGTGGACTCCGCCGAGACTATGCTCAATAACCTGTTCTTCGATCCCAAACGGTATGATCTGTCCGCTGTGGGCCGCTACAAGTTTAATAAAAAAATGGCGTTGGGCAAGCGGCTTTCCGGCCACAAGCTGGCCCGTCCGCTGGCCGATCCCCGTACCGGCGAGGTGCTGGCCAACGCCGGCGAGGTTATCTCCCGCGAGCGCGCCGAGGAGATTGAACGCACGGGTGCGAGCGAAGCGTGGCTGGACATTGAGGGGAAGGAAGTCAAGATCTTCTCCAACCGGATGGTCTGGCTGCGTGATTTCGTCGAGTGCGACGAAAAGGCGCTGGGCATCAACGAGCACGTCAGCTTCCCCAAGCTGTGCGAGCTGATGGACAAGTATGAGGGCGAAGAACTGCTGGACGCCATTCGTGACAGTGTGCCCGAGCTCATCCCAAACCACGTCACCCCCGACGACGTAATGGCCTCCATCAACTATATGTGCGGCTTGGTCTATGGCATCGGCACGCCGGATGACATCGACCATCTGGGCAACCGCCGCCTGCGCTCGGTGGGCGAGCTTCTGCAGAATCAGTTCCGCATCGGCTTCTCCCGCATGGAGCGCGTGATCCGCGAGCGTATGACCATTCAGGATCTGGATATTGTCACTCCCCAGAGTCTCATCAACATCCGCCCCGTCACCGCCGCCATCAAGGAGTTCTTCGGCTCCTCGCCGCTGTCTCAGTTCATGGATCAGACCAACCCGCTGGCCGAACTGACCCACAAGCGCCGTATGTCGGCCCTGGGTCCCGGCGGTCTGTCCCGCGACCGGGCCAACTTCGAAGTGCGCGACGTGCATTACAGCCACTATGGCCGTCTGTGCCCCATCGAGACCCCCGAAGGTCCCAACATCGGCCTGATCTCTTATCTGGCCACCTATGCCCGCATCAATGATTACGGCTTTATCGAGGCGCCCTATCGCCTGATCGACAAAGCCACCGGCCGCGTTACCGACGAGGTGCGCTATATGACCGCCGACGTGGAGGACGAATATATCATCGCTCAGGCCAACGAGCCGCTGGACGAGGATCACCGCATCAAGGCCGCCCGCGTCACCTGCCGCCATCGCTCCGACATCATCGAGGTGGACCGCGACAGGGTGGACCTCATCGACGTTTCGCCCAAGATGATGGTCTCCGTGGCCACCGCCATGATCCCCTTCCTGGAGAACGACGACGCCAACCGCGCCCTGAT
This sequence comes from Clostridia bacterium, assembly GCA_017455565.1. Lineage (GTDB taxonomy): Bacteria > Bacillota > Clostridia > Oscillospirales > Butyricicoccaceae > UBA4644. The sequence continues at coordinate 37,083 of JAFSZV010000019.1, forward strand.
GGGTTCCAACATGCAGCGGCAGGCCGTGCCCTTGATGGTTACGGAAGCGCCGCTGGTGGCCACCGGCATTGAGTACAAGGCAGCCGTCGATTCCGGCACCGTGCCACTGGCGCAGGATTCCGGCGTGGTCACCCGCGTGGACGCCGACTCCGTCACCATCAAATACGATACGCTGGGCACCCAGACCCATAAGCTCATCAAATTCCTGCGCTCCAATCAGGGCACCTGCGTCAACCAGCGCCCCATTGTGGACGTGGGAGAGCATGTGGAGAAGGGCGACGTCATCGCAGACGGCGCCTCCACCAGCCAGGGCGAGATCTCGCTGGGCAAGAACGCCCTTATCGGCTTCATGACCTGGGAGGGCTATAACTACGAGGACGCCGTTCTGCTGAACGAACGTCTGGTGCGCGAGGATGTTTATACCTCGCTCCACGTGGAAGAATATGAGATGGAATCCCGCGACACCAAGCTGGGTCCCGAGGAGATCACCCGCGACATCCCCAACGTGGGCGAAGATGCCCTGCGGGATCTGGATGAGCGGGGCATCATCCGCATCGGCGCGGAGGTGCGCTCGGGCGACATTCTGGTTGGCAAGGTCACGCCAAAGGGAGAGACCGAGCTTACCGCCGAGGAGCGCCTGCTGCGGGCCATCTTCGGGGAAAAGGCCAGAGAGGTGCGTGACACTTCGCTGCGCGTGCCCCACGGCGAAGCCGGCACCATTGTGGACGTGAAGGTTTTTACCCGCCAGAACGGCGACGAGTTGACCCCCGGCGTCAATATGAAGGTCTGCTGCTACATCGCCCAGAAGCGTAAGATCAGCGTGGGCGACAAGATGGCTGGCCGTCACGGAAACAAGGGCGTCGTTTCCCGCATCCTGCCGCAGGAGGATATGCCCTTCCTGCCCGACGGACGCCCGCTGGACATCGTGCTCAATCCGCTGGGCGTGCCTTCCCGTATGAATATCGGTCAGGTGCTTGAGGTCCACCTGGGCTATGCCGCCCGGGCACTGGGCATCCACGTGGCCACCCCCGTGTTCGACGGCGCCAAGGAAGAGGACATCAGCGCCCTTCTGAAGGAGGCTGGCCTTTACCGCTCGATCCTGCGGGACGAGAACCGGGACCCCAACATCGCCAAGAAGGATCTGTACGAAGAAATTACCGACGAAGACGGCGTGAAGACCCACCGCCTGCTCACCGCTGAGGAGAAGCAGAATTACGAATACCGCGAAGCCCTGCGTCTGGCGGATAAGCTGAAGATTGTGGACGGCAAGGCCATCCTGTACGACGGCCGCACCGGCATGCCCTTCGACAACCCCGTCACCGTCGGCGTTATGTATTACCTCAAGCTGCACCATCTGGTGGACGACAAGATCCACGCCCGCTCCACCGGCCCCTACAGTCTTGTCACGCAGCAGCCGCTGGGCGGTAAGGCCCAGTTTGGCGGCCAGCGCTTTGGCGAGATGGAAGTTTGGGCCTTGGAGGCTTACGGTGCCGCTTATACCCTGCAGGAGATCCTCACCGTCAAGTCCGACGATATCGTGGGCCGCGTGAAGACCTACGAGGCCATCGTCAAGGGCCACAATGTGCCCACGCCCGGCGTACCCGAGTCCTTTAAGGTTTTGGTGAAGGAGCTGCAATCGCTGGGTCTCGACATCCGCGTTCTGGACAAGAACATGGAGGAGATCGAGCTGATCACCGACGACGATGACGACAATTACGAAAAGGTCCTCCGCGAGGATTCCTACGGCTCTGCCCGCGACTTTGAAGACGCCGGCTTCGGCATTGAGAACGAGAACGGCGAGATGGAAGCGGCCGAGCCTTCTGATGAGGACGAGGCGGAATCCGGGGACGAAGAATTTGATTTCGAGAGCGTTGTGGCCGAAGAACTGGGCGACCTCTCGGATGAGAATTGAGAAAGGAGAAGGATACAATGGCTGATATGACATTTGAAGCGATCAAAATCGGACTGGCTTCTCCCGAAATGATGAAGGAATGGTCCTACGGCGAAGTCAAAAAGCCCGAGACCATCAACTACCGCACCCTCAAGCCTGAGCGCGACGGCCTTTACTGCGAGCGCATCTTTGGACCCACCAAAGACTGGGAATGCCACTGCGGCAAGTATAAAAAAGTCCGTTTCAAGGGCAAGATCTGCGACCGCTGCGGCGTCGAGGTCACCAAATCCAAGGTGCGCCGCGAACGCATGGGCCACATCGAGCTGGCCGCGCCCGTTTCTCACATCTGGTATTTCAAGGGCATCCCCTCCCGTATGGGCCTGATTCTGGATATGTCGCCCCGCCTGCTGGAAAAGGTGCTGTATTTCGCCAGCTACATCGTCGTTGATCCCGGCGATACGCCGCTGATTAAAAAGCAGATTCTCTCTGAGCGGGAATATCAGGATTACCGTGAAAAGTATGAGGATGATTTCAAGGCCGAGATGGGCGCCGAGGCCATTCAGGAGCTGCTACGCGAGATTGACCTGGATCAGCTTAGCGAAGAACTGCGGGCCGAGATGAACGATTCCAACGGCCAGAAGCGCATGCGCGTCAGCAAGCGCCTCGAGGTGGTGGAGGCTTTCCGCGCCTCCGGTAACCGCCCCGAATGGATGGTGCTCAACATCGTGCCCGTTCTGCCCCCCGAGCTGCGCCCCATGGTCCAGCTTGACGGCGGCCGCTTCGCCACCTCCGACCTGAACGATTTGTATCGCCGGGTCATCAACCGCAACAACCGCCTCAAGCGGCTGCTGGAGCTGGGCGCGCCCGAGATCATCGTCCGCAACGAAAAGCGGATGCTGCAGGAGGCGGTGGACGCCCTGATTGACAACGGCCGCCGCGGCCGCCCGGTCACCGGTCCCAACAACCGCGCCCTCAAATCCCTTTCCGATATGCTTAAGGGCAAGCAGGGCCGCTTCCGCCAGAACCTGCTGGGCAAGCGCGTGGACTATTCCGGCCGAAGCGTTATCGTGGTGGGCCCCGAACTGAAGATCTATCAGTGCGGCCTGCCCAAAGAGATGGCGCTGGAGCTCTTCAAGCCTTTCGTCATGAAAAAGCTGGTGGAAGACGGCCTGGCCAACAACATCAAATCCGCCAAAAAGATGGTGGAGCGTTCCCGCACCGAGGTGTGGGACGCGCTGGACGATGTGATCAAGGGCCACCCCGTCATGCTCAACCGCGCCCCCACGCTGCACCGTCTGGGCATTCAGGCCTTTGAGCCCATTCTGGTGGAGGGCCGCGCCATCAAGCTGCATCCGCTGGTGTGCACCGCCTTCAACGCCGACTTCGACGGCGACCAGATGGCTGTTCACGTGCCCCTGTCCGCCGAGGCGCAGGCCGAGGCGCGTCTGCTGATGCTTTCCGCTAATAACCTGCTCAAGCCCCAGGACGGCGCCCCCGTCACCGTGCCTTCGCAGGATATGGTTCTGGGTTCTTATTACCTGACCATGGAGCGTGACACCGAACCCGGCTCCGGCAAGATCGACTCGGCCACCGGCCGCATCGATCCCCACAGCGGCGCAAAGGTCTTTTCCAGCGTGGACGAGGCCATGCTGGCCTATAACGACGGCGTAATCGGTATGCACTCGCTCATCCGCGTCCGTGTAACCAAGACGGTGAACGGCATCACCGAGAGCCACATTATCGACGCCACCGCCGGCCGTCTGATCTTCAACCAGGGCATCCCGCAGGATCTGGGCTTTGTGGACCGCAGCGATCCCGAGCACGCCTTTGATCTGGAGATCACCTTTAAGTGCGGCAAAAAGCAGCTTCAGAAGATCATCAAGGCCAGCATCGAGAAGCACGGCTTCACCGAGACCGCCGAGCTGCTGGACCGCATCAAATCCATGGGCTATAAGTATTCCACGCTGGGCGCGATCACCGTGTCCGCGGCGGATATGTCGATTCCCGAAAAGAAATATGAGCTGGTACGCGCCACCGAAGAGCATGTTGGCGAGATCGCTGACCTGTTCAAGATGGGTATGATTACCGACGACGAGCGCCACCGTCTGGTCATCGAGGAGTGGGAAAAGACCACCAAGGACGTGACCAACGCCCTGATGGCCCATCTGGATCCCTTCAACCCCATCATGATGATGGCCGACTCCGGCGCCCGCGGCTCGGTGAACCAGATCCGCCAGCTCGCCGGTATGCGCGGCCTGATCGCCAACACCGCCGGCCGCACCATTGACATCCCCATCAAGGCCAACTACCGCGAGGGCCTGAGCGTTCTGGAATACTTTATTTCCTCACGCGGCGCCCGTAAAGGTCTGGCCGACACCGCGCTTCGTACCGCAGACTCCGGTTATCTGACCCGCCGTCTGGTGGACGTTTCGCAGGACGTTATCATCCGCGAGATGGACTGCGGCGCCAAAGAGGGCATTGAGGTCTATGAAATCAAGGACGGCAACCAGGTCATCGAGCCCTTTGCCGATCGTTTGGTGGGCCGATATCCGCTGCACGACATCGTTCATCCCGAGACCGGCGAACTGCTGGTGTCCAAGGAAAAGCTGATGGACGGCGACGACGCAAAAAGGGTCATCAACGCCGGGATCGAGCGGGTGACGCTGCGCTCCGTACTGCACTGCAAGGCCCGCTACGGCGTCTGCGCCAAGTGTTACGGCTCCAACCTGGCCTTCAACAATTCCATCGGCATCGGCGAAGCGGTTGGCATCATTGCCGCCCAGTCCATCGGCGAGCCCGGCACCCAGCTTACCATGCGTACCTTCCATACCGGCGGTGTCGCCGGCGGCGATATCACCCAGGGTCTTCCCCGTGTTGAGGAGTTGTTTGAAGCGCGCAAGCCCAAGAAAGCCGCCATTCTCACCGACATCGGCGGCGTTGTCCGCATTGAGGAGGGAAGACGGGGGATCAACAACGTGGTCATCACCGACGCCGAGAGCGGCGAAAGCAAGACCTATCCCGTGGCTATCAATACGCCGCTGCGCGTGCATGACGGCGACGTGATCGAGAAGGGCACCGCGCTGATGGACGGCGCGTGGAATCCCCACGACGTGCTCCGCACCCGCAACGTGGAGGCCGTCCGGGCCTATCTGATCCAAGAGGTCCAGCGCGTTTACCGTCAGCAGGGCGTGGATATCAACGACCGCCATATCGAGGTCATCGTCCGTCAGATGATGCGCAAGGTAAAGGTCGAGAGCGTGGGCACCACCGATCTGCTGGCGGGGGCCATGGTGGAGATCTCGGAGTTCGAGGACGCCAACGAGCGGGCGGAAAAGGCCGCTGCCGAAAAAGGCGAGATCTTTGAGGCCGCCACCTGCTCGCCCGTGCTGCTGGGCATCACCAAGGCGTCGCTGGCCACCGAGAGCTGGATGTCCGCCGCTTCCTTCCAGGAAACCACTCGCGTGCTCACCGAGGCCGCCATCAAGGGCAAGATCGACCCGCTGCTGGGCCTGAAGGAAAACGTCATCATCGGCAAGCTGATCCCCGCCGGCTCGGGCATGGCCATGTATAACAACCCGGAATACGAAGAAATCACGGAAATTCTTGACTAATTGAAAAACTTGTATTATACTAAAATAGTTGCGAGTGCATAGGGGGAAGACGATGCTTTTGAACTTGAAGGATCAAGCGAAGACCGTCGGACTGAAGCAATCGCAGCGGGCGATCCGGGAAGGGAGAGCCCAACAGGTCTTTTTGGCCGACGACGCCGACGGGCGCATCCGGCAGGAGCTGGAGCAGCTTTGCGTGCTTGCCGGCATCCCTGTGACGCCGGTGGCTTCCATGGAGGAGCTGGGCCGCGCCTGCGGCATCCGGGTGGGGGCCGCTGTAGCCGTCGTTTTGAAGACCTGAAGTCACACTATCACCGCCGCGGGTCGTTTCCCCGCGGTGCGGAATAGAAAATCTTAAAGAAGGAGGAATATCGTCAATGCCTACATTTAACCAGTTGGTAAGAAAGGGCAGAGAGCAGGCTACCTACAAGTCTACCGCTCCGGCGCTGCAGAAGGGCTATAATTCCAAGAAGAAACAGTCGATTGATCTGTCTTCTCCCCAGAAGCGCGGCGTCTGCACCACCGTGAAGACCATGACCCCGAAGAAGCCGAACTCTGCGCTGCGGAAAGTCGCTCGTGTGCGTCTGACCAACGGCATGGAAGTCTGGGGCTATATCCCCGGCGTGGGCCACAACCTGCAGGAGCACTCTGTCGTTATGGTCCGCGGCGGCCGTGTCAAGGATCTGCCCGGTGTGCGTTACCACATCATCCGCGGCAAGCTGGACACCCAGGGCGTTTCCGGCCGTATGCAGGGCCGTTCCAAGTACGGCGCCAAGCGGCCCAAAAAGTGAGCCCGCAAAAACCACTCAGGTAAAAGCATAAGCAAAGCAGACGCTTTGGACGGTATTTCTTATCCATTATAAGAATTTCCCGTTCTATGGCGCTGACAGAAGCATAAGCGCTTTTGAGTACCTATGAAATCATTCTATGAAGGAGGGAAGCAAAGTGCCCAGAAGAGGAAATGTACCCAAGCGGGATGTCCTTCCGGACCCGCTTTACAATTCAAAACTGGTTACCAAGCTCATCAACAATATCATGCTTGACGGCAAAAAGGGCATTGCCCAGAAGATCGTCTATGACGCGTTTGATATTGTCAAGGAAAAAACCGGAAAAGACCCCTGCGAGGCCTTTGAGACGGCCATGGAAAACGTCATGCCCGTGCTCGAGGTCAAGTCCCGCCGCGTGGGCGGTTCCAACTATCAGGTCCCCATGGACGTTCGTCCCGACCGCCGTCAGACCCTGGGTCTGCGCTGGATCACGTCCTATGCCCGCTCCCGTGGGGAAAAGACCATGAAGGAACGCCTGGCCGGCGAGATTATGGACGCCATGAACAGCACCGGCGGCGCCGTCAAGAAACGTGACGACGTTCACAAGATGGCCGAGGCCAACAAGGCCTTCGCCCACTTCCGCTGGTAAGCTGACGGCGCAATCTATGAATCACCATTCGAAAGGAGACAGCAGATGCCCAGACAGTATCCTTTGGAGCTGACTCGCAACATCGGGATCATGGCGCATATCGACGCCGGCAAGACGACGACGACCGAGCGCATTCTGTTTTACACCGGTGTAAACCATAAAATGGGCGAGACACACGATGGCGCCGCCACCATGGACTGGATGGAGCAGGAGCAGGAGAGAGGAATCACCATCACTTCTGCTGCTACCACTTGCGTTTGGAAGGGCCATCGCATCAATATCATCGACACCCCGGGCCACGTGGACTTCACGGTGGAGGTGGAGCGTTCGCTGCGCGTCCTCGATGGCAGCGTGACGGTGCTCTGCGCCAAGGGCGGCGTCGAACCGCAGTCGGAAACTGTATGGCATCAGGCTGACAAGTACGGCGTTCCCCGTATGGTATACGTCAACAAGATGGATATCATGGGTGCCGACTTCTTCCACGTCATCCGTATGATGGAGGATCGCCTGAAATGCGTTCCCGTGCCCATTCAGCTTCCCATTGGCGCGGAAGAGACCTTCCGCGGTATCATCGACCTGGTGGAGATGAAGGCGGACGTTTATTATGACGATCTGGGTAAGGACATGCGTGTGGAAGAGATCCCCGAGGACATGCGCGATCTGGCCGAGGAATACCGCGGCAAGATGCTGGAAGCCATCTCCGAATACGACGACGAGATCATGATGAAGTATCTGGAGGGCGAAGAGATCTCCAGCGAGAGCATCCGCAAGGCCATCCGTGCCGCCACCATCGCCGTCAAGATCGTGCCCGTGACCTGCGGCACCTCGTACCGCAACAAGGGCGTGCAGAAGCTGCTGGATGCCATCGTAGATTTCATGCCCTCTCCGCTGGACAAAAAGGCTATCGAGGGCGTCAATCCCAACACCGACCAGCCGGAAGAGCGTCATGCCTCCGACACCGAGCCATTCGCGGCCCTGGCGTTTAAGATCATGACCGACCCCTATGTGGGTAAGCTGTGCTTCTTCCGGGTCTATTCGGGCACCATCGCGGCAGGAACCACCGCCATCAACTCCGTTAAACGGCAGCGTGAGCGTTTCGGCCGCATCCTGATGATGCACGCCAACCACCGGGAAGATATCGACATGGCCTATTCCGGCGACATCGCCGCCGTGGTGGGCTTGAAGAACACCACCACCGGCGATACGCTGTGCGATCCCGACCATCCCATCATTCTGGAGTCCATGGAGTTCCCTGAGCCGGTCATCCGCGTGGCCATCGAGCCTAAAACCAAGGCCGGCCAGGAAAAGATGGGCATCGCTCTGGCCAAGCTGGCCGAAGAGGACCCCACCTTCCGGACCTATACCGATGAGGAGACCGGTCAGACCATCATTGCCGGCATGGGCGAGCTTCACCTGGAGATCATCGTCGACCGCCTGCTTCGCGAGTTCAAGGTTGAGGCCAACGTGGGCAAGCCCCAAGTCGCCTATAAGGAGACCGTTCGCAAGACCGTTGACGTCGATCACAAGTACAGCCGCCAGTCCGGCGGTAAGGGCCAGTACGGTCACGTCAAGATCACGCTGGAGCCCAACGAGTCCGGCAAGGGCTATGAGTTCATTAACAAGGTCGTGGGCGGCGCCGTTCCCAAGGAGTATATCCCCGCGGTCGACGCCGGTATCCAGGGCGCGATGCATTCCGGCGTGCTGGCGGGCTATCCCGTGGTGGATGTGAAGGTCACGCTGTTCGACGGTTCGTATCACGAGGTGGACTCTTCCGAAATGGCCTTTAAGATCGCCGGTTCCATGGCGTTCAAGGAAGCCATGCGTAAGGCCGATCCCGTTTTGATGGAGCCCATCATGAAGGTTTCCGTCATCGTCCCCGAGGATTACATGGGTGACGTCATTGGTGACCTCAACTCCCGCCGTGGCCAGATCCAGGGCATGGAAGCCCGCGGCGCATCCCAGCAGATCGACGCTTTCGTCCCGCTGTCTGAGATGTTCGGCTACGCCACTGACCTTCGTTCCCGCACTCAAGGACGCGGCCAGTACACCATGGAGCCCAGCCACTACACCGAAGTGCCCAAGTCCATTCAGGAAAAGCTGGCAAATAACAAGTAAATCTCTAAAATCTCTTGCTTTTTTCTGCGGTATCCTATAAAATAGGGATGATATACCGCAAAAAGACGAAACACTTTATTATGTAAAATACAAGGAGGAACAAGTACCATGGCAAAGGCAAAATTCGAAAGAACGAAACCCCACGTTAACATTGGTACCATCGGCCATGTTGACCACGGCAAGACCACTCTGACCGCTGCTATTACCAAGTGGCTCTCTCTGCAGGGCAAGGCCCAGTTCGAGGCTTATGACTCCATCGACAAGGCTCCCGAGGAGAAGGCTCGTGGTATCACGATCAACACCGCTCACGTTGAGTACGAGACCGACAAGCGCCACTATGCGCACGTCGACTGCCCGGGCCATGCCGACTATATCAAATACA
>JAFSZV010000020.1 GCA_017455565.1 Clostridia bacterium
AACGTTGCACTAAAACCGCAGGCCAAAAATATAGAAGAAATACAAGAACATACTGAAGCCTTTATGGATGGGCTTCAGAAAAATCCAAATCATGTGAAGGGTTATTTCAACCACGAAAAGCTTAAAACATACAAGGAATAAAGCAATACCTGATTCAACCATCAGTTAATTGCCGGTATAATAACAGCAATAGCCACCAAAACGGCTACGTTCTCGTATTCTCCGCCCCAATTCCGGCGAAGATAGATACCATCTACATAGACATACGGGTATTTGCCGCCCTGCAACGGACGGTTGCGCCAGTCCTCGATATGAACGTAGGCTTTCTTATTGAGTTCACTGATGGTGGACGGAGACACCTTGGTCCCCCAGAGTGCTTCCGTGATATCCTCCACTCGGCGCACAGAGACGCCGGCCAGGTACATCTCAATGAGTGCTTCCTCCACGCTGCTCTCCCTGCGACGATACCGCTCGATGATGGCAGTCTCAAAGGAAATACCCTTCAGGCGTGGCATATGGAGCGTGACGTCCCCGGAGGTGGTGGTGAGATTCCTGTCATAGTGTCCGCTGCGGTAGCCCTGGCGAGCCTCGCTGCGTTCGTAGCGGGCGGCCTGTGTCAGTTGCTCCGCTTCCTTCTCCAGCAGCTCATTCGGCGTCTCTTCCACGCTGCCGCGGACCAGTTCCTTGATTTGACCCTTGATAACTTCCTCGTTAAGCTGTACAATCTTCTCGGACATGGTTTGCTGTCTCCTTTCGAATGTTTGTGTCGCAACTTCATTCTACCAGAGACTGCAAACCTTGTCCTCTTTTCCTCACTTTTTCAATTTGCGCAATTTATTGTACCTTATCCTCAATATGGAGATCTCACGATAGATGAATCCGCAGAATTCACACCGCAGCAAACAAAGAAAACAACGGATATAAATAGGGAATCCTATGAAAGCTGCATTCCACAGGATTCCCATTAGCCCTTATAGAAAGCTCTCTTAGCGGCTCATAAGACTATCAACAAGGTCTCTCAACTCATCAATATATGAGTCGACATCTACAGGTTCTTCACATTCGTTCCGGAGAAGATGCTCCCATTTGAATAAAAAGTCTTCAATCTCATGGAAGTCTGCCTTTTTCCACAACGGAGCCAAGGCGATTAGGGCAGCATCGAATGGCGATGGTTCAAAATGATCTGCATCAATGTAACCACCCATACCAGCACGTTCACATGAATGAACTTTTCTTACAATGCTTTCCAAAGCAATAGCTGCACTATGGTCGATTCTCATACTAAAACCTCCTTTCTCAAAAATGCTATAATTAAAGCCGCAGAGAAGCAATCCCTGCGGCTTTTTTGCGGTAAAAACCGCCATTTTGGTCCGAGTGGGGAGACTCGAACTCCCGGCATCCAGCTCCCAAAGCTGGCGCGCTACCAACTGCGCTACACCCGGTTATTTGATTTTTACGCGGTTTCTGCCGTTGTGGTCAAAGATGTGGTCAAGCGGCGGTTTTCGGAGTTTTTGCAAAGAAGTAAAAGTGCCAAAACGCCAGTGTTTGCAAGGGGTTGCGGGATTTACATTTTTCGGTCAGCGTCGGGGGTGTTACACGCTCCCAAAGCTGGCGCGCTACCAACTGCGCTACACCCGGATATTCGGCTTCTGCAAGACGCGCGGCCCGGCAGACTCCGTCAGGCGGCCATTCCCTTTGGAGAAGACCGTAAAATTATTATATCGCATTTTGTGCCACTTGACAATAGGGGATTTTTTATATAATCTATATTTATTGTAGGACTACAATACATGTTGGACAAGTGAATAAAAAGAGATGAAGGATGAAGCCTCATCGGTTATAGTTGAGTTACCACACAACAACCATCCGAAAGGGGGCCACATCCTTCATGAGCAACAGTATAACACAGGACATGGCTTACAGGCAATCCTTGATGAAGTTCGCGCAGAAGTACGGCGTCAGCCGCGCGAGCCGCAAATACAACAGAAGTCGATCGTACATCTACTTCTGGCGGTCACGCTGGGACGGCAGTGTGGAGTCCCTGGCGTGTCAGTCCAGGCGCCCGCATAGCCACCCTAACCAGCACACCGAGGCAGAGTTGAAGCTCATCCGCGATATGCGTCGCCGCAACCCACAGCTTGGCATGGTTGAGCTGTGGCATCGCCTGAGAAAGCGCGGCTATACCCGCTGTCCGGAAAGTCTGTTCCGCACCATGCGAAAGATGGGAATGTTTCCACCGGCAGAGAAGAAAAAGACCTTTGTGTCTAAGCCCTATGAGCAGATGCAATACCCCGGACAGCGCCTACAGGTCGATGTGAAGGTTGTTCCCCGCAAGTGCATTACAGATCCGGAACTGAAGTTATACCAGTACACCGCCATTGACGAGTTTACGCGGCTGCGCTTCCTTGCCGCCTACCCCGAGCAGTCCACATATTCCTCGGCGGACTTCCTGCAAAAGCTTTACAAGTGGTATGCCCGACGTGGAATTCGTGTGGAGTGCGTGCAGACGGACAACGGTTTTGAGTTTACCAACCGCTTTTCCCCTTCAAAGAAACTCTTGCCAACCCTGTTTGAGGCTACCGCAGCTCATCTCGGCATCCGGCACAAGCTGATTCGCCCCTACACGCCCAGACACAACGGAAAAGTGGAGCGCAGCCACCGTGAAGACCAAAAACGTTTCTACAGCTGCCACGCGTTCTTTTCTCTTGAAGACTTCGACAAGCAGCTCCAAATCCACAACCGCCGTTCCAACAACATTCCGATGCGGCCTCTTTCCTGGTTATCTCCTTTGGAGTTCACTGTCCAATATGTTTGACAAACCTACAGGATTTTTTATATAATCTATATTTATATGTGATCTTCAACTCGCAGGAGGCTTTTTATGAACCATACCGATAAAACCATGGACAAAATCGTCGCGCTGTGCAAGGGGCGCGGCTTCATTTTCCCCGGCAGCGAGATCTACGGCGGCCTGGCCAACACCTGGGACTATGGCCCGCTGGGCGCCCGTCTGAAAAACAATGTGAAGGAGACCTGGCGCAAGCGCTTTATTCAGGAGCGGCACAACAGCTTTGAGGTGGACGCCGACATCCTGATGCATCCCCGCGTGTGGGAGGCCAGTGGCCACATCGCCAGTTTTTCCGATCCCCTTCTGGACTGCAAGGAGTGTAAAATGCGCATCCGGGCCGACAATCTTATCGAGGCCTTTGACCCGGAGGCCCACGCAGACGCCATGACCAAGGAAGAGATGTTTGAATACATCAAGGCCCACAGCATCCCCTGTCCCCATTGCGGCAAGCACAATTTTACCGACATCCGCGAGTTCAATCTGATGTTCCAGACCTACCGCGGCGTGACGGCCGACACCAAGTCGGTGATCTATCTCCGTCCGGAAAACGCCCAGGGCGAATATGTCAACTTCCCCGCCGTCCAGCGCACCATGCGGGCCAAGCTGCCCTTCTCCATCGGACAGATCGGCAAAGCCTTCCGCAACGAGATCACGCCGGGCAACTTTACCTTCCGCACCATCGAGTTTGAGCAGATGGAGTTCCAGACCTTCTGCAAGGAGGGCGACGACACCGGGCTTTACGACTATTTCAAGGCCTACGGGCGGCAATATTACGAGGATTTGGGCCTGTCCGCCGACCATCTCCGCTTCCACGACCACGAAAAGCTGGCCCACTACGCCAAGGCCGCCTGCGACATCGAATATCTCTTCCCCTTCGGCTGGGGCGAGATCAACGGCACCCACAACCGCACCGATTTTGACCTGACCCGCCATCAGGAATACAGCGGCCAGAACATGAGCTATCTGGATCCCCTCACCGGCGAGCGTTTCATTCCCTACATCATCGAATCCACTTACGGCCTCGACCGCACCGTCCTGGCTGTCCTCTGCGAAGCCTATGACGAAGAGGTGCTGGACGCCGAGAAAAACGATACCCGCGTGGTGCTTCATCTTCATCCCGCGCTGGCTCCCTTCAAGGCTGCCGTTCTGCCCCTGAGCAAAAAGCTGGCTGAGCCCGCCATGGCGCTGCGGGACAATCTGGCAAAATACTTCATGACCGACTACGACGACACCGGCTCCATCGGCAAGCGTTATCGCCGGGAGGACGAGATCGGCACCCCCTTCTGCGTCACTGTGGACTTCCAGACCGTGGGCGACGAGAATACCCCCGCCGACAACTGCGTTACCGTGCGCGATCGGGACACCATGGAGCAGGTGCGCATGCCTATGGACGCCCTGCCCGATTATATTCAAAGCAAGATCGGCTTTTGACCGGACACCGAAAGGAGCGTTTCTCCATGCTGGAGGGCATTTTCGTCACCGTCACGCCCCAGCGCGGGCTGCGCAGCAAGGCGCCCTTCCCCATTGGGGCGGAGCTGCTTTGCTGCAAGGATCCAAAAAACACCTATGACACCGAGGCAATCCGCGTTTTTGCCAAAGGCGGACAGGCCGTGGGTTATATCTCCAACAGCACCAACACCAAGGCAAACGGTACCATGTCCGCCGCCCGAGTCTACGATCTGGTGGGCGACCGTTTTATCGTAGAGGTTTGCTTTACCACCCAAACCAAGGTGATCTGCCGCGTTTTGTGCCGCAGCGTAGACGACGCTGCCGCGGCGCTGGAGGATTACCGCCGCCCCAAAACGCTGGAGGACGTGTATTCCGAAGAACGATAACCTGCAAAACCGGATCAAAAACAACGCCCGCCGAAGAACGGTTCTTCTTCGGCGGGCGTTTCCGTTGTCTGTTCAATATCTGCGTGAACCGCTCTGCCGTTCGTCGGTAACGTCGTAAAGCGGAATTCCGGTTTCCGAAAGGAATCGCTTCTGCCATTTTTGATAGAGATCCCGCTGGCTGTAAAGGTATTCGCCTTGTCGGTCGCCATAGCGGGCCGAAAGTTCCTCTACTGTGGGGACGACCTGATAATAAGCCTCGTCCAGTTCCTCCAGCGCCGCGATGGTGTCGGCTGGGTTCTGTGTTTCCAAGGCGCCGATGTTTTCCGGAGTGAGGGAAAGCAGCAGCATCCGATTTTCCGTGGGGCGGAACGCCCCGGGCGTCATCCATTCCGCCTCCGTCCGAAAGGCATCCCGGTTGAAACGGGCAGCCACCTCCGGCGGCAGGGTTCTGACGTCCCGCTCCCGCAGGCGGATCGGCTCCAGCACTGCTCCGCGCCCCTCGCCGTGAGGCACGAAAAAGCGTATCTCCTCCAGCCATTCGTCCGTAAGCTGCCGCAAAAGATCGCCCGCCTGGACGACATTTTCCCGAGTCAGCGGTACTCCCGCGCTGATTCTCACCCCCGTCGCATGGCAGATGCGAGCGGTGCGACACAGCAGGTCAAAATCGCCCTTTCGCCTGGCGAAAACATCGTGATAGCATTCTGTTCCATAGAATGTAAAGTTGATATGCTTCACGCCGTGTTCCCGCAATCCGGCAATCAGTTTTTTCAGTTCTTCATCGGTGCGAAAGGCCATCCCATCAAACTGGAGGTATTCGCCGCCCACCGAGCCCACAGACCGCATAAAATCCACCGCCTCCAGAAGCCACGGATGCTCCATGGAATAGCCGAAGGAAAAGTGGACGGTCAGCTCCGGCCGGTTATCCCGGAGCCAGCGGATCAGCCGCTGGGCATAGCGGCGGCTTCTATCGTACTCGGCTCCAACGGCGCGGCCGTCCCAGGACAAAAGGCAATAGCGGCACCGGTTGCCGCAAGGAACACAGAGGGTCTGGATCATCACATCTCGCGTTTGCATCGGCTTTTCCCTTCGGTAAAAAAAATTGACGTGCGCGTTTCGCTCTGCCCCGCGATGTTTGGCGTTCGCGTAGAATACCACTTTTTAATGTTTATGTCAAGCGGCTTCTTTACAAAAAAGAGCAGACAGCCGTCTGCTCTTTTGAAATGCGCATGTTGCTTTACGCAAGCTGCTCTGCCACCACGGCGGCGCAGCGGGCGCAAAGACCCTCCTCGTTATCGGTGACGGTGTGCTTCCAGCAGCGGGGGCACTTGACGCCTTTGGCCTCAGACACCAGCACGCGAACGCCCTCCAGCGGGGTCTCGGCGGCGGTTTCGTAAAGTGCCTTGTCCCCGGTCACTTCCACGTCGGAAACGATGAACACATCGGCCCACAGATCCGCGAAGCGCTCCTTCAGCTTACCGAGACAGGTCTCGCCCTCGGGCTTGCCGGTGACCAGCGTCACATGGGCCTCCAGGCTCTTGCCGATGAGCTTTGCGGCCCGGGCCTCCTCCAGCTTGGCGTTGATGCCGTCGCGGAGCTGGATGAGCACGTCCCACTGCTGCATCTCGTCCTCGGAAAGGGCGTAGGCGTCAAAGGTGCCGTTCATCTCGTTGAGCAGGACGTTGCGGCCGTCGTCGGCCGCCTTGTGGGGCATGGCCAGCCAGATCTCGTCGCAGGTAAAGGCCAGAATGGGGGCGAACAGGCGGGTCATGGTATCCAGCACCAGCCAGAGCGCCGTCTGCGCGCTGCGGCGGGAAAGGCTGTTTTCCCCGTCGCAATACAGGCGGTCCTTGATGATATCCAGATAGAAGCTGGACAGATCCACCACACAGAAATCGTTGATGGCATGGGATACCACATGGAATTCGTAGTTGTCGTAGGCTTCCAGCACACGGCGGGTCAGATCGTTGAGCCGGGTGACCATCCAGCGGTCCAGATGGAGCATCTCCTCCGGCGCGACCGGATTGTCGGGATCAAAGCCCACCAGATTGTCCAGCATGAACTTGGCGGTGTTGCGGAACTTGAGATAGCTCTGGCTGAGCTGCTTGAAGATGTTCTCCGAGCACCGCACGTCCACGTGATAATCGGCCGAACCGGCCCACAGGCGCAGCAGGTCGGCGCCGTATTTCCCGATCATTTCCTTGGGATCGACGCCGTTGCCCAGGCTCTTGTGCATGGCGCGGCCCTCGCCGTCCACCGTCCAGCCGTGGGTCAGGCACTGTTTGAAGGGTGCGCCCTTGCCCAGCGCGCCCACGGCGGTGAGCACGGAAGCCTGGAACCAGCCGCGGTACTGATCCAGACCCTCGATATACAGATCGGCGGGCCAGAAGCCCTCATCCCGGTTCATGGAGGCAAAGTGGCTGGAGCCGGAATCAAACCAGCCGTCCAGCGTGTCGCTCTCCTTTCCAAAGCCGGCGGCCTTGCCGCAATGGGGGCAGGTGAAACCCGCGGGCAGGAGCTCCTCGGCAGTCCGGAGGAACCATGCGTTGGAACCTTCGGCCTCGAAACGCTTGGACACGGCGTCGATGGTGGCGTCGGTGACGATGGGCTCGCCGCAGTCTTTGCAGTAGAAGACGGGGATGGGCAGGCCCCATTTGCGCTGGCGGGAGATGCACCAGTCGGCCCGCTCGCGGATCATGGAGATGATGCGGTCCTTGCCCCATTCGGGCACCCAGCGCACCTGATCGCAGGCCTTGACGGCCTCGTCCTTAAAAGCGTCCACCGAGCAGAACCACTGGGGCGTGGCCCGGAAGATGACGGGCTTTTTGCAGCGCCAGCAGTGGGGATAGGAATGCACGATCTCCTCGCTGGCCAGCAGCGCGCCCAATTCCCGCAGGCGGGGCAGAACGTACTCGTTGGCCTTGGAGATGTGCACGCCGTTAAAGGCGTCGTCGGTCATAACGCCCCGCTCGTTCACCGGCACGGGAACGCCGATGTGGGTCTTGCCCGTGCGGTCATAGGTCTGGCAGATAAAGAAGTCCTCGGCGCCGAAGCCGGGCGCGGTGTGGACGCAGCCGGAGCCGGCGTCCAGCGTCACATGGTCGCCGTTGAGCACCACGGACTCGATGCCGGACAGCAGCGGATGCCGCGCCGTCATCAGCTCAAAGGCGCTGCCGGGCAGCTTGGCCAGAACGGTATATTCCTCGATACCGGCGGCCTTGCAGACGCTCCCGGCCAGCTCGGACGCCACGATATAGACCTCGCCGCAGGGGACCTGCACCAGGCTGTAATCCAGATTGGCGTTGAGGCAGATGGCCCGGTTGCCGGGCAGCGTCCAGGGCGTGGTGGTCCAGATGACGAAATAGAGCTTGCTCAGATCACAATACTGCGCCAGCTTGCCTTGATCGTCCTTGAGGGGGAACTTGACGAAAACGGTGGTGCAGGGGTCGTCCTGATACTCGATCTCGGCCTCCGCCAGCGCGGTTTCGTCGGAATAACACCAGTAAACGGGTTTTTTCCCTTTGTAAATATAACCTTTTTTGAACATCTCCCCAAAGATCTTGACCTCTTCCGCCTCAAAGGTGGGGTTCATGGTCTTGTAGGGATGTTCCCAGTCGCCGATGACGCCCATGCGCTTAAAGCCCTCCATCTGCACGTCGATATAGTGCTGGGCGAACTCCTGGCAGGCCGAGCGGAACTCGGCGGGGGCCATCTCTTTGTGATTAAGCTTGTTTTTCTTGATGATGGCAGATTCGATGGGCATGCCGTGATTGTCCCATCCGGGGACAAAGGGCGTGTCGTACCCGCGCATGGCGTAAGAGCGGACGATAAAGTCCTTCAGCGCCTTGTTGAGGGCGTGACCCATGTGCAGATCGCCATTGGAGAAGGGCGGGCCGTCGTGGAGACTGAAGCGGGGCTTGCCCGCCTGCTTTTCCCGCAAAAGACGGTAAACGTCGATCTTCTGCCAATGCTCCAGCATCTCGGGCTCCCGCATGGGAAGGCCCGCCCGCATGGGAAAGCCGCTTTTCGGCATATTCAGCGTAGCTTTGTAATCCTGTGCCATTCTTCTTTATCTCCTTGCCGCGCAGAGCGGCTGCCGCTCTGCGGAAATGTTGGGTCCCATTCAAGGGCAAAGGCAGCGGGCAGATGCCCGCCGCCTGAATATCCCGCGCGCCGGACAATCGCCGTGCGGCCACGGGGACAGAGCCAGAGGCGGTTTATTTTCCTTCCTCGGGCTCTTCAAAGTTTTTTCCGAAGCGAAGGTCGTCGAAATCAAACCGGGGCTTTGGCGTGTAGGGGCTGTCGCCATAGATCCGGGCGGTGTCGCTCTTGGGATCGGGGGCGAAGGGATCGTCTTCCTCTTCGGTCTCCGGCTCGCCCAGCGTCTCCATCGCCGTGTCCTCTGCCTGTTCGCTCACGGCAGTAAACATCTGGGTCGCATCGACTGCGGGTGCGTCTGGCTCCTCTTCGTCAGAAATAGCGCGAAAGATCTGAGTCTCCTCTACTGCGGGCGCGTCGGGCGCTTCCTTCTCCGCGGGGCACGCTTCGCCAGCTCTCGCATCCTCAGACAGAGCCAAAACCTGCTCCATCTGACGGATGCCCTGCTCCATGGCCTTGCGGATGCGGACAGCGTAAGCGGCGTTGGCTTTTTTGGCTGCCTCCAGCTGGCGCTGAGCCTCCTCTGCCGCGTCCTGCATGTCCACAGCCTGACGCGACGCCGCCGTGCGGGCATCCCGCAGGATGCGCTCGGCCTCAGCCTCGGCGCGGCTGACGGTGTCTCTGGCCGACATCTGGGCGTTATACAGCGTCTTTCGCAGATCCTCGTCCACGGTGCGGTATTCCTCCAGCTTATCCACCAGAACGCGCATCTTGGCCTTCAGCGCGGCGTTCTCTTTATAAAGAGAAGAATAATCGTTGAGCACCGTGTCCAAAAACTGGTCGATCTGGCCCATATCATAGCCGCCGAAAACGGCTTTTTCAAATTTTTGATCTTGAATCTCCTGCGGTGTAAGCATAGTTTACCCCCCTCATTTCTAAGCGCTCAAAACAGCCCGCGCACCAGGCTCAGCACGATCCATGCCGCCAAAAAGGAAAGATCCAACGGAAAGCGGTCCATCCCGGGAATCTTATACAGCAGCCTCCGGAACGGATCGATGATCGGATCCACCAGCGAGCAGATGATCTGATAAGCCCGGCTCTCCCGCAACTGCGGGATCCAAGACATGATTACCATGACCAGCATCAGGATCTGCAGGCAGTCGAGCAGCAGAATCACCACCCGGCGGATCACATATGTCATGCCAAACAAATGAAACCTCCGATCAGATGTAAAGGCCGTTGTTTTCCAGCTCGTCGATCAGATCGCCCAAAATGTCCACATTATAGGGTGTGATGATAAAGGTGCTGTTGGCCACCTTTTTAATCTTGCCGTCCTGCGCGTAGGTCACGCCGCTAAGGAAGTCCACCAGGCGGCGGGCAACGTCTTTGTTGGTCTGCTCCAGATTGAGCACGACGGTGCGCTTTTCCCGCAGGTGATCGGCCACGTCCACGGCGTTTTCAAACTTCTCGGGCTTGACCAGGACCACCGAAAGCTGCGTGGTGGCGTTGATGTTAACCACCTTGTTGCTGCCGGCGCTACGGCGGAAATCGGTCATGGGGATGCTGTTGTCCTCTTCGGTCTTGACGGCGCGGCTGCGTCCGGGATTGCCGACGGCCTCCAGCTCTTCCTCTTCGTCTTCCTCATCCTCGCCCTTGGCCCAGCGCTTGAGATCGTCCATAAAACTCATAGAAAAGCTCCTTTCGCTAATGTGCCCGTCCGGCGGGCATGCGCCGTTCAGACATCTTTTTTCACGGTCTATATCTATTTTATTATGCCGTTTTTTATCCGGCATGTCAACAGTTTCCTTGCGTTTCGGCGCTTCTTTACGCCTTATTTTCGATGGACGACCTGATTTTCCTCCAACCCGCTGCCCTGAACGATGATCCTGTCGTAGCGGTAAAGCCCGGCCTTGGCCGATTCGGCGGTGGGAACGAGATAATAGCTTTCGGTCTGATACACCCACGACACCGGCTTGAAGACAACCACGCTGCCGTCGAGCACATAAACGCCCCAGCGCCCGTCGTTCTGCCGCAGGGCGCGGGCCGGGACCTTAAGACCGGTGTAAACATGGGTGATGATGTCGATATCCTGCCGACGGGCGGTGAGATACTCCGGATTCATCCGGTCGCTTTTCAGCACCAGAACGGCCCGTCCGTCGTCACAGGTCTGAAGCCGGACGATATCCGCGGTGATCTCGCCGCCGCCCAACTCGGGAAAACTGACCCGCGCCGTGCCGCGCTGTTGCAGCACAGTGGCCTGTTCCGCCGTCAACGCCGCCGCGTAATACCAGCAAAAGCCGGTAGTTACCGTGCCGACGCCTTCTCCCTCCGCCACCGGAGCCAGCTGCTCCAGCATATCGGGGGTGATCCCGTCCAGCATATCGGGGGTCAGGACAGTTTCATAACCATCGGTGCCGCTGACAAAATAACCCGAGGTCGGCGCTTTCAACCGGCTGCTGCCGGAAAGGACCTGCTTCTGCTCCTCGTCGATCCGGCCCTTTAGCTCACTGATGCGCGATTCAAAGACCTCACGGTCGGCCTCGCTGCCGCTGCGGCTGACGATGAGCTGCTGCACGGCGGCGTAATCCCCGCCGATGCGGGAGGGGTCGCCCTGCGCCAGCGCCGCCGCGATGGCCGTCATATCGTCAAAGATCAGCTGATCCAGCTTGGCGCTGTCGGTTCCGCTGGTGAGCATGGAATAGGCGTATTCCATCGCGGACAGGCGATCCTGGAGGACGCGGACCGAATCATAGGTCCTGCGGGCGCCGTCGTCGTTGAAAAAAACGGCGATGTTTTGGCCCTTGGAGACCTTTTCCCCGTCGCTCACCAGATATTCGGCGGAAAAGCCGGTCTCACCCTCCACTACGGTCTGTCCGCGGATAAACCATCCGGTGGCTGAGATCTTGTCCTCCACCGTCACCTCCAGCGCGTCCACCGTCCGGATCTGCCGGGTCAGATTTTCGATCACCTGATAGCCGGTGTAGCCCATAAGGACCGCCAACAGCAGCACGGTGAGAAGGATGCTGATTTTACGTTTCATATGTACTCCTAACAGAGGGCGGACGCTCCGTGCGGTCTTCCTGCCACGTCCGCAGCGGGCGCTGGGGGATGATGGTGGAGATGGCGTGCTTGTAGACCAGATACTGCTTCCCCTCGTAATGGAGCAGTACGGTAAAGCCGTCGAACGCTGTGATCACGCCCTTCTGCTGAAATCCGTTGGTAAGAAAGACGGTCAGCGGCATCCGCTCGCGCCGCGCCTCATTCAAAAATGTGTCCTGTAAATTGCTTTTGTTTCTGTTTTCCATGGTGACTCCCCTTTTCTCAGGTTTTTTCGTCACCAGTATAGCCGCGTGTCCGCAAATATTCTGTCGATTCCTGCAAAATACTGTTCAAATCGGAATCTTCCTTTCGAACAATCCACCGGATCCGCTTGTCCCGCCGGAACCAGGTAAGTTGGCGCTTGGCGTAGTTGCGGGATTTTTGCCGGATCTGGTCCGCCGCCTCCTCCAGCGTGGCCGCGCCGCGGAAATAATCGGTCAATTCCTTATAGCCGATGGCCTGGGCTGCCGTCCCCGTTAAAAGCCCCTCGTCCAAAAGGGCGCGCACCTCGCGTAAAAGCCCCTGTTCCAGCATCTCGTCCACCCGGCGGTCGATACGCTCATAGAGCAGCGACCGGGGCTCGGTTGTCAGCCCCAGCATCACCGCGTCGAAACGGGGCGGGCGCATTTGCGTTCGCAGATTGTGGGCCGTGATGGTTTCGCCGGTGGCCCGAAAAACCTCCAGCGCCCGCAGAATGCGGCGCTTGTCGTTGATATGGAGCCGCGCCGCGCTGTCCGGATCCACGGCGCGAAGCTGCTCCAGCATCCGTTCCGGGCCGTTTTGCTCCCATTCCGCCGCCAGCTCGTCCCGCAGGCCGGAGTCCGCGCCGCAGGGCTGATAACCCGCGCCGCGGATGAGCCCGTCGATATACAGGCCCGTCCCGCCGCATACGATGGGGACGTTCCCCCTGGCAAGAATGCCGTCCACACAGTCGCCCGCCTCCTCGGCATAGCGGGAGACCGAATACTGCTCGCCCGGGCCGGTCACGTCCAGCATATGATGAGGGACGCCGCTCCTCTCTTCCGCAGTTGGCTTGGCGGTGCCGATGTCCATGCGACGGTAGATTTGCATGGAGTCCGCCGACACCACCTCTCCGTCCAACCGTTTTGCCAGCGCAACGGAAAGCGCCGTTTTTCCGGAGGCCGTCGGTCCACAGATTACAACAATCTTCCCGCTCATAAGATGCGTTTGAACAGCTTTTCCAGCTGATAACGGGAAAGATAAGTGACGCAGGGCCGCCCATGAGGGCAGTTCCGCACATTGGAATCAGCCAGAACGGCTTCGGCAAACTGCTGCAGCTCCTGCGCGTCCGTATCCATGCCCGCCTTGACAGCGGCCTTGCAGCTGATACTTTTGAGCAGATCGTCCAGCAGCTCGTTGTCCGCTCCCCGGTGGGACAAAAGCCGCGCGCCAATCTCCGAAAGGACGAAGGGGATATCCTGCTCGTCCAGATACATGGGGGCTTCCCGCACCAGAAGCGCGCCGCGTCCGAAATCCTCCACGCCGAAGCCCGCTTGCCGGAGTAGCTCAGCGTGCTCCAGACAAGCGTCCTTTTCCACTTGGCTCAGCGTCACCGTTTTAGGTGAAAGCAAAAGCTGCGGCGCCTGCCCGTCCAGACCGGCCTTGATGCGGTTAAAGAGCATCCGCTCGTGCGCGGCGTGCTTGTCGATAAGCCAGAGGCCGTCCTTGTCTTCGGCAATGACATAGGTGCGAAACACCTCGCCCAGCACCCGCACCTGAAGCGTCTGGGGTTCGGCCTCTTCGGGTTTTGAAGGCTCAAACTCGGCTGGCCGCGCCGGTTCGGCGGGCGTTTCCGCTGGTTTTGGCTCCTCGGCGGACGCCAAGGGAACCTCCTGCTTCACCGGATCAAAGGCCATGGGGTCGATCACCGGCTCCACCAGCGGCGGAAGCTTGTCCATGGCGGGCGAAGCGCCGGATTTGGTCTGATAGGGCATGGCGGCGGGCTGCTTCTGGGCTACGGCGGCGTGAGCGGTCTGATAGGTTTCGGCAAAGGTGGGGACTTTTCCCCTGCCGTCCACATGGAGATTCATCTTCTGCTGTCCGGCGGTGAGATGATCCTCCCGTGGAACCAGCAAATTGGGCTTTTGTCGCAGTTCCTCCAGCTCTCCATTGGCCTCCAGCGCCGCCGCCACGCTCTGATACACGGCGGAAAAGACCTCTTTTTCGCGGGAGAACTTAACCTCCAGCTTGGCGGGATGGACATTGACGTCCACTGCGGAAAGGTTGAGCCGCAGATCCAGATAGCAGACGGGATAGCGCCCCGTCATGATCCGCCCCTTGTAAGCCTCCTCCACGGCGGCCGACAGCAGGCGGGAATGGATGTAGCGTCCATTGATGTAAAAGGCCTGCTGAGCGCGGGTAGCTCGGGTGACCTCGGCAGGAGAAATAAAGCCGGAAACGGTGATCTCCCCAAAGGCGCCGGAGATGGCCAGCAGCGACCCCGCAAGATCCCGCCCGCCGCAGGCATAAATGGCCGAGCGCATCTTGCCGTCGCCCGGCGTGGAAAAAATCTCGCGTCCGTCGCGGATCAGGCGGAAGGCCACCTGGGGATGGGAAATGGCGATCTGGGCCGCCGCCGATTCGGCATAGGCGGCTTCAGTAGCGTCTTTTTTGAGAAATTTGGCCCTGGCGGGGACGTTGAAAAACAGATCCCGCACCACTACGGTGGTGCCCTGCGGACAGCCGGTCTCGCCATAGCCGGTCTCTTTCCCCCCCTCGATGGTGATCTGCACGCCTGCGTCATAGTGCCTGGTGCGGGTAAACAGATCCACCCGGGAAACGGCGGCGATGGCCGCCAGCGCTTCGCCCCGGAAGCCCAGCGTCCCGATGGCCGAAAGCTCGCTCTCGCGCCGAAGCTTGCTGGTGGCGTGGCGCAAGAAGGCCGTTCGGACATCCTCGGGCAGGATGCCGCTCCCGTCGTCGGTGACACGGAGATAGGCGATTCCCCCGTGGCGAAGCTCCACTGTCACATGCTTCGCCCCCGCGTCAACGGCATTTTCCAGCAATTCTTTGACCACCGAACCGGGCCGTTCCACCACCTCGCCCGCGGCGATCAGGTTGGCCAGTTGAGGTGACATTTGATAGATCTGTGCCATGCTTGCTCCCTTCCGGCGGCGGGACGCGCCGCCCTGTGTGCGTGAATGCTCAGCTTTCCTTTGCCTTTTTGCTCAATTGGTACAGCAGCCCTAATGCCTCGATCGGGCTCAGCGTGTCCGGCATTCCCCGCAAAGGCAGCGCTTTTGCGGGGACCCCGTTTTATTTTGCTTCGGTCGGGCTTTCCCGCCCTCCCTGCGCACACGGCGGCACCCGCCGCCGCGGCACTTTGCGCCGTATCCTCTTTCGCCGGACTCAGCTTTCCTTTGCCTTTTTGCTCAATTGGTACAGCAGCCCTAATGCCTCGATCGGGCTCAGCGTGTCCGGCTCAAGGGTTTTGAGTTGTTCCAGGATCTCTTCCCGGACAAAGCCTGTCAGGCTGAGTTGGCCGGTCTCGGCCTCCTCCGGCTCGTCCTGCGGGGGCAGGATGCCGGGCAGCACCTGGGCCTGACGGGATTCGGTTTCCTTCAAGACGGCTTTGGCCCGACGGATGACTTCTTCCGGCAGGCCGGCCAGCTTAGCCACTTCGATGCCGAAGCTGTCGCCCGTCCCGCCTCGAACGATCTTTTTGATGAAAATGATGTCGTCGCCGCGCTTTTTTACCACGATATTATAGTTTTTTACGCCGTCCACGCCGCCCTCCAGCTCGCAAAGTTCGTGATAATGGGTGGCAAACAGCGTGCGGGCGCCCAGTTTTTTCTTATCGGCCACATATTCCAGCACCGCTCTGGCGATGGACATGCCGTCAAAGGTGGAGGTGCCGCGGCCGATCTCGTCCAAGATCAGCAGACTCCGCCCGGTGGCGTGGCGCAGGATGTCGGCCACCTCGTTCATCTCCACCATAAAGGTGGAGCGTCCGGCAAACAGGTCGTCGGAGGCTCCCACCCGGGTAAACACCCGGTCGCAGAGGCCGATGGAGGCGCTTGCCGCTGGGACAAAGCTGCCACATTGGGCCAGAATGGTAATGAGCGCCACCTGCCGCATAAAGGTGGATTTGCCCGCCATATTGGGGCCGGTAATCACATAAACGCGGTTTTCCTCACAATCCAAAAGCGTGTCGTTAGGGACAAACAGCTCGTCCTGCAAAACGGCCTCCACCACGGGATGCCGGCCCTCTTTGATTTCGATGCGGTCGCTGTCGTCCACCGTGGGCATGACGTAGTGATTCTGCTGCGCCGTCTTTGCCAGCGAGCAAAGCACGTCGGCGGCGGCAATGGCCTGAGCCGTGGCCTTGAGCCGGTGCGCTTGGGCCGCGATCTGCTCCCGCACCCGGGTGAAGCATTGATATTCCAGCGCCGTCAAACGTTCGCTGGCCGAAAGCACCTCGCCCTCCAGTGCCTTGAGCTCGGGGGTGATGTAGCGCTCGCAGTTGGTGAGCGTCTGCTTACGAATATAATCCGCCGGAGCCTGTTCGATATAAGATTTGGAAATTTCGATATAATAGCCGAACACTTTGTTATAGCTCACCCGGAGCTTGGGAATGCCGGTGCGCTCCCGCTCGCGGGCTTCGATATCGGCAAGGCGGTCGTTGCCGCCGCCCACCAGATCCCGCAGACGGTCGATCTCCTCGTCAAAGCCGCCGCGGATGATTCCGCCCTCCCGCAGGGAAAAGGGCGGCTCCTCCGAAATGGCCCGGTCAATGAGGGCTTCGATATCGGAGAGGGGATCCATCGCCTCCCGGATCTGCCGCAGCAGCGGCGTCTGAAAACCCTCCAGCGTTTCCCGCACGCCCGGCAGGCGGGCGCACACCTGCCACAGTGCCCGCAGATCCCGCCCGTTGGCGGTGCCGTAAACGATGCGGGCCGAGATGCGCTCGATGTCGTTGATGCCCGAAAGCAGCTTTTCCAGCCCCTCCCGGGCCATAATGTCCTCCAAAAGCGCGGCCACCGCCTGCTGCCGCCGCTGGATACGTGGCACCGAAATCAGCGGCTTTTCCAGCCATTGCCGCAGCATACGGGCGCCCATGGCGGTGCGGGTTTTGTCCAGCACCCACAAAAGGCTGCCCTTTTTCTCGCCGCCGCGGAGCGATTCGGTGAGCTCCAGATTGCGGCGGGCAGTATAGTCCAGCTCCATAAACTGACTGCGGCCATAAACCTGCAACCGGTTGATATAGGCAAGGTCGTTTTTCTGTGTTTCATGCAGATAGGAAAGCAGACCGCCCACGGCGCGGATCAACATCTCCTGTTCCGGCTCCGCAGGCTGATCGGGAAACTGCCGGACGGCGATCTCCCGCGCCGTCTCCTCCAAAAAGCGCCATTCCCCCGCCCGCTCCACATAGGCGGAAAGGCGGTCTTTGGCAAACGACAGCAGGTGCGCGTCGCTGTAAGCACCGTCGGACAGCAGCAGTTCACTGGGAGAAAAGCGTCCCAGCTCGTTGCAGATCTCGTCGGTCACGTCGCCTCCCGCAAGCTGAGTGGCAAAGACCTCGCCGGTGGAAATGTCGCAGAAGCACACCCCCGCGCCCCGGGTGTCCCGATACACGGCGCCGATAAAATTGTTGCGGCTCTCGTCCAGCATGGAGCTTTCGGTGACGGTGCCCGGGGTGATCTTGCGGATGATCTCCCGCTTAACCAGCCCCTTTGCCAGCGCCGGATCCTCCATCTGCTCGCAGATGGCCACCTTATAGCCCTTAGCCACCAGCCGCCCGATATACCCTTCGGCGCTGTGGAAGGGCACGCCGCACATGGGCGCCCGCTCCGCCTGGCCGCAGTCGCGGCCCGTAAGCGTCAGATCCAGTTCCTTCGACGCCGTTTTTGCGTCGTCGAAAAACATCTCGTAAAAATCGCCCAGCCGGTACATCAGAATACAGTCCTGATTGTCCCGCTTGATTTCGAGATACTGCTGCATCATCGGCGTAAAGCCGGAAGCGTCTTTTCCCTTTTGCTTGTCCTTCGTCATCGGTTACTTCACCTTTCCAAACAGCGCCCAGGTAGAACTGCGGTCAATCTCCGCCTCAGCGTATTGCCCAACAAGTCTCCGGTCTCCCCGCAGATGCACCAGCTTAAAACCGGCGGTGCGGGCGGTGAGATCATAATTCGGGTCGTCGCTAAGCCCGTCGATCAAAACGGTCTCGGTTTTTCCCACATACCCGGCGTTGATCTCCCGGGAGATGCGGTTCTGCACCGCAAGCAGCCGGTCGAACCACCGCTGCTTCTCCTCCCGGCTGACAGGGTCGGGCATCTCTGCCGCCCGGGTGCCGGGGCGGCGGGAATAGATGAACGTAAAAAGCGAATCGAACCGCACCCGCTCCAAAAGCGCGAGCGTTTCCTCAAACTCCGCCTCGGTCTCGCCAGGGAAACCCACGATGATGTCGGAGGTGATGGTGAGGTCGGGCATCACCTTCCGGGCGTAATCCACCAGCTCCAGATAGCGCCGCACGTCGTAGCGGCGGTTCATGGCCTTCAGTACCCGGTCACTGCCGCTCTGGACGGGCAGATGGATGCTGTGGCAGACTTTTCCGCATCTTGCCATGGCGTCGAAGAGCTTTCCCGAGGCGTCCTTGGGATGAGAGGTCATAAAGCGGATGCGGAAATCTCCCTCCACAGCGTTGCATCGCTCCAAGAGCTCCGCAAAATCGGGATAGCCCTGCTGATCGAGCCCGTAGGAATTGACGTTCTGTCCCAAAAGGGTGATGTCCCGGTAGCCCTGCGCCACAAGGCTCCGAAGCTCCGTTAAAACCGCCTCCGGCGCGCGGGAACGCTCCCGCCCGCGGACATAGGGGACGATGCAGTAGGTGCAGAAGTTATTGCACCCGTACATGATGGAAAGCCACGCGGCAGGCCCCTCCTTCCGCACGGAACGGACGCCTTCCAAAATAACGCCCCGCTCGTCGCCGGAGATGTCGAAGATCCGCTTTTTCTCCGTCAGGCGGCGATAAAGAAGCTGGGGAAAGCGATAGAGCGCGTGAGTGCCGAACACAATATCCACATAGGGATAACTGGTTTTGATGGTTTCGGCCACCCGGGGCTGCTGGGGCATACAGCCGCAGACGCAGATAATTACGCCGGGGTTGGCTTTTTTATAATGGGAGGTCTGGCCCACGTTGCCGAAAACCCGCATCTCGGCATGCTCCCGAATGGCACAGGTATTGAAGATCAAAAGATCGGCCTTTTCCTCGTCGTCGGTCATGCCGAAGCCCATGTCGGTCAGCATGCCGCGAATCAATTCACTGTCGGCCTCGTTCTGCTGGCAGCCGAAGGTGACGGCGCAGGCCAGCGGCTGCCGGGGCAGGCGGGCATGATAGAGCTGGCGCACCTGCTGGACATAGTCCTGCTGGATACGAAGCTCCTCCTGTGAGATCACTCTGTTCCGATCGTCCATATTTCCTCCCAAAGCCTCTGAAAATTCACATTATATTGTAGCACAAGGCAACGGGAAACGCAATCGGTGGTTGTTATTTTTCCGTGGATTTTCCGCGTGGTTTTATAAAAAACGGAGCGGCTCAAAGCCGCTCCACGCGCCGCGGGTCATTTCGCCGTTTCCGCTGCCGCATCCTCGGCGTCCTCCGCCGCCCCCGCTTCGGCGGATTCTGGATCTTCCTCTTCCGCAAGGTCATGTTCGCCGGGCCAGATGCCGGTTTCCGGCGCCGTCCGCAAAACGGGCACATGGGCCGCGGCGGGATGAGTCAGCGGGCGGTCAAAGGCCACGCTCAAAAGCAGCGTCACGCAGCAGACAAGGCACGCTGCCATCACCGCCATATGAAGCCGCTCGATCCGCGATTTTTTCATAAACGATCCCCTCCTGCTGGAGGATATGCCGCAGGAAGGGAAAACATGCGTTTTTTCGCCTCATCCCCGGAACTGATACTGATACAACCCGGCGTAGATTCCGTTTTTTGCCATAAGCTGCTCGTGGGTGCCCTGCTCCTCGATGCCGTTTTTGGTAAGGACCACAATCTCGTCGGCGTTTTTCACGGTGGAAAGCCGATGGGCCACCACGATGGAGGTGCGGCCCTTACCCAACTCCTCCAGCGATTCCTGGATCAGCATCTCAGTGGCGTTGTCCAGCGCCGATGTGGCCTCGTCCAAAATCAGGATGGGCGGGTTTTTCAAAAAGACCCGGGCGATGGAGATGCGCTGCTTCTGCCCGCCGGAGAGTTTGATGCCCCGCTCGCCCACCTGGGTGTCGTAGCCATGCTCCAGCGTCATGATATAATCGTGAATCCGCGCCTTTTTCGCCGCTTCCATGATGGCTTGATCGTCGGCGTCCAGATCGCCGTAAGCGATGTTTTCCCTGATGGTACCAGTAAAGAGAAAGACCTCCTGCGCCACCATGCCGATGTTTTTCCGTAAGGCGATGCGCTCCATCTGGCGGATGTCGATGCCGTCGATGGTGATATAGCCGCTGTCCGGCTCGTAAAAGCGGGGAATCAGGTGGCAGAGCGTGGTCTTTCCGCCGCCGGAGGGGCCTACAAGGGCCAGCGTCCTGCCCTGCGGCACGGAAAGCGACAGATGGCTGATGACCTTTTCTCCACGGTCGGCGGCATCACTGTTTTCATAGCGGAAGCTCACGTCGTGAAACTGGATGTCTCCCCTGAGTCGGGTGGGACGGATAGGCTCGTCGGCCTCGGTCTCGGGGTGGCGGGCCATGATCTCCTGAAAGCGACGGAAACCCGTCATGCCGTCCAAAAACTGCTCGAAAAAACTCACCAGTCGATTGATGGGCTTGAGAAAGGTGGTGATGAACAAAAGATAGGCGGTAAAATCGCCGATGTTGATGATTCCCTTGAAGAAAAACACACTGCCCGCCGTCAGCACCACCAGATACAAAAGATCGGTGAACAGGCCCATACCAGAGCTGAAGATGCCCATGGCGAAATATTGCCGTCCCCGGGCCTTTTTGATCTGGCCGTTGGCCTCGTCGAACTTGGCGTTTTCGTGGTCGGCGGCGGCATAGGCGCGGGATACCCGCATGCCGGCGATGGCCGTTTCCACATTGGAATTGATCTCGCCCATCTCCACGCGTGTCTGATGAGAGGCGTCCCGCAGCATCCGTCTTGTGCGGAAAGCAAAGAGCAGCATAAAGGGCAGCACCGCAAAGACGATCAGGGTCAGCAGCAGATTAATTCGCGCCAGAATGACAAACGAGCCCGCCAGCATCACGACGGAAAGGAAGAGATTTTCCGGCCCGTGGTGCGCCAGTTCCGAAACCTCCTGCAGATCGTTAATCATGCGGCTCATCAACGTGCCGGTTTTGTTTTCATCGAAAAAGGAAAAGGGCAGCCGCTGCAGCAGCCGGAACATATCCCGTCGCATATCGGCCTGCATCCGCACGCCCACAACATGGCCCCAATACTGGATAACGAAGTTGAAAAACGCCTTGAGCAAATAGATCCCCAGCAGCACGGCGCACCAGATCACGATAAGGCGAAACTGACGGTTTGGCACATAGCGGTTGACGATCTCCCGGGCGATAACGGGATAGACCAAATCGCCGCAGGCCACCAGAAAGGCGCAGAGCATGTCGATGGAAAACAGCTTCCAATGGGGCTTGTAATAGGAAATAAATTTTCGGACCACAGGCGCACTTCCTTTCTCGGTCATTCGGCAGGATGGCGGTTGAAAGCTGGCGGAAGATATCTTTTAGTTTATACGATTTTTTTGCGGGTTGCAACCGAAACCCGCAAAATTCTTTGCTTTTCGAGCAAAAAGCCTCTTCCGGCAGTGTGTTCGGAAGAGGCGGGACGGCATATTTTTTGTTAAAGATCGATCCGCTCAAACCGCCGCATGGAGGCGCGGCAGGACAGAGCGGTAAGCAGCGCATAGACGCATGCGGCCACCGCCAGCACGCAGAACTGCAGCCCCAGCCGCTCGCCGCCGGGCGCGTTGAGAAAGCGCAGCCCCGGAAAGAAATGGAGCGACTCGCCCACGCCCACCAGCAGCAGCGTGGCGGCGCCATAGGTCAGAAACGGCACGCCGATGGCGTGGGCCGTTTTGAAGAATCCGCCCAGAAAGCAGACGTTGAAAGCCGTGAAAATCAGCAGAGCAAAAGCCAGGAACACGGGACTTGCGTTCATCAGCGCGTTCGTCCGGTAGACGGCCGCATCCTTCAGCAGGGTCATCCGCACCACAGTCACTGCCGTCATCATTGCAAAGCCCAGTATCTGGAAAAAACACACCGACAGATACTTTGCCAGCACCGCATCCCGCTTGGGAACGGGCAAAAGCGCCGTGTAAAGGATATCGTTGGACTCGCGGGCGGCCTGAAAGGACTGAAAGATCCCCAGTCCGATGAAAAAGGCGCCCATCAAAATGGGGTATCCCGGCAAAAAAGCCATCATTGCCGCAGCCAAAAAGACCCATGCCAGCGGCGAGGTCGCCAGCCGCAGCTCCTTATTCAGCAAATTTTTCATACAGGCTCTCCTTCTCATAATGCACCATGATCTCGTCCAGCGAGCTGCCCGCGCCCTCGGCGGCGCTGCGGCGCAAAAAGTCCGCCAGCGGCGATGATGCGATGAGCCGCCCTTTCGCGATATAGGTGATATGGTCGGCGCACTTTTCCAGATCCGAGGTGATATGGGTGGAAAACAACACCGAAACCCCCTGATCCCGCAAATACCGGAATGCTTCCAAAAGTTCTTCTCTTGAAACCGGATCCAGTCCGCTGGTAGGTTCGTCCAAAATCAGCAATTCGGCTTTATGCGACAACGCCAGCGTTAAATTAAGTTTGACCCGCAT
Source organism: Clostridia bacterium (assembly GCA_017455565.1). Taxonomy (GTDB): domain Bacteria; phylum Bacillota; class Clostridia; order Oscillospirales; family Butyricicoccaceae; genus UBA4644. Next base: position 22,668 of record JAFSZV010000020.1, read on the forward strand.
CCCTTCGGAAAGCTGCGCCGGCGTCTTATTTTCGTCCAGCGAAAATAAGTTCAAAAAGCGGCGGTATTCGCTCTCGTCCCAGTTATCGTAAAAGGTGCGGGTGACGGCTACCAACTCACGAATCTTTTTCCGCTTGTAATAATCTACCGCGCCGCCGGCATAGCCGATCCGTTTTTTGATCTCGCCCTCGTGCTTCGCCAGATCCAGCCCAAAATACCGGATCTCGCCCGCCTCTGGCCGGACGAGGTTCAAAACGGATTTCAACGTGGTGGTCTTGCCTGCGCCGTTGCGCCCGATAAAGCCCATGACACTGCCTTGCTCCACCGAAAAGCTCACGTTGTCCAGATAAAATCCGGGATATGTCTTGCAAAGGTCCTGAATCTCCAACACGTTCATTCCCGCACCTCCTCGTCTTTTTTGCCGAAGATCCCGGCGGAAAGCTTTTCAAAGGTCGCTTTCGGCGGGATGACAATGCCCCGCCCGGCGTCAGCAAGCATCAGCAGAGTGTCCCCGGGGCTGATGCCAAACACCTCGCGGGCCTCTTTCGGGATCACGATCTGACCTTTCGTGCCCACCGTTACGCTCCAGGCGTATTTCCCTTTCGGCCGCCTCTTCATCGTATCGCCTCCAAAGTATGTTTTTTCGCGCAAATCATACCTCACATTTGGAAGTTTGTCAAGCAACGCTTTACGGTAGTCTTTTCCGCCGCCGTTCCGCAAGGCTTCTTTTTTATTTTTTGGCAATTCCACTGCTATTTTCCTTAATTTTCCGAAAAATCTTGTCGAGGTTTTTCCCGATTTGTATTGAGATTTTTTTTTGTTGCTATTATAATATATAGGGTGTTAAACATTCAAGTGAGGTGAGACTATGGCACATACTTTTAAAGGCGGCATTCACCCCGACGATAAAAAGCGTGCTACCTCCGGCAAGGCGATCGAACTGCTTCCGGCTCCCGCTCAGGTGGTTTTGCCCATGTCCATGCACATCGGCAAGCCCTGCGAGCCCATCGTCCAAGTCGGAGATCATGTTTATCTCGGTCAGAAGATCGCCGACTCCCAGGCACCTGTTTCTTCTCCCATTCACGCTTCTGTCTCCGGCACGGTGGTAAAGATCGAGCCCCGCCCCTATTCCTTCGGGACGGAGATCATGAGCGTCGTCATTGAAAACGACTTCCGGGATGAGCCGGACCCCTCCATCCATCCGCTGGACATCGACGCCATGACCACGGAAGAGATTGTGGTCGCCATCCGCGAGGCGGGCATCGTCGGTCACGGTGGGGCCACCTTCCCCACCTCGGTCAAGATCTCTTCCGGTCTGGGCAAGGTCGACAAGGTCATCATCAACGGCTCCGAATGCGAGCCCTATGTGACCTCAGACCACCGCATCATGCTGGAATATCCCTGGGAGGTCGTGGGCGGCGGCAAGCTGCTGGCCAAGATTTTCAACGTTCCCGAGGTTATGCTGGGCGTGGAGATGAACAAGCAAGATGCGTTCCCCAAGCTGCGGGAATACCTGCCAGAGGACGGGACCGTCAAGCTCTATCCCTTGGTTACCAAATATCCGCAGGGCTCTGAAAAGCACATCATCAAGGCTCTCACCGGCCGCGAGGTGCCTTCCGGAAAGCTGCCCGCCGACGCTGGCGCCGCCGTGTTCAACACCGACACCGCCGCCGCCATCTACCGTTTGTTCACCACCGGCATGCCAGTCATCCGCCGCATCGTCACCGTTTCCGGCAGCGCCGTCAGCAACCCCAAGAACCTGGAATGCCGCATCGGGACCCTCATGGAAAATCTGATCGACGCCTGCGGCGGGTTTATCGAGCCGCCCAAAAAGCTGATTATGGGCGGGCCGATGATGGGAATGCCCCAATACCGTCTGGACATCCCCGTGATGAAGGGCACCAACGGCTTTTTGGCGTTCTGCAAGGACGAATGCGTTACCGCGGAGCATCCCGCCTGCATCCGCTGCGGAAAGTGCGTGGGCTCATGTCCCATGAATCTGCTGCCCACTTATATTTATCAGTGCTCCGAAAAGGGCGAGATCGCGGATCTGGAATACTACAACGCCCTCGACTGCATTCAGTGCGGTGCATGTACTTACGTCTGTCCCGCCAAGCTGCCTCTGATGCAAGGCATTCTGGTGGCAAAACAGCGCGTCATGGATGCGCGCAGGAAGAAGTGAGGCGAACCATATGTACGATCTTTCTCAGTTAAAAGTCAGCAACTCACCCCATATCCGCAGCGAAGACAGCACCCGCCAGATCATGCTGGACGTGATCATCGGCCTTCTGCCCGCGCTGGCGCTGGCGATTTTTGTATTTGGCCCCCGCGCGCTGGTGGTGGTATGCATTTCGGTGATCGGCTGCGTGTTCTTCGAGTGGCTGTATAACCGACTAATGAAAAAGCCCTTGAGCATCGACAACCTTTCCGCCGTGGTCACGGGCATGCTGCTGGCCTATGCCCTGCCCGTCACCGCCCCCTGGTGGATGATCCTGATCGGCGATTTCTTTGCCATCGTTTTCGTCAAGTGTCTGTTTGGCGGCATCGGCAAAAACTTTATGAACCCCGCGCTGGGCGGCCGCGCTTTTCTGGTGGCCTCCTATCCCACTCTGATGACCACCTGGGCCAAGGCCCGCACCACGCTGCCCCTTTTTGGCAGCAGTGACGTCGTCACCTCGGCCACGGCGCTCTCTTCGCTGAAAAACGGCAAAATTCCCTCCGATATCTCCATTCTTGATGCGCTTTTGGGCATGGAGGGCGGCTGTCTGGGCGAAGTTTCCGCTCTGGCGCTGATCGTGGGCGGCCTATGGCTGCTCTATCGCCGGGTCATCAGCCTTCGCATCCCCGCCTCCTTCATCGGAACGGTGGCGCTGCTGACCCTCATTTTCCACAAGGGCGATGCCGGCGCCGTCCAGTGGATGGTCTGGCAGCTCCTTTCCGGCAGCCTACTGCTGGGCGCCATCTTCATGGCCACCGACTACACATCTTCCCCCGTCACGAACAGGGGCCAGATCATTTATGGCATCGGCTGCGGCGTACTCACCGTGATGATTCGCTACTTCGGCTCTTATCCCGAGGGCGTGACTTACGCGATCCTGATCATGAACTGCTGCGTCTTCCTGATCGAAAAGATCTCCCAGCCCGTCAAGTTCGGCTATGTCAAGCCGGCCACGGCGGCCAAGGACAAAAAGGAGGCATCCAAATCATGAATAAGATTGTGAAGCTCACGCTGGTCCTGTTTGCGTTCGGCGCCGTCGTGGCCTTGCTGCTGGGCATGGTCAATATGGTGACCGAAGGCCGCATCGCCGCGCTGGAAAAGGAAAAGCAGGACAACGCCATGCAGGAGGTCCTGCCCTCCTCCGGCTACGAAGAGTTGGAATACACCGGCGGCAACCCCAATGTCCTCGGCATCTACAGGGCGGGTGACGCAGGCTATGTCGTCAAGGTGGTGGAATCGGGCTCGCAGGGCAGCGTGGAAATGATCGTCGGCCTTGACAAGAGCTTTGCCGTCACCGGCATTTCCATCATCAAGCACAGCGAAACCTCCGGTCTGGGCGCCGTGGCGGCCAGCACCGGCGCCGACGGTCGGGCGTTCCGGAACCAGTTCATCGGCCTGACCGCTGCCGGCGTCGTAAAAGACGGCGGCACGGTGCAGGCCATCACCGGTGCCACCATCACCTCCCGCGCGGTGTGCCGCGGCGTCAACGACGCCATCGCCGCCGCCAAGACTGTGGGTTAAGGAGGATCATCCACTATGAACGTGAAAAAACAATTCAAAGACGGTCTGATCACCCAGAACCCCGTTCTCGTTCAGCTTTTGGGCATGTGTTCCACGCTGGCGATCACCACCTCGCTGTTCAACGGCGTGGGCATGGGGCTTTCCGTTATCGTCATCCTCACCTGCTGCAACATCGTGATCTCCGCGCTGCGGAAGGTCATCCCCAACGACATCCGCATCGCCATCTATGTGGTGGTCATCGCCGGCTTCGTCACCATTGTCGATCTGCTTTTGAAGGCCTTTATTCCCGCGCTGAGCGAGGCGCTGGGCGTCTTTATCCCGCTGATCGTGGTCAACTGCATCATCATCGGCCGTTCCGAGGCCTTTGCCGCCAAGAACTCCGTGGGCGCCTCCGCGCTGGACGGCATCTTCCAGGGCCTGGGCTATACGCTGGTTTTGGTGGCCATGTGCGTCATCCGCGAGTTTCTGGCCAAGGGCACCTTTGGCGGCGGCATGCTGGACGTTGCCAACGGCTTCAAGGTGGTTTTCAACGGCACCGGTTCCGGCATCCACCTCTTTCCTTCCCATTACGGCGCGCTGGTCATGGCGCTGCCCGTGGGCGGCTTTTTGACGCTGGGCTGCCTGATCGCGCTGATGCAGCATCTGCTGCGTAAAAGCGAGCAAAAGAAATCCGAAAAGAAGGAGGCCGCTGAATAATGGATGCTGCAAAGCTGCTTGACATCATGCTGGGAGCCATCCTGATCAACAACTTCATCTTCTCCCAGTTCCTTGGCATCTGTCCCTTCATGGGCGTTTCCAAAAAGACCGACACCGCAGCCGGCATGGGCATGGCCGTTATCTTCGTCATGGGCCTGGCCTCCGCCATCTGCTGGGTCATCAACCGGTTTGTGCTGGTGGCACTGGGCCTGCAGTATCTTCAGACGCTGGCCTATATCCTGATCATCGCCGCCCTGGTCCAGTTCGTGGAAATGTTCCTGAAAAAGGCCGTCCCAAGCCTCTACAGCGCGCTGGGCATCTATCTGCCCCTGATTACCACTAACTGCGCCGTGCTGGGTGTGGTGCTGCTGAACACTCAGAACAATTACAACTTCATTGAGAGCGTGGTTTATGGCGTCACCGGCGGCATCGGCTTTCTGGTCGCCATCGTCCTGTTCGCCAGCATCCGAGAAAAGCTCCGCTTTGCCGATTATCCTAAGGCGTTTGAGGGCTTCCCCATCGCGCTGGTCACCGCCGGCCTGCTGGCTCTGGCCTTCATGGGCTTCTCCGGCATGAGCATTCCGTGGTAAGGAGGGCGTGAACGTATGACGAATGTAATTTATGCTGTTGCCGTTTTGGGCATTCTGGGCGCCGTGTTTGGCGCGCTGCTGGCTTATGCCTCCAGGATCTTTCATGCGGAGCACGACGAACGGATCGATGAGATCCTGGCTGTCCTCCCCGGCGCCAACTGCGGCGGATGTGGCTTTCCCGGCTGCGCCAAATGCGCCGAGTCCATCGTAGCGGGCAAGGCCAAGGTCTCCGTCTGTCCCGTGGGCGGCCCCGCCGTGGCGGCTCAGGTGGCCGGGATCATGGGCGTGGAAGACCCCGGCACCGAGCGGATCGTCTCGCATGTTTACTGCTGCGGCGGCGACCGCGCCTCCCAAAAATTCGAATACGACGGCCTTAAGACCTGCGCCGCCGCCAATAAGGTGGCCGGCTCCCACATGGCGTGCCCCTCGGCATGTCTGGGCTTCGGCTCCTGCGTGGCCGTGTGTAAATACGACGCCATCCATGTGGAAAACGGCGTCGCCAGAGTGGATACGGACAAATGCGTGGCCTGCGGCGCCTGTGTCGCCGCCTGCCCCAAGGGCCTGATCGAGCTGGTTCCCGCCAGGCAGAAAGTCTTTATCAGCTGCCGCAACACTGAAAAGGGTGTCGCGGTCCGCAATAAATGCCAAGTGGGCTGCATCGCCTGTACCCTCTGCGCCAAAAAATGTCCCGCTGAGGCCATCACCATCGAGAACAATCTGGCCAGGATCGATTATGCCAAGTGCACCAACTGCGGCATTTGCGCCACGGTCTGCCCGCGCAAGCTAATCGTCGATCTGGCCGCCAAACCCGCGGAAGCGGCTCCCGCCGCGCCGGCAGCCTCCGCCGCGTCCGCTGCGGGCGCGCAGTGATCGTCCCCCACCCCCAAGCTGACAAAGGAGATCGGTTATGCCAGGTTATTACAACAGCTACAAAGGGTCCCGCCGTCGGAAACGGAACAGGATCAGGATCATCCTCCTGATCCTGCTGCTGCTTGTTTTGCTTGCCGCAGCCGCTCTTTTTTTCCTGCAAGACCGAGCGATCTTTACCGCCGAAGGCTTCCGCTTCCCCTTCAGCCGCGACCCTGCGCAGGAGCAGGAGCAGGAGCCCAACGATCTGTCTGACTTTCATCTGGAGATCGAGAGCGGCGACCCGTCCGCCGCCGTTCCCGGCGATCATCCCCCTTCCGCAGATCCCGTTCCCGTGGAACACGACCCGCTTCTGTCGGCGTGGCAGGTGGGCGGCGAGGCCCTTTTGGCCGATCCCGACGGCGCCTTGTCCGCCATGCAATCCGCAGGACGGACGCAGTTTGCGGTTTTGGTCAAGACCGCCGATCATCAGATCCTGGTTCCCGACGCAGGCGCGCCGCAGGGCGGCGTTTCGCCCCGGGCTGCGGATTTTGCCGCATACGTCGGTGAACTGGAACAAAAGCCGGCGGCCATTCTTCCCGCCCTGCGGGACGATCTGCGTCCCCGGAGCATCCACCGTGCCTCCGCTTTGAAAACGGCCAGCGGCGCCATCTGGCTGGACCGCACCTATACCGCCTGGTATGACCCCACCGGAAAGGACACGGCGACCGATCTGCTGGCGCAGATCAAGGCCTGTCAGGCCGCCGGCTTCCGTCAGGTGATCCTTACCGATTTCTGCTTCCCCACCGTCGGCAAGACCGAATTGATCAATTTCAATCATATTTCTTCCCGCACCGCCGCGCTGACGGCGCTGGCGAAACAGCTTTCCGAAGGGACGGATTGCTCTCTGGGGCTTCTGCTCACCAAAGAGGCCTCCCAGAATCTTCTGGACAGCGCCGCCGGGCAGGACGTGATGGAGCTGGCGCAATATTTTGACGTGCTCTATGTAGACGTCTCTGATCCGGCCAGCGATCCCGCGGTGCTGGAAAGCGCGCTGGAGGACACCGGCTGCCGCGTGGGCGTTTACGCCGCCTCGGCAGCGCAGCTTCCGGAGGACGGCGCACTGGACAGCATCCTGCGCGGCAACTGAAAATAATGAGAAGAGCCTGTCGAAAAAAATGCTTCTCTAGGCTTTTCCGCCATTTTGGTTCCTGTTTTTGGGCCGGTTTCGCCGCATTTTTTGCGAAATCTTGCGGCGGGCCGCAGTGTTTTTGACCATTTTTACACAGAAAACGGCCAAAACCGATCGGTAATCAAAATCTCCTGAAGCGATTTTGATTTTTTTGACAAACAGAACCCGCCTCACGGCAATGCCGTGAGGCGGGTTTGTCTTGCGGTTCAAAAATCAAAATTGGAATCCGCCGCTGTTTTCGTATTTCCGGGCGGCCATGGCCAAAAAGACCAGAATGGCGACATACGCCGCAAACTCGATCACGATCAGAGCAAAGCCCAGCACACCGCCCAGCAGGCTGGACAGCAATCCTGCCACGATATGCGTCGCAAAGGCCTTCCACAGCCTCTCGGCGCCCAGATCGGCACGGGCCGAAAATTGCAGCTCCCGCACGCCCGTTGCGATCATATACAGCACCACAAAGCTCCCGATGCTGGAGGCGACGTTCAAAATCACCATGACGGCTTGAGGAAGCTGCAGTGGCAGCAGGCCCAGCAGCGCGGTGGCAACGGTATAGGCACAAAGAATCTTGGCGGTCTTTCCCACCCATTCCCACGATTGGCTCTGTGGCAGGGATGCCGCGCCCTGCCAGACCAGATAATAGCCAAGAGCGGTCACAAGGCCCGACGCCAGAAGAATCACTCCCCTGCCGCCCCATTCGGACAGCAAAATCTCGCCCAGCAGCCCGATTACGTCCGTCACCAGACTGACAGAGGTCAGTAACATGCCCCAAAATACTTTTTTCATGCGAATCCTCCTACGTAAAAAAGATCCCGCAGGCTCCACCTGCGGGATCCGAAAAAATCATCAGCGATACATTTTTTTCTTGGCACGAGCAGCCTCGCTCTTTTTACGGCGCTTGACGCTGGGGCTCTCATAGCATTCACGTCTCCGGAGTTCAGAAAGCACACCGGACTTGGCGCAGGAACGCTTAAAGCGGCGCAGCGCGTTGTCCAAAGACTCATCCGGCTTCACGCGGATCTCAGACATTTTTCTTCCCTCCCTCCATGACAACAAGGCGATGCATTGCATCACAGACATATTATACGCATCAAGTCTGTTTTTGTCAAGCGTTTACAAAGGCTTGACAACAAAATTCACGATTTTCTTTTTGATGACGATGGCCTTGACCACCTGCATGCCCTGCATGGCGGCCCGGATCTTTCCGTCCTCCAGCGCCAGCCGGCGGATCTCCTCTTCCTCGGCCTCGGCGGACACGGTGACCACGCTGCGCACCTTTCCGTTGATCTGCACAGCGATGCTGATTTCGTCGTCCCGGCACTTTTCCTCGGAATAGGCGGGCCAGGGCTCAAAGGCGATGGTGTCCTCGTGGCCCAGAAGCTGCCAGATCTCCTCGCCCACATGGGGGGTGATGCAGGACATCATCTTGATGAAGCCCTCGGCATATTCCCGCGGGCAGGAGCCGTTTTTATAAACCTCGTTTACAAAGACCATCATCTGGGCGATGGCGGTGTTGAAGCCCAGCGCTTCGAAGTCGCCGGTGATCTTTTTCACCGACTGGTGATAGACTTTGGTCAGCCTGCCGTCGTTTTCACCGGTGATGTTGGCCGGCTCGGTAAAGAAATTCCACACCCGGTTGATGAATTTCTTTGCGCCGGCCACAGCGGCGGCGCTCCAGGGCTTAGATGCCTCCAACGGGCCCATGAACATCTCATACAGCCGCAGCGTGTCCGCGCCGTATTCCCGCACGATGTCGCTGGGATTGACCACAAACTCGGGGAAACGCTTGCCCATCTTGATGCCGTTTTCGCCCAGAATCATACCCTGATGCACCAGCTTCCGGAAGGGCTCCTTCACCGGAGAGATCCCCTCGTCATAGAGGAAGCGGTTCCAGATGCGGGAATAGATCAGATGGCCCACAGCGTGCTCGGGGCCGCCGATATACAGATCCACGGGCAACCAGTGCTTCAGCAGCGCGGGGTCGCACAGCGCCTTGTCGTTTTTGGGGTCGATATAGCGCATGTAATACCAGGACGAGCCGGCGGAGCCGGGCATGGTCGAGGTCTCCCGCACGCCCTTGACGCCGTTTTTGTCATATTGCTTCCACTCCACGGCGTTTTCCAGCGGCGCCTTGCCGTTTTTACCTTTGTAATCCTCCATCTCGGGCAGGATCAGGGGCAGCTCGTCGTCGGGCAAAAACCAGGTCTTTCCGTCCTCGGTATAGACGCAGGGCACGGGCTCGCCCCAATACCGTTGACGGGCAAAGATCCATTCGCGGAAGTGATAGTTGACCTTGCGCCGGGCCACGCCCAGCTTTTCCAGCTTGCAGGTGATGGCCTCCTTGGCCTCCTCCACCGTCAGGCCTGTGAACTCCTCAGAGTTGATGAGCTTGCAGCCCTTACCCAGATAGTCCTCCTTTTCAAAGGCGCATTCCGAAACGTCGCGGCCGTCGATGACCTGGAGCATGGGAATGTTATGGACCTGGGCATATTCAAAGTCGCGCTGATCGTGGCTGGGAACGGCCATCACCGCGCCGGTGCCGTAATTGCCCAGCACAAAGTCACCGATGAACACCGGAACCTGCTTGCCGTTCACCGGATTGACGGCGTATATGCCCTTCAGCGGACAGCCGGATTTGGTTTTGTTCAGCTCGGTGCGATCCATGTCGCTCTTTTTCAGAGTCTCGTCGATGTAGGCCTGCACCTCGGCTTTGTTCTCCACCCGGTCCATCAGCGACCGGACAATCTTTCCATCGGGAGCCAGCACCATAAAGGTGATGCCGTAAATGGTCTCGATGCAGGTGGTGTAAATGGAAAACTGGCCGCCGCCCACCAGCTGAAAGTCAACCTCTACGCCGGTGGATTTGCCGATCCAGTTGCGCTGGATCTCCTTGGTGGATTCGGGCCAGTCGATCTCATTGAGGCCCTCCAGCAGTTTTTCGGCAAAGGCGGGCTGGTCGATGACCCACTGCATCATCATGCGCTTTTCCACCGGAAAGCCGCCCCGCTCGGACTTGCCGTCGACGATCTCGTCGTTGGACAGCACCGTACCCAGCGCCTCGCACCAGTTCACCGGCATCTCGATGCGTCTGGCATAGCCCGCTTTATACAGCTTTTTGAAGATCCACTGCGTCCATTTGTAAAAAGAGGGATCGGAGGTGGCGATCATTTTGGACCAATCATAGTCGAAGCCCAGCTCGCGGAGCTGCCCGGAAAAGGTCTCGATGTTTTTCCGGGTAAAGCCGCTGGGATGATTGCCCGTGCTGACGGCATACTGCTCGGCGGGCAGGCCGAAAGAATCATATCCCATGGGATGGAGCACGTTATAGCCCTGCATCCGCTTCATGCGGGAAACGATATCGGTAGCCGTATAGCCCTCAGGATGGCCAACGTGCATGGCTGAGCCGGAGGGATAGGGGAACATGTCCAGCACATAGTATTTCGGCTTGGAAAAATCCCACACGTCGGTGTGGAAGGTCTGGTGTTCCTCCCAATATTTCTGCCATTTCTTTTCGATCTGCGCGTAATCGTATTTCATAAAATCAGTCTTCTTTCATCAGATTGGAGATGTCCACGCGGGTGCCGTCGCCCCACAGGCGCTCCAGCGCGTAAAGCTCCCGGGCCTCCTGCTGGAAGATGTTCACCACCACGCTGGTATAGTCCACCAGCACCCAGCTCGAGGTAACGCCTTCCCGGTGGTGCGGCAGGATCTCCAGCCGCTTTTTGAGCTGCTCCTCGATCTCGTCACCCAGCGAGCGGATGTGGGTGGTGGAGGTACCGGTCATGATGACGAAATAATCGGTAAGCGTGGTCTGGCCGTCCACCTTCATGACCACGATGTCCCGCGCCTTTTTGGAATCGGCGATGCGGACGATCTCTTCCATCAATTCTTTCGGTGTCAGTTCTGCCATATTGCTTTCCTTCCTTTCCAATCGTTCCAGTTGTTCTTCCGTAACGTGATAAGGGGTCCTCCCCTGCTGTCTTACAAACGCTATCGTCCGGCGCAGACCGGCGAGAAAGGCCGCGTCCAGATCGGTGCGCGCCAGCGCGCGAAGCTGCTCCACGCCCTCATAGGCGCGGGTCTCCTCGCACAGATCGGCCACATAAAGGATCTTCTGCGCCGTCGTCAGTTCCCCTGGCCCGCCCACGGTGTGGGTGCGGATGGCATCGCACACCGCCTCCGGCATGCGAAACTCCCGCTTTGCCGCCTCTGCGCCGGTGTCGGCATGCAGAAGCGCGGCGGCATCTTTCGGATTATAATCAAAGATTATATCCCACTTTTTCGCCAAGGTCAACTGTTCTTTTTCGTCCAGCGACTTGGTGCAGTCGTGCAAAATAGCTGCCGCCCGGACGATGTATTCGTCGGCGCCGTAGCGCCGCGCCAGCTCTGCCGCCAGCATTTCACAGCCCAGCGTATGGCGGAATCGCTTTTCGCTGACGCGGGATTTCACTGCCTCCCGCAGCGTTTCCAGCGCGGGAAGATACAGGCCGTTTGCCCGGATATAACCTGCCACGGCGGGGTGCACCATGGTCAGCGCCAAGTCCTCCCGCACCTGGGTCGAGCTGACGGGCAGCGCCGCGTTTTCCACCACGTCAATGCGCGCGCCCATCGTTTCCCGCAGCAGGGCGGCCTTTTCCGCGATGCGCGCCCGGTCGTTTTCATCCCGCGCCGCCACCGCCAGCCGCGCATACCGCAAAATACGCTCCGGCTCGCGCCAACGGTCAAAGGACAGCAGCATATCGGTTCCCATCACCAGCCAAAGGGTATCGCCCGGATAGTGCGCCGCCAGCTCCTCTACGGTGTCGGCTGTATAACTGAGGCCCTCGCGCCGCAGCTCCAGATCCGAAACCTCGCACCGGGGGATCTGGACCGCCGCGATGCGGCACATTTCCAGGCGCTGCTCCGGCGTGGCCGAGCCTGCGGGCAAATCTTTGTGGGGCGGGACACGGGTGGGCATCAAAATCAGCCGGTCCAGCGAAAGCGCCTCGATGCAGGCCTCCGCCGCCGCCATATGGCCCAGATGGGGCGGGTTGAAGGTCCCGCCGAATACCGCGATCCTCACTTTTTCTTCATGCTGGGCAGCAGATACCGGGGGGTGTCCGGCGACGGCCGGTAAAGTACCAGCCTGCTGCCGATGCACTGTACCGGCTGGGCGCCGATGGCGGCGCAAAGCTGCTCGCTGGCCTCCCGCGCCGTCAAGAGCGCGCTTTCCAGCACCCGCAGCTTGATGAGCTCGTTGGCGTTGAGGGCCTCGTCGGCCTGACGGCAGACGGCCTCGGTGACGCCGTCCTTTCCGATCTGCTGGGTGGTGGGAAGGGTGTTTGCGATTCCCCGCAAAAAGGCTCTGTCCTTGCTTGTCAACATATCGTTCTCCTTTGCTTCACCGCATCACAGGCCGCGGGCTTCCAGCTCGGCCTTCATTTTGGCCAGCGCCCGGGCGCGGTGGGATATTTCGTTTTTCCGCTCCTGCGGGATCTGGGCGAAGGTGGCGTTTTCCTTGGGGTCAAAAAAGACCGGGTCGTAGCCGAAGCCGCCCTGTCCCCGCATCTCCCGCAGGATCTGCCCGAAGCATTCGCCCCGGACGGTAAACTCCGTCCCGTCGGGGAACACACAGGCGATGGCCGAAACGAACCGCCCGCCCCTCTGCCCGTCGGGGACCTTTTCCATGTTTTTCAGCAGAAAATGCACCCGGTCCTCGTCGCTGCCCGCGCAATAGCGGGCCGAAAAGACGCCGGGCCCACCGTTTAGCGCGTCCACGGCGATGCCGCTGTCGTCGGCCATGGCGGGCAGACCGGAGGCCGCGCAGGCAGCCCGGGCCTTGATAAGGGCGTTTTCTTCAAAGGTAGCGCCAGTTTCCTCGGGGTCAGTGCATATCCCCGCCTCCGCCATGGAGAGGAACCGCCGCTTGTCAGTTTCCAGAATGGCGCGAATCTCTTTTAGTTTGTGCTCGTTGTTGGTTGCGATCACATAAGTCGTCTGCATAGCTTCTCCTTTATCGAAACAAATGGCCCACAGCGGCCTTTTGCGCCGCCGTCATCCGGGCGATGCCCTTTTCCGCCAAAAGATACATCTCATCCAGCTCTTTTTTGCTGAAGGGCCGCTCTTCGCCGGTGCCCTGCAGCTCGATGATATTGTGCTCGTCGTCCATGACGAAATTGAAATCCACCTCGCCGCCGCTGTCCTCCACGTAATCCAGATCGCACACGGGCCGGTGGTTCACGATCCCCACGCTGACAGCTGCCACATAGCTGTAAAGCGGCAGGCTGGCAAAAAGGCCCTGCTTCCGCAGCCTGTCCAGCGCCAGCACCAGCGCGCAGAAGGCCCCGGTGATGGAGGCGCAGCGGGTGCCGCCGTCGGCTTGGATCACATCGCAATCGATGGTGACCGTCCGCTCGCCAAGCCCGTCCAAATCGGTGACCGAGCGCAGCGCCCGGCCGATGAGCCGCTGGATCTCAGCGGCCCGCCCGTTGAGCTTGAGCTTGCTGATGTCCCGTGGCGAACGGGTCTGGGTTGCCCGGGGAAGCATACTGTATTCCGCCGTGACCCAGCCTCTGCCCTGCCCCTTCAGAAAGGCGGGGACGCCTTCTTCCACCGTGGCGTTGCAGATCACCTTGGTATTGCCGCAGGTGATGAGCACGCTGCCCTCGGGATACTTGACAAAACCGGTTTCAATGGAAACGGGACGGATTTCGTCCGGCGCCCGTCCGTCGTGTCTGCCCATTTACGTTTCCTCCCCTTCTCCGGCCTCTTCGCCGCTGATATCGTCAAAAAAGGCCCGGGTAAACTCGCAGGCGTCAAATTCCAGCAGATCGTCGGTCTTTTCGCCCACGCCGATGAACTTAACGGGGATGGCCATGGACGAGCTGATATGGATGGCGATGCCGCCCTTGGCGGTACCGTCCAGCTTGGTGAGGATCAGACCGGTGAGCTTGGTGACGCTGTTGAAGCCCTCGGCCTGACTGACGGCGTTCTGTCCCGTGGTGGCGTCCAGCACCAGAAGGGTCTCCACGCTGGCGTCGGGCAGCTCTCGGGCGATGACCCGGTGCATCTTTTCCAGTTCCTTCATCAGATTCTCTTTGTTGTGCAGGCGGCCCGCCGTGTCGCAGATCACCACGTCCACGTTCCGGGCCTTGGCTGCCGTCAGCGCGTCAAAAATCACGGCGCTGGGATCCGCCCCCTCGGTGTGGCGGACGATATCCACTCCCGCCCGCTTGGCCCAGATGGCGAGCTGATCGGCGGCGGCGGCGCGGAACGTGTCGCCGGCGGCAAACAGCACCCTTTTCCCCTCGGCGGCCAGCTTTGCCCCCAGCTTGCCGATGGAGGTAGTCTTGCCCACGCCGTTGACCCCCACCACCAGGATCACTGAGGGCTTGGTGTCCAGATGCAGCCCGTCGTTGGGGGCCATCTTATCCGCTAGGATACGGGCCAGACAATCGATGACCTCTTCCTTGGTTTGCAGGTTTTTCCGCTTGGATTGCTTTCGCAGCTCATCGATGGCCTCAGAGGCGGTATAGGCGCCGATGTCCGCCATGATGAGGGCATCCTCCAGCTCGGCCAGCAGATCCTCGTCCACCTCGCGGAAGGCGGCAAACACGGCGTTGAACGCTTCGCCGGTGCTCTGCTTGGTCTTTTGCAGCCCGGCCTTGATCTTATCGAAAAATGACATGGGATTCCTTCTTTCCTGAAAGATAACGGCCTCAGCCGAGTTTTTCCTTGATATGCCCCTCCACCTCGTTGATGTTCAGCGCCAGCAGTTTGGTGACGCCCTGTTCCTGCATGGTGACGCCGTAAAGAATGTCCGCGCCCTCCATGGTGCCCCGGCGGTGGGTGATGATGATGAACTGGGTGCGCTCGCACAGGCTGCGCATATAAGCGGCGTAGCGGTTGACGTTCACATCGTCCAGCGCGGCGTCGATCTCGTCCAGCACGCAGAAGGGCGTGGGACGCACCTTGATGATGGCGAAATACAACGCAATGGCCACAAATGCCTTTTCGCCGCCGGAGAGCAGCGAGATGGCCCGCATGGATTTTCCGGGCAGCTCCACCTTGATCTCGATTCCGCAGTTGAGGATATCGCTCTCATCCTCCAGTTTAAGATAGGCGCTGCCGCCGCCGAAGATCTCCACAAAGGTCTCCTGAAAGGTCTTGTTGATGGCGCGGAACTGTTCGCCGAACAGTTCCTTCATGTTCTTGGTGAGATCGGCGATGATTTTGAGCAGTTCTTCCTTGGAGGTTTCCAGATCATTGCGTTGCGTGTTCATGAATTCATAGCGCTCGCTGACCTTGGCGTATTCCTCAATGGCGTCCACGTTGACGCTGCCCAGTTTTTTGATGGAAGAGCGCAGCTCGCCGATGCGGCGGTTGGCTTTGGGAATGCTCTCCAGTTCCTGCCGGAGTTCCTGCGCGGTGACGCGGGTAAGTTCATAACTCTCCCACAATTTTTGCAGGATATTGTCCTCCTCCATTTCGGCCTGGGTCTTCTTGTTTTCCAAACGCCCCCGCTCCCGCTCCAGATTGATGAGTTCGGCGTTTTTGCTCTGTAATTCCTTTTCACTCCGCTGCCGTGCGCCCTCGAGCCGGAGTTTCTCTTCGTTGACGGCGTTCAGCCGCTCTTTTTTTGCCCCGGCCTCGGCGGCATACTGCTCGGCCACCTGCTCCTGTTGGGCGATGAGAGCGGCAAGTTCCTCGCTGCGGGCGCGGATGGCGGCGATGACCGTTTCCTTGGTTTGCAGTTCACCCTCCATGGAGGCGATGAGCGCCTCCAGTTCGCCGATGCCTGCCTCCGTGCTTTCGCGCTCGGTGCGGGTCTCGGCCAGGCGCACCCGCAGGTCGGCAACTTTTTGCGTGAGTTCGCCGGTGCGGGCTTCCTCGGCGGCGCGGCCGCCGGACATGGTTTCATATTCCGCCTTCAAGCGGGCAGCCTCGGTTTCATATCCGGCTGCCTGCTCCAAAAGCCGGCGTTTTTCTTCTTCCAGCGCGGCGATCCGGCGGCTCTGAGAATCCTGTTCTTCTTCCAGTTCCTCGATCCGCTGGCGCAGCGCGTCCAGCAGCGCGGTATGCTGGCTTTTGGCGGCGGAAAGCTCCAGTAAAGCATCCTGCGCGGCCCGCAGCTCGTCCCGGGCAACATTTGCTTCATAGTTGACGCTTTCCAGCTCCTGCCGGGCGGTTTTGCTTTTTTGCAAAAGTTCCTCCTGCCGGGCGGTCAGTTCGGTCAGTTCGGTTCCCAACCGGGCAATCTCATTGGCGCGGGACAAAACACCGGTGTTCTTATTCAGGCTGCCGCCGGTCATGGCGCCGGAGGGATTGATCAGTTGCCCGTCCAGCGTGACGATGCGGAAGGCATAAGCGTTTTGCTTTGCCATGGCGATGGCGTGGTCGATGTGATCCACCACCGCCGTACCTGAAAGCAGACTGCGGATCACTCTGCCGTATTGCTCGTCAAAACGCACCAGCTCGTCGGCCCAGCCGCAAAAACCCTCACCCGACAGCTTCCGGTCGCCCCGGCGATCCTTCACCGCCGTCATGGGCAAAAAGGTCGCCCGCCCGAAATCATGGCTCTTCAAATAATAAATGGCCTGCTTGGCGCTTTGCTCGTCCTCCACCACGATGTTCTGCATGGCGGCGCCCAACGCGATCTCGATGGCCACGGAATACTGATCCTCTGTGCGGATCAAAGCGGAAACCGGTCCGCGAATGCCTTTGAGTTCCTTGCGGCCCGCGGCCTGCATCACCCGGCGGACGCTCTGGGCAAAGCCCTCGTATTCCCGCTCCATGGACTGCAAAAGTTCCAGCCGCTGGGATTTGATCTCGATCTGGCGAGAGGTCTTTTCCTCTTCCTGCCGCAGCTCGTCCGCCTTTTTCTGCCGCGCCTGAGCGCGGAGATCAAAACCCCGCAGCATATTTTCCGCCGAGGCGCGTTTGTCCTCGTTTTCCTCCATACGGCGGTCGAGGGCACGGGCCTTTTCCCGCTCCTCATCCATGCGGGCTTGCGCGCCCGCAAGTTCGGTGTCCGCCGCGCCGCCCCGCTCGGTGATCTCACGGGCTCTGCTCTCCAGCGCCGCGACCCGGCTTCGGCACCCGGCGGCCTGCTCCTGCGTCAAACGGATCTGAGCCTCCAACGCCTCCAGCCTGCCGGAAAGATCCCGGGCGTTTTCCGCCGCCTGCCGCACCCGGTCAAGTTGAGCGTCCAGCTCGCGCTCCAGCGTCTGCGCATCCTGTTTCAGGGCTGCCAGCCGTTCTTCCTTCTGGCGCTTTTGGGCCTGAAGGCTCTCGCCCTGGCCCGCCTGCTGGCTCATCTCCTCGTTTTTGGCGCGAATATTGTCCTCGTTGTTGCGGATATGGGTCTGATTGACGGCGATCTGTGCCCGCACCTCGCTTTCGCGCCGTTCGGCCTCCCGCATCTCCTCCCGGATCTGTTCGCCCTCGGCGTCCCGGAGATGGATCTCTTCCGTCAGCTCCTGCCCGCGCTCCTGCAGCGCCTCCACCTCGGCCTTGCGGGCCGAAAGCATCCGCTCGGCGTTTTGGTAATCGGTTTTTGCTTTTTGCAGATTGTCCTTAAGTTTTTCCAGGCTGTCCAGCCAAACGTTGACTTCCAGCACACGCAGTTCGTCGCGGTAGATCAAAAAAGCCTTCGCCCGCTCGGCCTGCTCCTTCAGCGGGCCAACCTGCCCTTCCAGCTCGGTGATGATGTCGCGGATGCGGACAAGATTCTCCTCGCAGGCGTTCAGCTTGCGTTCGCTCTCTTCCTTGCGATAACGATATTTGGTGATGCCCGCCGCCTCTTCAAAAATCTCGCGGCGATCGGTGCTTTTCACCGAAAGGATCTCGTCGATCCGCCCCTGACCGATGACGGAATAACCGTCGCGGCCCAAGCCGGTATCCATGAACATCTCATGGATATCCTTAAGCCGCACGGCCTTGCGGTTGATGTAAAATTCGCTTTCGCCGCTGCGGTAATAGCGGCGGGTCACCATGACCTCGCCGTATTCCACGGGAAGGCCGCCGTCTGCGTTGTCCAGCACCAGCGTCACTTGGCAGAAGCCCAGCGGGCTGCGGCGGGAGGTGCCGCCGAAAATGACATCCTCCATCTTGCCGCCGCGCAGGGTCTTGGTACTCTGTTCGCCCAACACCCAGCGGATGGCATCCACAATGTTGCTCTTACCGCTGCCGTTGGGGCCGACGATGGCGGTGATGCCCCGACCGAAGGTCATCACCGTTTTGTCCGGAAAGGATTTGAATCCCTGTATTTCAATAGATTTTAAGTACAATGCCGCACCTCTTTTGCCGAAAAACGGCGTAATATTGCATGATATTTTATTTTATCAAAAACCCGTGTCAAAAACAAGTATTCCCAACGAAAAAACGCCCTCTTTGAGGGCGTTTCGCGGGTTTCATGCTATCCAAGCTGCTCCACCGCGAACATGTTCAGTGTGCGGATCAGCTTGATATCCTTTTGCGAAAGCACCAGCTTCCTCATCAGCTCCTCGTCCTCTTTGAGCTCGCCGGGCGAAAGGATGCACTTGATAGACACCGGCAGCATGGGATAGCGGGAAATGCCCGAAAGCATCCCCAGTACCTGCCCGCCCCGGTCAAAGGGGTTGGCGGCGCACATGGTCAGCCGCTCAATCCGGTTGCTCTGGCTGGTAAACGAAAAGTTCGTGACGGTGTCGAAATACTCCACCGTGCCGAAATACAGGTTGCGGCAGGCCTCCGGCCGGTCAAATGATGGGATGTCGTTGTAAAACGTTGCGGTACGGCCCACGCCGTCGTGCCCGGTTTCCAGCAGGTTGCGGACGATCCGCTTGACCCGCCCGTCGTAAAAATAAACGCAGATCCGCCGCTGCGGGAAAAAGCCGTCGGGCCGGATCTCCTGCTCCTCCTCCGTCTGAAGAAAGCTGTCCAGAAGCTGCTGCGGCTTGATTTCCAGCGCCCTGGCAATATCAAACAGGGTCTCCACGTCCACGACAATATCGCCGGTTTCGTACTTGGAAAGCGTCGCTTTGCTTTTATGGATCTTTTCCGCCAAGGTCATCAACGTGAGTTTTTTCATCTGCCGGTAGAGCCGGATCCTGCCGCCTACGGCAATGCTGATCTCGTTCATAAGCAAGCTCCTTGTTTCGCAAAAATAAACTTTTTGTCTGTTTTGCGGGGAAACCCCGCTTCCATTTTCATTATAGCACAGTTCAAATAGTGAATTCTACTCTGAATTGACCGTCAAAACAGATAATCTATTCTTGCAAAATTGAGCAAATTTGCTAAACGAACGCAGAGTTGTTAAACTGCCGCTCATGACAGGCTGCGGGAGGGTTCGCCCCGTAAAGCAAACTCCCAATCTCTTTTCGGCGCGGACCGCAGCAGTTTCCATATTCGCCGTCTTTTTCGAAGCGGGAAACCTGATCTTTCCACCCGGTCCGGCACACAGGTCGGCGCGGGCTCCCTCCGTCGTATCCCGCGAGCTCAAATACCTGATCTTTGTTTACAGAAAGGGCCGCCGGAAATCCGGCGGCCCTTTTTCGTTGTCGTTACGCTTCTTCGATGGCGCCCACAGGACATCCGGCCATAGCCTCCTGCGCCAGGCCCTCCATGGTGGGGTCCGCTTCGGTGTCGATCGCTTTAGCCACGCCCTCGTCGGTCATATGAAAGACCGCGGGGCAGATGCCCTCGCACATGCCGCAGCCGATGCAATTGCTGTTCACAAAGAATTTCATAGTCGCTACCTCCTATTTTGTCGGTTATTAGGTTGATCTTCTTTTCTCTTGTTATCCGTCGGGTTTTCTCTTTTCTTGACTTTCTGACCATAGTTTACTATAATGTCAGATAAAGTATGTTGTTTTAACAACGAAATCGGGGTTTTTATGGATTATCAAAATTTTTTGCGGCTCTCCGTGTTTTCCCGCATCCATCCGGATCACATGCCAGACGTGATCGCCGAACTGGATATCCGCACCGCTCGCTTTCCCAAAAATACCGTTGTCCTCCGCGCGGGCACCCGTTCCCGCCGCATGGGCATGGTGCTTTCGGGCAGCGTGACCATCCAGCGGCTGGACTATCTGGGCAATCGCTGGCTGCTGGGGCTGAGCGGGCGGGGTGAGATCTTCGGGGAGACCTACGCCCTGATCTCCCGCGAGCCCATGATGGTGGACGTGGTGGCGAACGAAGACTGCGAGATCCTCTATCTGGATCTCAGCCGGATCTTTTTTCCCGACCTGATGAAAAAGACTTGGTACGCGCCGCTTTTGCAATCGCTGCTGCATATCACCGCCGAAAAGAATTTGGAGCTTTCGCTCCACAGCTTCCACACCTTTCCCAAGACTGTGCGCGGGCGGCTGCTGTCGTATTTCAAGACCCAGACGCTATGCGCGGGGAAAACGGAGTTTGACATCCCCCTCAACCGCCAGCAGCTTGCCGATTATCTCAATCTGGACCGCAGCGCCTTGTCCAATGAGCTGTGCAAGATGCGCGACGAGGGGCTGCTGTCCTTTCACAAAAACCACTTCCGCCTGACCCCCGCCGGCGTGGCCGGCCTGCCGGTGGAGGAATAAAAGCACCGCCCGCCGTAAACCGGCGGGCGGGGTGCTTTCCAAAAAAGATTATACCTGACCCATCAGCTCCAGCGCCGCCTTTGCGGCGGCCTGCTCGGCCAGCTTTTTGCTGTGTCCGCTGCCCTCTGCCAAGACGTTGCTGTTGATGAGCACCTCCATGACAAAGATCTTGTTGTGGTCGGGACCGCTCTCTTCCTTCAGGCGGTAAGAGAGCACCTCCTCATGGTTTTTCTGCACGATCTCCTGCAGGGTGGTCTTGTAATCCATCGTGCTATGGCTCCGGACGATGGCAGCCGCCTTCTCCTTGATAAAATCCAAGATAAACCGCTGAGCCGCTTCCATGCCGCCGTCCAGATAAACGGCCGCCAAAACAGCCTCGGTGGCGTCGGCCAGCACCGATGGACGCTTATCGCCACCGCCTGCCCGCTCGCCCCGTCCCAGCAGCAGCTTGCCGCCCAGGTCGATCCGGCAGGCAAACTCATAAAGCGACCCCTCGCAGACGATGGCTGCCCGCAGCTTGGTCAATTCGCCCTCGGGCAGGGCGCGATATTCGGAATACAGATACCGGGCGCAAATCAGTCCCAGAACGCTGTCGCCCAAAAACTCCAGCCGTTCGTTGCTACGGGTGCCCTTTTCCCGGTTTTCATTGGCATACGAGCTGTGGGTCAGCGCGTTTTTCAGCAGCGCCGGGTCCTGAAAGGTATAATCGCAATGGGGAAAATCCGCCACGCGCCTTCCCTCCTTTCAAAATGGAAAAGAAGCGGCCCTGCTGCCGGCAGGGCCGCGATTGGTCAATGCTTACAGCCGATCGGAAATGTAACCGACCACGTCGCCCACGGTCTTCAGCGACTCCAGCGCGTTCTCCTCTACCTCGCCGATGTCGAAGGTTTCTTCCACGGCCATCATCAGCTCCATGAGGTCGATGGAATCCGCGTCCAGATCTTCCACAAAGTTGGTATCCATGGTGATCGCGTCTTCTTCTACGCTGAACTGATCTGCCATCAGCTTCCGCAGTTTTTCAAAGACCATTGAATCGTTCCTCCTGATTGAAATGTGTTTGCTTACCCTTGCTTTCGTTGCGATTATAGCAGAGCTGTTTCCGCTTGTAAAGCGGTTTTTTCATTTTTTTCATCTTTTTCCGGCTCCACCGTCATGAAGGCGATATTTTCCTCCACCTGACGAATAAATCCGCTGTGGGCAAACAAAATGCACTGCTCCACGGCATTGCAGACAGCCGTGGCGTCAGAGGAACCGTGGGCCTTGAAAATGGGTTTGGAAATACCCATCAGCGGCGCGCCGCCCACGGACTTATAATCCATCCGCTCCTTGAGCGCCGTCAGCCCGGGCTTGAGGATCAGCGCCGCCAGCTTGGAAAGTATGCCCGACATCAGGATATTCTTGATCTCCTTCATCAAAAAGCCCGCCGTTCCCTCGATGCCCTTGAGCAGCACGTTTCCGGTAAAGCCGTCGCACACCAGCACGTCGGCCTCGCCCGCCAGCACGTCGCGGCCCTCAAGATTGCCGACAAAGCAGATCCGGCCCTCGTCGGCAGCCTTTTTGAGCAAAACATAAGTCTCCTTGTGCAGGGAATCGCCCTTACCCTCCTCGGTGCCGTTGTTCACCAGCGCCACCCGGGGCCGCTCGATGCCCTGCTGGGTCTTCATGAAGAAATAGCCCATATAGGCAAACTGCAACAAATATTCCGGCGTACATTCGGCGTTGGCACCGCAGTCCATCAAAAGCGCCTTTTTCCCCGTTTTCTGCGGCAGAAGGGCGCCCAGCGCCGCCCGCCGGATGCCCTTGATCCGTCTGGTAACCAACGTGGCGCCAGTCAAAAGCGCGCCGGTGGAGCCAGCGGAGATCAGCGCGTCTGCCTCGCCGTCGGCCACCATCCGCAGGCCCACGCTCATGCTGGAGTCCTTTTTCTGACGCACGGCGATAGAAGGTTTATCCTCCATGGTGATGACCTCGGTGGTGGGGACCACGGTGATATGCTCCGCCTCCCGCCCCCGCAAAATTTCCTCGATCTGGTCCTTGTCGCCCGTCAGGACGATGTCGCAGCCATAGCGCTGCGCCGCCAGAACGGCCCCCTCGACGGTGGCCTGCGGGGCGTTGTCGCCGCCCATGGCGTCGATGACAATCTTCATTCGATCCCCTCCCTGATCTCATCCCGCAGCCCATCCAGCAACGCAAGCGACCGCTGGGCGACGGCGGTATAGCGTTCCCGCTTGCCCCGGACGCGGGCGTCAAGCGGCTTGATGATGCCAAAATTGATGTTCATGGGGTCAAAGCGGCTCTCGGGCTCCCGGCTGACGTGGCGCATCAGCGCCCCCAGCGCCGTTTCCGCCGGGAAATCCACAAGGCCCAGCCCCTTGATCTGGCGGGCCAGATTAAGTCCGCAGCACAGGCCGGAGGCCGTGCTTTCGATATATCCCTCCACGCCGGTGATCTGTCCGGCAAAATAAAGCTCCTCTCTGCCGATCACCCGGTAAAAGCCGTCCAGCCGGCCGGGCGAGCGGAGGAAGCTGTTGCGGTGCATGGTGCCGTAACGGTAATATTCCGCTTTTTTGAGCGCGGGGATCATGCCAAAAACCCGCTTTTGCTCAGCATACATCAGATGGGTCTGGAAGCCCACGATGTTAAACGCGGTCTTTTCCGCGTTGTCGGCCCGAAGCTGCACCACAGCATAGGGTCGCTCGCCGGTGCGGGGATCCCGCAACCCCACCGGCTTCATGGGGCCGAAGCGGAGAGTGTCCTCTCCCCGCCGGGCCATGACCTCCACCGGCATACACCCCTCGAACACCGCCTTGTCCTCAAAGCCGTGGACGGGGGCTTCCTTCGCCGTGCGGAGCTGCTCCACAAAGGCAAGATATTCTTCCTTGTTCATGGGGCAGTTAATGTAATCCGCCGTTCCCTTGTCATAACGGGAGGCGAAATAGGCCTTGTCCATGTCAATGCTGTCAAAGCTGACGATGGGGGCCGCCGCGTCGTAAAAATGGAGCGGCTCGCCGCCGAACAGGGTGTTGATAGCTTCGGCTAGCGGGCCGTCGGTGAGCGGGCCGGTGGCAATGATGCAATATCCCGCCGGGATCTCGTCCACCCGCCCCGGCTTTACGGCGATACGGGGATGGGATCGGATCTTTTCTGTTACATAGGCGGAAAACGCCTCCCGGTCCACCGCCAGCGCGCCGCCCGCCGGAACGGCGGTGGCGTCGGCGGCCTCCATGATCAGGCTGCCGCAGCGGCGCAGTTCCTCCTTGAGCAGGCCGGGCGCCGTGGACAGCGCCGCGCCCCGCAGGGAATTGGAGCACACCAGCTCGGCAAAATCCGCCGAATGATGGGCCGGGGTCTGCTGCGCGGGCTTCATCTCGCAAAGCGTCACCTCGACGCCGCGCAGGGCAAGCTGCCAGGCCGCCTCGGAGCCTGCCAGCCCCGCGCCCACCACGGTGACGGGGCCGGTCATTGGGCCTTCTCCGTCTTTTTCGCGGCGGTTTTTTTCGCCGCGGGCTTCTTTTCCGCGGGCTTTTTCGCAGCCGTCGTTTTGGCCGCGGTCTTTTTTGCGGGGGCCTTTTTCGCGGCGGTCTTTGCCGTTTTCTTCCCGGTCTTAGCGGGCTTTTCCGCCGTGGTTTCCTCCGTGTTTTCCGCTTTTCTGCGCCCGCGGGTGGCGATGGGCTCTGACCAGCCGCAACCGGGCTTGTGGCACAGATAGCGTTTGTCTTCCTTGGTATAGTGGCGGAAGGCCACGCCGCCGCAGCTGGGGCAGACCTTTTTGGTGGGGCTGTCCCAGGTCATGAAATCACAGTCGGGGTTGCGCTCACAGCCGTAATAATAATAGCCGCTCTTGGATTTTTTCTTCAGCAGACGCCCGCCGCACTTGGGGCAGGTGATGCCGGTATCCTGGGTGATGGGCTTGGTGTTCTTGCACTCGGGATAGCCAGGGCAGGCCAAAAACTTGCCGAATCTACCGCTCTTGATGACCATTTTCCGGCCGCACAGCTCGCAAACCTCGTCGCTCTCTTCGTCGGGGACCTTGATGCGTTTCTTCTCCAGATCGAGCTCAGCCTGCCTGAGCTCGGCGTCAAAGCCGTGATAGAAACTTTCCAGGATCTTGCGGTAATCCACCTTGCCCGATTCCACCCGGTCCAGCTGCTCCTCCATGGAAGAGGTGAACTGCACGTCCACGATGTCGTGGAACTTGTCGATCATCAGATCGGTGACCGCCTCGCCCAGATTGGTGGGCTTGAGGGCGCGGCCCTCCTTGGTGACGTATTCCCGCTCCAAAATCACGGAAATGGTGGGCGCGTAAGTGCTGGGACGGCCCACGCCCTTTTCCTCCATGGCCTTGATGAGCGAGGCCTCGGTGTATCTTGCGGGGGGCTGGGTGAAGTGCTGTTTGGGATCTACACCCCTGTATTCCGGCTTGTCGCCCGCTTTGAGCGCGGGCAGCGGGGCGTTCTCTTCTTCCTTCGCCTCGTCGGTGCTCTCCTCATACAACGCCAGAAAGCCCGGGAAGGCCACGCTCTGGCCGCCGGCGCGGAAGATCCATTTGTCGCAGGAGATATCGGCCGAAACGGTATCCAAAACGGCGTCGCTCATCTGGCAGGCGATAAAGCGGCTCCAGATCAGCTTATACAGCCGGTACTGATCGGGGGTCAGGCTGCGGCGGATCTGGTCGGGCTCCAGAAAGGCATCGGCGGGACGGATGGCCTCGTGGGCGTCCTGGGCGTTTTTCTTCGTGTGAAAGACCCGGGCCCGGGCGGGCTTATAGTCCCCGCCGAAGCGGCCGTCGATAAACCGTCTGGCGGCTGCCAGCGCCTCGTCGGCGATGCGCAGCGAGTCGGTACGCATATAGGTGATTAAACCGGTGACGCCGTGGCCCTCCAGCTCCACGCCCTCATAAAGCTCCTGCGCCACCGCCATGGTGCGCTTGGCCGTCATGCCCAGCTTGCGGGAGGCCTCCTGCTGCAACGTCGAGGTGGTGAAGGGCGGCGCGGGTTGGCGCTTTTTCTTGGCGTTTTTGACCGAATCCACCAGATAGGGCTTGCCCGCAATATCCCCCAGAACGGCGTTGACGGCGTTCTCGTCGGGAAGCTCCCGCTTCCCCTTCGCATCGCCGAAGAAATGGGCAGCGAAGTCCCTGCCGTTCTGGCAAAGGGTCACGTCGATGCTCCAGTATTCCTGCGGGACAAAGGCGCGGATCTCCCGCTCCCGGTCCACCACCATACGGGTGACAACGCTCTGCACGCGCCCGGCGGACAGGCCGGTGCGCACCTTGCGCCACAAAAAGGGCGACAGCTTATAGCCCACGATCCGGTCGAGAATGCGCCGGGCCTGCTGTGCGTCCACCAGATCCATGTCGATCTCCCGGGGATGCTTGATGGCCTCGGTGACGGCGGTCTTGGTGATCTCGTTGAAGGTAACCCGCTGGGTCTTGCTCCCGTCCAGCGACAAAAGCTGCTGCAGATGCCACGAGATGGCCTCGCCCTCCCGGTCGGGGTCGGTTGCCAGATAGACGAAATCGGCGCCGTCCGCCGCCGTCTTGAGTTCACTGATGATCTTATCCTTGCCCGCGATGGGCAGATAGGTGGGCTTGAAGTCATGCTCCACGTCCACGCCCATCTCCTTTTTGGGAAGATCGCGCAAATGGCCCATGGAGGCCCTGACCTGATACCCCGCTCCAAGGTATTTGGTGATAGTCTTTGCCTTGGCGGGAGATTCCACGATAAGAAGCTTTGCCATGTATTTCCTCCGTTCGGTGGTTTATATCCGTTCGTAATATTGTCCCGGCAACTGCCGTAAATATCCCTTTAGCTCCAGCAGCGTCAGCCTTCCCATCAAAACGCCGGCGGGAATGCCGGTGCGGCGGCTGATCTCGTCCAGATGCAGGATGCCGTCGATGGCGTCCAGCACCGGGTCGCCCCCAGGCTCCGGCTGCTTTTCCGACGCCTCTGCAACAGACCGCGCCGTCATGGAAACCGGCTGGGTCCGCCGCTCCGCCGCCTTGCGGGGCCGGCGCGGGGGTTCTTCTGCCGTAAAGCCGTATTGCGTCAGAATATCCTGTGCCGAGCGCACAAGCTGGGCGCCGTTTGCGATGAGCTCGTTACAGCCCTCGCTGGCGGGCGAATCCACACCGCCCGGCACGGCAAACACATCCCGTCCCTGCTCCAGCGCAAGAGATGCGGTGATCAGCGAGCCCGATTTTTTCGGGGCCTCCGCCACCACCACGCCCAGACACAGGCCGCTGATGATCCGGTTGCGCCGCACAAAGGAGGCGCGATGGCTCCCCTCTCCCGGCGGATATTCGCTGACAGCGGCGCCGCGATACAGGATATCCCGCAAAAGCGCCGCGTTTTCCGCAGGATAGCATCTGTCGATGGCCGTTCCGAAAACGGCGACGGTGGGCGTTTCGCCCCGCAGCGCGCCCCGGTGTCCGGCGGAATCAATGCCCGCCGCCATGCCGGAAACCACGCACACCCCGTTTTGACTGAGATGAAACGCGATCTTTTCCGCATTAATCAGGCCGTAGGGCGTGGCCTTGCGCTGTCCCACCACGGCCACGGCGGGGATTACGCTGAGATCGGGCAGCGTCCCCCGGACATAAAGCGCCAGCGGCGGATCGTAAATCTCCTTCAGCCGGGCGGGATAGGCCGCGTCGGTGATGGGAAGAATGGAAATGCCCAGCGCACGACACCGCTCGATGATCCTGCTCGAAGGAGCCAGACTTCGCGTTTGCAGGCGCTGACGCTCCCTCGCATCAAAGCGGCAAATCTTCGCCAGCTCCTCCGTGGACGCCTGATAGACCGCTTCTGCAGAGCCAAAACGCTCCAGCAGGCGTAGCGCCTTGGCGGGCGGGATGGCCGCCGTCTCCTTCATCCAGAGCAGGCATTGCAACTCCTTTTCCTGCCCGTTCATCGGCTCATCTCCCACATCAGGATGCCCGCCGCCACGCCGGCATTGAGAGATTCGGCGTTTTGGATGGGGATGATCACGCTGCCGCGGCACAGACGTTTCACCGCGGCGGAAACGCCGTGGGCCTCATTGCCCACCACCACGCAAGCCCGATGAAGCTCGGTCTGGGTGACGGGGCGGCTGTCTGTGTCCAGCGCCGCCGCGTAAAGCGGCAGGTCGAGCCGTTTCATGGCTTGCCCCAGCTCCTGCGGGTCCATATGATGCAGCACGACGCGGAACAGGCTCCCCATGGCGGAGCGCACCGCCTTGGGGCTGTAGGGGTCTGCACAGTCGCCCAGCAAGATGACGCCGTCGAGGCCGAAGGCGTCGGCTGTCCGCAGCACGGTGCCCAGATTGCCCGGATCCCGCAGCTCATCCAGCGCCAGAAAGCGCGTTCCGGAAAGGGCCTCGGGCGCCTTTGGCAGCGGCAGGGTAAACACCACGCCTTGGGGCGCTGGCACGTCGCTGAGCTTTTGCAGCACCGGCCCGCTCACCGCCGTTACTGGACATTCCAGCGGCGGGAGCCGCCCCTCCTGCCCTTCCAGGCAAAAGACCTGCCGAGGCGCAAGGCCGCTGCGCAGCGCCTCGTCCAAAAGCGTAAAGCCCTCGCAGACGAAAAGTCCCGTTTCTCGCCGCTTTTTTCCGGACACCGACAACGCGCAGACCGATTTGACCTGCGGATTGTCGCGGCTGGTGATCGTGGGCACGCTCGTCCTCTCCCTTCAAAAACAGGCTTCTGCCCCCGTTCGGGGGCTTTTTCCGACCATGAGATATAGTATAGCGCAAAAAAAACGGGTTTGCAAGAGATTTTTCCCGTTCTCCTATTAAATATAACAAAACCCGATTTTGAATAGGGTAGAGAGGGGTTAAGGCCCCTCCCTCCCATTGCACCGTACGTACGGGTCTCGTATACGGCGCTACATCAAAGCAAGAGATCAAGCCCGTCCTGCGAGATAATACGCCAAAGGATCGACCAAGCCCGGTCGGTC
>JAFSZV010000021.1 GCA_017455565.1 Clostridia bacterium
CTTTTTCGTAATGTCCATCATGGCAAGATACAGCATCTTAAAGAGGCTGTCATCGGTGGGGAAAACGGTTTTCGCTTTTGTTACCTTGCGGAGCTGGCGGTTGAAGCCCTCGATGGCGTTGGTGGTGTAAATCAGCCTCCGCAGTTCCTGAGGGAACTTGAAATAGGTGCTCAGATTCGGCCAGTTATCCCGCCAGGACTGGGAAATCCTGGGATATTTCTTGTCCCAGCGCCGGGCAAAGATATCTGGAGCGGTCAAGGCAGCCTGTTCGTCTACCGCGGCATAGACCGCCTTCAAATCGGTCATAGTAGGATACATACTTGCTGGAATTGCGCAGTTGGTGGATGATACAGTGTTCTTGTAGTCATACTTGCTGTAGCCAAGTTCGTCGTCCAGTTCCGCTTCCAAGCCGTTTTCCATGAATTCTGCTATGGCTTCCTTGAAAAGGCGCTAAATGTCCTCCATGCTGCCGATGTTGCTTTCCTGCAGGAGTTCCCGAATCTTTGCCCGCCGGGCCTGCTCTTCCGGGCTGCGATTTTTTCTGCTGCTCATAGTTAAACCTCCAATGTAGTGCTTCTATTCTATACCACATTGGAGGTTTATACAAATTTTGGGATGGTCTCGGCCCTACAAACCGTGAATTATCTGTGCGTAATCATTTCTTTATCTTGAAAGTCAGCCCATCATATTTCTGCCCGCCAACCTCTCGTTCGCCCACGACTCTGTCGCATTCTACAAAACCGAGCTTTTCGGCACAGCGGAGCATACGAACGTTGCCTGACCAGGTTTGTGTGTAAAGCTCGTTCACACCGTTCTCAAAGTAATAGTTCATAAAAGCGCGGAGGGTGTTTGTTCCGATTCCGTTACCGTACAGACCCGGTTCACAAATGTCAATGCCAATGGCACGATAAACAGTCTGACCGTCCTTGGGTGTTCCAACCCATTCGTAGTTTTCGTCAATGCAGTAGGAACTGACCCAGCCAATGTGTCTGCCGTTCCACTCGATTTCAAACTTCCAACGGCGAGCATCATCGGGACGGTCTTTCACGGCTTCATAGTATTCCGTCCATTTTTTACGTTCGGTTTCTTCGCAAGTATCCTCTTTTTCCCAGGGAGCATCCCAGTTTTCCCATTCCCGCTCCACCGTGAACCAACGCACATAGTCCTCAATGTCGGACTCAATCATATCGCGAAGAATAATGTTATCAGATTCTATTTTCATCATCTATCCTCCATCAAATCCCGATAGGTTGGGATGATTATACCATCCAGAATTTGGCATGGTCAATGGCATCAAATATGCAATAGCCTTTATTGTGTTACTCCCAAAAAACCCAAGGGAGGAACCTCCTTACGAAGTGCCTCCCTTGCGGCGGGCTTTTCGTGCTCTGTTACAGTTCCAGCATGGCGGCGCGGGCCAGCAGCTTTGCCGCCTGCTCCACGTCGCGGAGATTGACCAGCTCGGCGGGGGTATGCACGTTGCGGCAGGGGATACTGACGCAGCCCGCCAGCACGCCGCTGCGGCTCACCTGCATGGAGCGGGCGTCGGTGCTGCCCCCCAGCAGGATCTCGTCCTGCCAGACAACGCCGGCCATTTCCGCCGCCAGGCGGAGATGGGCCACCGTCTGAGGATTGCTCTGCATCCCGCCGTCCTTGATCTTGATGGCGGGACCCTTCCCCAGCCCCACCTGCATCCGCTGATGCGCCATCTCGCCGGGAGTGTCCCCGGCGGGGCAGACATCGCAGGAAATCCCCATATAGGGGTCGATCTGCCACGCAGCGGTAACGGCGCCGCGGCAGCCCACCTCCTCCTGCACGGAAAAGACGAAATGCACGTCGTTTTTGCTTTCGCCCATCTGCTCCATTGCCAGCAACAGGGTGACGCAGCCGATGAGATCGTCGGCATAGGGGGTCATGAGATTGCCCCCCGCCACCGTCGCGGTTGGGGCGTCGTACACGCACACCGAGCCGACGGGCGCCAGCGCTTCGGCTTCTTCCCGGCTCTTTGCGCCGATGTCGATATACAGGTCGTGGATATCCACGTCCATCAGCTTGGCGCGGGCAAGATCGGCCTCGGCGTCGGCCCAGATACTGCCGCATACGCCGCTTTCCGTACGCACCGGCGTTCCCACCAGCCGGGCGGGCATATGACCGCCCAGCGTCTCAAAGCGCAGAAACCCGCGCTCGTCGATAAAGGTGACCATAAATCCGATCACATCCATATGGGCGGCGATCATCAGACGCTTGCCCGGGCCTTGTTTATGGCAGATCACATTTCCCAGCGTGTCGACAGTGACCTCGTCCGCATAAGGCCGGGCCAGTTCCGCCAGAATTTCGGCCTGCGGGGTCTCAAAGCCGGAAGGCCGGGCCGCCCGCGCCAGCTCGCGCTGCAGCTCCACAATCTTTTTCATCGCTTTTGCCCTCCTTATTTCGACAGAAATGCCGCCAGAAGCGCCCCAGCCCGCTCCGCGTCGGAACGGTCGTAGGTTTCGGCGGGAGAATGAATGTAACGGGTGGGGATGCTGACGCAGGTAGCAGCCACGTTTTCCAGCGCCTTCTGTATGGCCGAAGTGTCGGTTCCGCCGCGCACCAGAATTTCGGGCTGGACGGCGATACCGCGCTCCTGCGCCGTTTTCATCAGCGCGGCGTTGAGGGCCGGGTCGCACAGGACGCTTCTGTCCTTGAGTTTGATCGTGGGGCCGTTTCCCAGCACCAGCGTGCGGTTGCTGTTTTTGACCTGGGGCGTATCGTCGGCGCCGCACACGTCGCAGGCGATGCCCAGCGCGGGACGGATGGCCTGCGCGGCGCTCAGTGCGCCCCGGCAACCCACCTCTTCCTGCACGGAAAAGACGAAATAGGCGTCAAACCGACTCTCCTTCAGCCGCTCCATGGCCAAAAGCAGCACCACGCAGCCGATGAGATCGTCGGCATAGGGACCCATGACGCAATTTCCCGCCGCCAGCCGGGGTTCGCCCTCGAACACGGCGGTGTCGCCGATCTTCACCAGCGACCGGGCTTCCTCGCCGTCGGCGGCGCCGATGTCCAAATACAGATTATCAAAACTCACGTCGGCCCAGTTGCCGGGGAATACCCGGCTCCGCTCTCGTATGCCGAAGGCGCCGCGGACGCCGTTGGGGAAGACCACCCGGCAACTCAAAAGCCGAGCGGGCGTATGGCCGCCGATGCCTGCCACCGTGACAAAGCCGTTTTCGTCGATGCCCCGCACCATAAAACCGATGGCGTCCATATGGGCGGCCAGCATGATGCGCTCGCCGCCGCCCTTTTTCCGGCAGATCACGTTGCCCATCACGTCCGTCGTGACCTCGTCCGCAAAGGGACGGGCCAGCTCGGCCAGCGTCTGCCCGATGCCGGTGCGCTCGGCGCCCGAAGCGCGGGCGGCCGCGAACAGTTTGCGATGAAGCTCCAAAACGTCAAACATTCAGATCACCTGCTTCCTCGATCACGATGGCTGCCAGCCTGCAAACCGCTTCCACATCGGGAAGATAGGCCACGTTGCAGGCACAATGGATATAACGGGTGGGGACGGACAGGCCAAAGGCCAGCGCGCCCCGACCGGCGTTGATCGCCGTTCGGCTGTCGGTGCCGCCGTTGGCGCTCTTGCGGTACTGCCACCTGACGCCAAGGGCGTCGGCCTTCTTCAGCACTGCCTCCCGGAAATCTCTCTGATAGATCGTGCCCTTGTCCAGGATCGAGACCACGGCGCCCTCCCGCTGGCGGCAGGACTGCATGTGCTCCGCCACGTCGGGCATGTCGGCGGCGGTGGTGCCCTCCAGCGCAAGGATCAGGCCGGGCTCCAGCCGTTGGGCCGCCACAGTGGCTCCGCGGGAGCCGATCTCCTCGGCCACGGTAAAGACGAACCAGGTATCATAGGGCAAATCCCGCTCCAGCAGCTTGAGCATCACGGCGCAGCCCACCCGGTCGTCCAGCGCCTTTGCCTTGACGCAATCGACGCCAAAGGGCCGAAACGCGCTGTCGAACATCACAGGCTCGCCGGGCGACACCAGATTTTCGGCCGCCTCACGGCTGCCGCAGCCTATGTCCACATAAAGACTGTCCAGCCCGGGAGCGGTCTTGCGCTCCTCGGGGGTAGTAAGGTGAACGGCCTTGAGAGCGATCACGCCGGAGATCTTTTTCAGTCCCACGCGCATCCGGCGCCCGATGAGCACCCGGGGGTCGATCCCGCCCACGGGCGAAAGCCTGAGCATCCCGTCATCGGTGACGCTGCGGATCAGAAAGCCCACCTCGTCCATGTGGGCGCACACCATCATCGGTCGTGCGCGGCGCTTTTCGCCCCGTTTAAAGACAAACAGATTGCCCAGCGCGTCGGTAAAGAGCTCGCCGGCGTGGGGGCGCGCCACGCTTTCGATGTACTCGCGCACTTCTGTTTCATATCCGGCCACGCCGTCCAGCTCGCAAAGGGTCTTCAGCAGTTCCTTCATACCTGTGCCCTCCCTTCCAGCGAAAGGATGACCTCCGCCACCAGGCGGCTCACGCTTTCCACATCGTCCATGGAGATCAGCTCCACCGGCGAATGCATGTATTTCAGCGGCAGCGAGATCACCAGCGTTTCCACGCCCTCCCGCTGCACCTGCATGGGCCAGGCGTTGGTGCCGCTGCGGGCGGCGCAGGATTCCACGATGTGGGGGATCTTTTTGGCCCGGGCCACCTCCATGGCCCGCTGCGCCAGATCGGGGCGGCTGTTGAAGCCCACCGAAACCACCGCGCCGTCGCCCAGCCTGGCGGGCACCATGGGAGCGTCGGCCGTGCGGGCGTGTGTCACGTCCACGGCGATGCCCAGATCGGGATGCACTCGAAAAGCCGTGGCGATGCCGCCCTGAAAGCCGGTCTCCTCCTTGGTGGAGGCGGCCAGCACCACGTTGACGGGCAGAGCCTTGTCCCGGAGCAGCTCCATGGCGCGGATCAGGCACACCAGACAGGCCCGGTCGTCAAAGGCCTTGCCGCAAACGGTGTTGCCCTTGAGCTCCATCAGGTCGTTGGCAAAGGAGAGATAATCTCCCACGTGGAACACAGCCCTTGCTTGCTCCCCCGTCATGCCCACATCCAACACCATCTCGGAGATGGGCACCGATTTTTTCTTGTCGTTCGGCTTTTGAAGATGGGGCGGCATGGCCGCCACGACGCCCAGATGCTCTTTGCCCTCCCGGTCGGTGACGGTCAGCTCGCTGCCTAAAAGCATCCGTTGGTCCACGCCGCCCACCTGGGTAAAGCGCAGAAAACCCTGGGACGTCACCTCGGTGACCATAAATCCGATCTGGTCGATGTGCGCGTCCAGAAGAACGGTTTTCGCTCCGGGCACGGCGCTGTCACGCCATCCCAAAACGTTGCCGAAATCGTCCGTCTCCACCCGGTCGCACACAGGCTCCATCAGCTCCGCCGCCAGCCTGCTGATGCGGAATTCATCGCCGGAAACGCCGTAAGCGTGGGTGAGTAGACGGATCTTTTCCTGTAAGCTCAATCCGATACACCCCTTTCTTTTTGTTCATTCCTGCAATTCGTTCACCTTATCCTTAAAATAACGGCCGCGAACCATAAAATTGGGGAACTGATCGAAGGAGGCGCAGGCGGGGCTGAACAGTACCACGTCGCCGGGCTTTGCCAACTCCCGCGCCGCCGTTACCGCGTCGTCCAGCCTGGTAAAATGCAGAATGACGGGGCTTCCATCCCGATAATCGGGGGCCTGCTTCACGGCGGTCTCGATCTTTTCCGCCGTGGCGCCGCAGAGCAGCAGCGTTTTAACATGCTGGGGAATGGCCGCGCCCAGCCCGTCAAAGGGAACATGCTTGTCATAGCCGCCGGCGATCAAAATCACCCTTTCGGAAAAGCAATGGAGTCCCGCCAGCGTCCGCGTGGGGCTGGAGCCGATGGAATCGTTGTACCAGCGCACGCCGTCCAGCTCCCGCACCAACTCCAGCCGGTGCTCTACGCCGGCAAACTCCCGGGCCACCCGCGCCATAATCTCCGGCGAAACGATGTCCCGCAGGGCGGCGCAGGCCGTCATGTAATTTTCTACATTGTGGACGCCGGGGATGCGGATCTCCGACGCAGGGAACAGAGGCTCTTTTCCATCCACGATCACACCGTTTTCCAGCCGAACGCGGGCCTCCTTTGCCCCGGCGCGGGAAAAGAAACGCACCTCGCCCTTCGCCTGCTCCGCCAGCGGACGGGAAGGTTCGTTATCGTAGTTGAGCACCAGAATATCCCCCGGGCCCTGCCGCCGGAAAATGTGGCATTTTGCGTCGATATACTCCTCCATATCCCGGTGCCAGTCCAGATGATTGGGGGAAAGATTGGTGATGACGGCGATGTGAGGCGTCTTGTTCATGCTCATCAACTGGAAGGACGAAAGCTCCAGCACGGCAAAATCCTCCGGGCACATCTTTCCCGTCTGATCCAAAAGCGGCGCGCCGATGTTGCCGCCCAGCCAAACGGTCTTGCCCGCCGCCTTAAGCATTTCCGAAATTACCGTGGTGGTGGTGGTTTTGCCGTCGGAACCGGTAACGGCGATCAGGGTGCAGGGGCACAGGTCGAAAAAGACCTCCATTTCCGATGTCACCTCCGCGCCCCGGGCGCGGGCGGCCTCCAGCGCGGGATGGTCGGGCCGCAGGCCCGGCGTGCGGAAGACGATCTCGCCCTCCAGACAATTGAGATACTCTTCACCCAAAACGGTGCGAACGCCCAGCTCCCGCAGCTCGGACACGATCTCGCCAAGCTGCTCCGCCGTCTTTTTGTCGTGGGCGACAACGTTTGCGCCCGCCTGAGCCAGCAGCCGCAAAAGCGGCCGGTTGGATACGCCGATGCCGATCACGTCCATGGTCCTGCCCCGCAACGCGCGGAGATATTCTTCAAAGGTCACGATATTTCCTCCCGAATTTAAAAAATCATCTCTTTGTATTGTATCATAGCCGCCGTCGAAAAGAAACCGGTCGGAAAAGAAAATTTTGTAAAAATGCAAAAGGAGACGGCCTTTCGGCCGTCTCCAAAGAGAGGTATAAGAGGGAGACTCTTATTTGGTGAGCAGGCGGTGCAGGAAGTCGGCCACCTCGGCGCGGTTGGCGGTGTTCACGGGATCCAGGCGGGTGCCCTGCGCGTCGATGTAGTTGTTCTTCAGCGCCCACTTCATGGCCACCTGCGCCCAGTCGCTGACGGAAGCGCCGTCGGTATAGGCGTTCAGATTGGCGATACCGGTGCCGTCCTGCTTCCGCATGACGACGACCCATCTGTACATAAAGGTGACGATGGTCTGACGGTTCAGCTCCAGGTTGGGGCTGAAGGTGGTGGCGGAGGTGCCGTTGGTGATGCCGTTGGTCACGGCCCACTGGACGGCGTCCTTGCACCAGGCGGGAACATCCGTGAAGCTGTTGGTGCCGGTGACGGCGGGATTGCCGGCCGCACGGTACAGCATGGCAATCCACTGGCCGCGGGTCACGTTGGTGTTGGGGGAATAGACCAGGGAGTTGGTGGACATGCCGTTGACGATGCCGAACTTATACAGGAAGTCGATGGAGTCGGCATAGCTGCCGTAGCTGTTGGCGGTGACGTCAGTGAAGTACTGGGACGCGGTGCTGCGGGTCAGGGTCAGGTTCACCTGATAGTTGATGGTCTTGTTGGCGGTGGTGATGACCTTGCAGGGGATCGAGCAGGTGCCCACGGTGCCGTAGATGGGCACGAAGGTGACGCTGCTCAGGGTGCGGGTTCCGGTGCCGGTGGTGTAAGGCACGTTCAGCGTGACTTCCTTCTGGCTGCTGGTGAGGTAATTCTCATACAGCTTGCCGCCCACGGGCTGCGCCGTGAAGGTCACGGAAGCGACATCCTTCTTGAAATAATCACTGTTGCTAAACTTAAAGGTGTCGGAATCGCGCATGGTGCCGTTCAGGATCTGGACCTTGCCGGTGCCGGTGGCGCCCACGACGATATCCATGGTGCCGGTCATGGTTCTGCTGGCGGTACTGCTGCTGCTGGTAGCGTAATGGATGGTGAACTCCACGCGGTGGGTCACGTTGGTCTTGGTGCCGGTGA
Source organism: Clostridia bacterium (assembly GCA_017455565.1). GTDB lineage: Bacteria > Bacillota > Clostridia > Oscillospirales > Butyricicoccaceae > UBA4644. Next base: position 8,059 of record JAFSZV010000021.1, read on the forward strand.
CATAGACCAGATCAGCCAGCGCGATGTCGCCATACTTGGAATCGGCGTAGTAATACTTCTGGGAATCGGGGCGCTTGATGGCCTGATTGTAATAGCCGGGGCTGTAATTCTCGTACATATAGCCCTTCTGGTTGCTGTTGGGCAGGCCGTCGAACTCCACCCAGCGCAGGACAGAGCTCTTGCCTTTTTCCTTCAGCAGCAGTTGTTCAAACTCGTCGGCAGGAATGCTGACATAGCCGCCGTTCGGAACATTGACCACGATGTCGCCCTCGTCGTTGACGCTGACGCGGAGGACCATCTGCATGGTGCCCTTGGTAAGCTTGTTGGTGGTGGTGCTGGTTTTGTAGGTGTATTCCGCCTCAAAGGTGATGTCCACCACGCCGCTGTATTTGGAGGCAGGAACATAAGTCAGATCGTCGATGCCGTCCTGCTTGCCGGTGGGCTCCACATAATAATCGGCGCTGGAGGAGGCCTTTTTGTTCTTGTTCAGCGCGATGCTGTCGTCATAATCCACATAAACGCCGCCACTGGAGCAGCGAATCCCGGTGATGGACACCAGCGTGGGATTCAGGCGATTTCTGCTGCCGCGCAGCACCTCTTCCAGGGCCTCCTGCAGCTCGTTGGCGCTGAAGGGCAGGACCTCGGTGTTGGAAATGGAAGCCTCGATGACCACGAAGCTGTCGCTCTTCAGGGTGATCTTGCCGGTCATATAGGCGTATTCCGCGCCGACAGCCTCATAGGTGATCACATAGTCCGCGCCCGTTCCGTCGGGAACAAAGACCATAGCCTTGGCTTCCTTGGCGGTATAGACGTCTTCTCTGACCTCATCGGCCAGCTCGTCGTCGGTATACAGGGTGCCGCCGTCGTCGCCCAGGGTGTTGAACTCAATGTTCTTCAGCGGAACGCCGAAGGTCTTTTCCATTTCGTTGCTGATGGCGTTGATTACGGAAGAAAGCGTGCCGCTCTTGGTGCCGAAATCATCGCTGACGTTGTAGGTGGTGTTGACGAACTTCACTTCAATGCTCAGCTCACCCAGGCCGATGTAGTTTGCGGTAACGCTGTTCTTGGCCGTAGCCTTAAACTCAACATAATTGCCGGCTTTGTTGTTGAAGGTACCCTGCAGCACCCAGTCGCTGAAATCGGCGTTGCTGCCGCTGCCGATGACCAGCTTGTCGCCGTTGCCCGGATCAATAGAGGCGGGCAGCGCCTTCCTGACGTTCCGCTCCGAGGTGCCGGCGGCCACAGTGACGGTGCCCAGATCGGCCTTGTCGCTGGCGTCGTACTTCACAACGGTAAGCGTAAACTTCGGCAGGGTCAGACCGGTTGTTCCGGGGATAACAGGCGTGAACGCAAACTCGGTGCCGACAGCCGCAGTGTTGGAATAATCGGGGCTGCAGGTCCAGTTGGTGATGTCCACCTTGCCGGTGGTGTCGTTGTCATACTTCACATCGGCCTGCTTGGGAAGCAGTTTCTTGGCCTCGGCCTCAGAGAGCCCGTAGCCAACGGACTTCCCGCTGGGACTAAAGGCGCTGACCTCTGTGATCTTTGGAGCTTCCACAGTAACAGGCCACGTTTCGGTGATCTCAGGCCTTTCTGGATCAGTGGTGGCCTCAGCTTTGGCCGTGATGGTGGCCGATCCGGCCTTGACGCCGGTGACGACGCCATCTGTAACGGCGGCGACATTGTTGTTGCTGCTTGTCCAAACGATTTCGCGTCCGTCCAGATCAGTCCATGTGCCGGCGGTCAGCGACAAAGTAACGGTTTTTCCGACCTTGACAGTCTGAGCCTCGCCCGCAAACGCGGTGATGCCCAGCGCCAGCACCATAACGGTGACAAGCGCAAGGGTCAGGGTTTTCTTTCCAAATGCTTTCACGTTAATACCTCCTAATCATGATTTGTATTCAGGCATGGCTTTGATGATATCATACCATACTTTTTAAAAAAGGAACAGGGGTTTTTCATTAAATTATTCTTAAGAAACGGAAAATAACGCGCCTTTTTCCGCCCTTGCGCCGTTGACAATTTCCGCGGCGGCTGTTAGAATAAAGCGGCAGCGGGACGGGCAGCCGCGCAGGGGCGACCCTGTGAGGAAAGTCCGGGCTTCACAGAGCAGGATAACCGGTAACACCGGCCGCGGGCGACCGCCGGACAAGTGCAACAGAAATAGACTACCCCGCCTCCGGCGGGGAAAAGGTGGAAAGGTGGGGTAAGAGCCCACCGGTGTCCCCGGCAACGGGGGCATCCTGTAAACTCTATCCGAAGCAACACCGACTTGGGGGCTACGGCCTGCTCGGCCAATCTCCAGACAGGTGGCTCGAGGCGGGCAGCAATGTCCGTCCCAGATAGATGGCTGCCGATCACAGAACCCGGCTTACAGTCCCGCTGCAAAAAACGCTGTTTTACGGGGGTCCCATTTCATACGCTCCGGCAAAACGTTCCCGTCCTTTCTGCGCGGATGCCTCGCCGCTGCAGCATCGGCTCTGCCGCCGCGCCTTTGCGCTCGGCCATCGCCGTGTTGCGGCCACGCCTTATTGCCCGCTTCTTCTTCCGTCGGCGGCGCAGAAGCGCCGTTGTCAAAACCCCGCTGCGGCCGCAGCGGGGTTTTCTCGTTTTGCTTACTGCTGGTAATGGTGCGCGTCTTGCAAAACCATCTCTTTTACTTTGAGCAGGCGGACCTTGGTGGCGTTTTCGTTTTCCTCCAGCTTCATGGAGATATATTTAATATTCTCCTCCAGTTCGGGGATCATCACATATTCCAGAGCATTGACCCGGCGGCGGGTCTTTTCGATCTCCTCCGCCAGAAGCTGCATGGTCTTTTCCACCTGCGCCAGCTCCAGCATATCCTCGAACACGCGTGACATTTTGTCCAGAGCGTCGTCCAGCTCGCCGGAGGTCTGGGCAAAACCGTAAGGATAGATCTCGCCCGGGTCGGCGTTTTGGGTGCGGAAATGGTAGACCGGAACGTTGACGCTCATGATGTTTTTGAACGTCACATCCAGCTCCACGCTCTGCCGGGAATACATCAGCGCCTGCTCCAGCATCTCGGGGGACATGATGGCGCTCGCTACCTGCTGAGACGCAAAAGCGGCGGTCAGCCCTTCCTCCACCCGAACGCGGAGCTGCTTATTCAGGCGAACTACGTCCATGAACTGACGCATCAGCTCGTCCCGCTTGTCCTTGAGCAGCTTATGTCCGCGGCGGGCGGTCTTGAGCCGGCCCTTGAGCTGGTTGAGCACCATTCTGGTTGGGGTAATCGCAGTGCTTGCCAAATGGCGTCACCTCCGTAATCAAATCGCAGACGGGATCAGGCCTCGTCGGGCATGTATTTTTCGATCATTTCGGGCTTGATGCGCTTAAGCTCGCGCCGAGGCAGGATCCGCAGCAGGTTCCAGCCCAGATCCAGCGTCTCCTCGATGCTGCGGTTGACATTGTTGCCCTGGCTGACATAGACCTTTTCAAACTCGTCGGCAAACTTGGCGAAGAGCTTGTCGTCCTCGCTCAAAGCGGCCTCGCCTAGGATGGTCATCAATTCCTTTGCGTCCTTGCCGCGGGAATAGGCGGCAAAGAGCTGGTTCATGGTGCCAGCGTGATCCTCGCGTGTCTTGCCCGCGCCGATGCCCTTGTCCTTCAGACGGGACAGCGAGGGCAGCACGTCCACGGGGGGCACGATGCCCTTGCGGTGCAGGTCGCGGGACAGGATGATCTGGCCCTCGGTGATGTAGCCGGTAAGATCAGGGATGGGGTGGGTTTTGTCGTCCTCGGGCATGGTGAGGATGGGGATCATGGTGATGGAGCCCTTCTTGCCCTGACGGCGGCCGGCACGCTCGTACATGGTGGCCAGGTCGGTATACAGATAGCCGGGATAGCCGCGGCGGCCGGGAACCTCCTTCTTGGCGGCGGACACCTCGCGCAGCGCCTCGGCGTAGTTGGTGATATCTGTCAGGATGACCAGCACCTGCATATCCTTCTCAAAGGCCAGATACTCGGCGGCGGTCAGCGCCATACGAGGGGTGGCGATGCGCTCCACGGCAGGGTCGTTGGCCAGGTTGGAGAAGACCACCGTGCGGTCGATGGCCCCGGTGCGGCGGAAATCGTTGATGAAATACTCCGACTCTTCAAAGGTGATGCCGATGGCGGCGAACACCACGGCGAAGGTCTCGTTGTCGCCCAGCACGCGGGCCTGACGGGCAATCTGCGCCGCCAGCGCGGCGTGGGGCAGGCCGGAGCCGGAAAAGATAGGCAGTTTCTGGCCGCGGACCAGGGTGTTCAGCCCGTCTACGGTGGAGATGCCGGTCTGAATGAACTCGGCGGGATAGGCCCGGGCGGCGGGGTTCATGGGCAGGCCGTTGATATCCGGATGGGCGTCGGCCAGGATCTCGGGGCCGCCGTCGATGGGCAGGCCCATGCCGTTGAACACGCGGCCCAGCATATCCTCGGACACGGCAAGCTGCTGGGGATGGCCCAAAAACCGCACCTTGGACTGCGCCAGATTGATACCCTGGGCCGATTCAAAGAGCTGGACGACGGCCTTGTCGCCCTCCACCTCCAGAACCTTGCAGCGGCGCACGTCGCCGTTGGGGAGCTCGATCTCACCCAGCTCGTCGTAGGTGACGCCCTCCACATGTTCCACCACCATCAACGGGCTGGCGATCTCATGAATGGTCTTATATTCCTTGATCATGCTTCTTCACCTCCGGCGGCGGCTTCTTCGATCTCGCGCTTCATCAGCGCTTCGATGGCGTCGTATTCCCCTTCGAAGTTCTTGGGGTCGGCCATCTTGGCGCGGCCGATCTTTTCCCGGGCGGAGACGGCGAACAGCTTCTCCGTGTCGGCACCCTTGTGCAGCGCGTCGCGGCACAAAACGTCGTAGCGCAGCACCAGATCCAGCAGCCGGAACTGCTTGGCATACGAGGAATAGGCGTCCTCATCCACAAAGGCGTTCTGCTGCAAAAAGTCCTCGCGGATCATCTTGGCGGTCTCCATGGTCAGGCGGTCGGCGGGGCTCAGGGCATCTTGGCCCACCAGACGGACGATCTCCTGCAGCTCGCTCTCCTCCTGCAAAATGTGCATGGCCCGCTCGCGGTTCTGCATATAGGCCTCGCCGAACTGCTGGGTGTACCAGGGGCGCAGGGTTTCCATATACAGGGAATAAGAGGTCAGCCAGTTGATAGCCGGGAAATGACGGGCATAAGCAAGGCTGGAATCCAGCGCCCAGAACACCTTGACGATGCGCATGGTAGCCTGCGCCACCGGCTCGGAAATGTCGCCGCCGGGCGGGGAAACCGCGCCGATGGCTGTAACGGAGCCCTGCCGGTCGCCCGCGCCCAGACACTCCACCACGCCGGCCCGCTCATAAAACTGCGCCAAACGGGAGGCCAGGTAGGCAGGATAGCCCTCTTCGCCGGGCATCTCCTCCAGACGGCCGGACATCTCGCGCAGCGCCTCGGCCCAGCGGGAGGTGGAGTCGGCCAGAACGGCCACGTCGTAGCCCATATCACGGAAATATTCCGCGATGGTGATGCCGGTGTAGATCGACGCCTCACGGGCGGCCACGGGCATATCCGAGGTGTTGGCGATGAGAACGGTGCGCTTCATCAGCGGCTCGCCGTTGCGGGGATCCTTCAGCTCGGGAAACTCCATCAAAACGTCGGTCATCTCGTTGCCGCGTTCGCCGCAGCCGATATAGATGACGATGTCCACGTCGGACCACTTGGCCAACTGATGCTGCACCACGGTCTTACCCGAACCGAAGGGGCCGGGGACGGCAGCGGTGCCGCCCTTGGCGATGGGGAACATGGTGTCAATGATCCGCTGGCCGCTGTTCATGGGGCGGCTGGGAACATATTTCCGGAGATAGGGGCGGGCGATGCGCACGGGCCAGCGCTGGATCATGGTGAGCTTGTGCTCCGCGCCTTTTTTGTCACGGACCACGGCGATGACGTCGGTGACGACGTGCTCGCCGGTCTCCACCGAGAGCACCTCACCTTCGATGCCCACAGGCACCATGATCTTGTGCAGGATGGCCGAGGTCTCCTGGACAGTGCCCAGCACGTCGCCGGCGGTGACATGAGCGCCGGGCTCCGCTACGGGATTGAAATACCATTTCTTTTCCCGGTTGAGGGCGGGGACGTCGGTGCCGCGGGTGATGGAATCGCCCGTCAGCGCCCGCATCTCGGGCAGGGGGCGCTGGATGCCGTCGTAGATGTTGTCCAGCATGCCGGGGCCCAGTTCCACGGACATGGGCATACCGGTGGTCTCTACGTTGGCGCCCGGGCCAAGGCCCGCGGTCTCTTCATAGACCTGGATCGAGGCTGTATCGCCGGTCATGTTCAGGATCTCTCCGATGAGCCGCTGAGCGCCCACGCGCACCACGTCGGAAACGTTGGCGTCCGCAAGGCCCTCGGCCATCACAAGCGGTCCGGAAACTTTGGTAATAATTCCGCTCATTTACATACCTTCCTTTGTGTGGATTGAAGGGATCGGGCTTCAGTCGCCCAGAATGTTCGTGCCCACGGCACGCTCCACGGCGGCCTTCAGCGCCGCCTGGCCAAGTCCGATAGAGGCCTCGCGGCCGGGGATCAGAATCACCGCCGGCGCGGGGCTGTCCTTGAACCTATCGATCTCGGCGGTGATCTGCGCCGCCAGTACTTCTTCGATATAAATGATCGCGTAGTCTTCGCTGCCGCGGGTCAGGTTGCGCAAAATCTTCCCCGCCTCGGTCCCGTCGGCCGCGGGAAAGGTCTCGAGGCCCAGCGCCTTAAAGGCCATCACGGTCTCGCGGCCTCCGATCACGGCTATCTTAAGCATATAAGTCACGCATCCTTTCCCGGATGACGTCGGGCGAAACGCCCGCCAGCCTGCCCGCTAGCATCATGCGGATGGCTGTGATCTCCTCTTCCACGGCCGCCAGATACGCCGCCACCGGCTCCGCTCCGAAGCCGACGTATTTCGCCTTTTTCAAATAGGCGTTCACCGCGTTGTCGCAGGCCCGTTCAAATGCGGTCAGTGAGCCGCCCTCCAGCGCCTCGGCGCCCAGCGCAGCCGCCTTTTCCAGCGGCTTGCCGGCATAAAGCGCCCGCAGCGCGTCGCCGTCTTCCGCGGCGGTGATGCGTCTGAGCTCTACCGTGCCGCCCTCCAGCAGCACGTCGCCCAAAAAGACCGAATCTTTCCCCATACGGCGGGTCCGCACGGCGGTGCGGAGATTAACGCTGTCGGCCAGAAGAGCCGCGTAATCCGCCAAAAATGGGATATTCAGGTCCGTTGCCGCCTGCCGCAGCTCGGTGAAATACGCCTTGTCCAGGACGAAATCCGAGAGTTGGGGGTTGGCGGTGCGGGCCAGAATGTTCCTGGCCTCTGTCATGGCCTGCGCCATGACGGGGGGCAACTCGCCGAAGCGCTCTTCGCGGTAAAGCTCCTGCAGCTCTATGGGCGCCACGCGCCCCGCGCCGCTGAGCAGATGCCGCACATCCTGCCCCGTGGCCTCGCCTTTGAGGATGGCCTTGACGTTGTGATAATCGTATTTCATCCGGAAGACGTCGATGAGTCTCCGGTCGGGTACCATGCGCTCCAGTTCCGCAAAGATCCCGTTTCTGCGCTCCGCCAGCACGGCGTCAATCTCGCTTGCCCGCAACTGCGACAGGTCGGGATAGCCGCAGTCGGCCAAAACCTTCGCCGCATCCTCGAAGGATGCCGCTTCCAGCATGCGCTCGGCCCTGCTGTTGTCCAGCATCTTGAGCTCGCGGCCGCGAAGCATGGCGGAAACGCAAATATAATCTTCTTTTCTGTAAGACAAGTTCTTCCCTCCTAACGTAGGGACGCGCCGTCAGTCGAAAAGGACGCCGGCCAGCTTTGCCGCCATATCCCCGCGGCAGAGCTCCACCAGCAGCTCGGTGGTACAGTTGGTCTCTATGCTGCCCCGGCGAAGGATCAGTCCGCCGGCAAAATCGCCTGCAGTCCCGGCCAGCGTCAGCCCGGCGGGCTTGCCCGCCTTTTGCAGCGCAGCGTTGGCGGCATCCACCACCTGTGCGCCGTGCGCGGCCCGGTCCTTTTCGTTCAGGATCACAGTCTCGCCGCCGGCGGCAGCGTTGGCGGCCAGCCTTACCAGAAACGCGCGGTACTGCTCGGCGGGCAGGGCGGAGATCGCGTCGCGGGCCTTGTCAAAGCTGGCGGACACCATATCCTGCTTGAGCCGCAAAAGCTCTTTTTTACTCTCCAGCCGGGCGATGCGGTCGGCACTGTCCGCCTCAGCCCGGATCGCTTTCCGGCCGGCGCTTAAGCGGGCCTCATAAACCTGCCGCGCCTCCGCTTCCCAACGCTCTTTGATCGCCTCGCACTTCTGCTGGGCCTCGGCCAGGATCGCCTCGGCCTGCGTCTGGCTTTCCTGACGGATCCGCGCGTTGATCTTTTCCAGTCCGTTCATGGCAGTCACCCGATTACTTGAGGATGTTGAGAGAGATCATAATGGTGGCGACCAGAGACAGAATGGCATAGAACTCCACAATGCCGCAGAAAATGATGCCCTTGGTGGAAGCCTCGGGGTGCTTGGCAACGATGTTGACCGAAGCGGCCGCCACACGGCCCTGGAACTTGGCGGACAGCCAGCCTCCCAGTGCGATGGGCAGGCAGGCGGCGAAGAACGACAGGCCCTGCGCAATGGTAAGCTGCTGGACAGAGCCGCTGAGAACGCCCACCTGACCCAGCACGATAAACAACGCCACAAAGCCATACAGACCCTGGGTGCCGGGGAGCACCTGCAAAATCAGGCACTTCGTAGACTTCTCGGGATCCTCGCTTACGAGGCCGGCAGCGGCCTCACCCACCATACCGGTGCCCCTTGCGGAGCCCACGCAGCACAGGCCGACAGCCAGCGCGGCGCCCAAAATCGCCAAACCGATTCCACCAAAAGATTCAAAAAAAGCAGCCATGTTAATGTTCCTCCTTCATTACTTGCATATATTTTGTTTGCGGAGACAGGGGTTGATACGCCTTTCCGCCCGCCTGATAAAAGCGTCCGAAAAATTCCAAAAACTGCAGGCGCATATCGTGGACGTAGCAGCCCAGCAGGCTCAAGGCCAGATTCAGGGTATTGCCAATCAGAGAGATGATAATAAACGTGACGATGTTTCCCGTGGTAATGCCCAGCATATTGAACACCTGCGCCAGCACCGAGCCGGACAGCATCAGCGCCATCAGGCGCACATAGGAAAGAATATCGCTGAAAAAGCCGGTAACGCCGTTATAAATGGCAGCGATCAGCGACGTTGCCTTTCCAAAGCCCTTTGCGTTGCGGGTGGAGCCGTAAAGCAACATGAGCCCGCCGGCGGCCAGCACCACGGGCACACCGTGCACCGTGCCGATCTTCAAAACCATCAGCGCCGCGCCCGCCAGGATTACCCACCAGGTGATCTCGTCCCACAGGGCGTCTGCGAAATGGCCGTCTTTGGTCTTTTTCACCACGCTGACCATCATGCCGGTAAAGATCTGGATCACGCCCAATATCAGCGAGCCGATCATGATGGGCATGGTGTCGTTCAGCGGGGTGAACAGGGCCGGTAGCTCAAAGGTGCTGTTTGGATTGATAAGCTTGCATAGCTGCGGGATAAAGTCTCCGAAAAAGCCGCCCGTCAGCGCGCCAAAGATAATGGTGCTGATGCCGCACCAGAAAATCATCTCCATAAAGCTGCGATCGGCGGGGCGCTTCTTTTTCAAAAAGAGCAGCGAACCCGCGATCATCAAAATGCCGTAGGCCATGTCGGCCATCATCATACCGAAAAACAGGATGAAAAACGGCGCCATGATGGGGTTGGGGTCCACACCGTTGTAAGCAGGGAGAGAATACTGCTCGGTGATGCAGTTCATGGACCGGGTAAAGAAATTGCTCTTGAGCTTCACCGGCACGTTGGGGATCTCCTCCTCTGTGGGATCGGAGAACGCATAGGCGCAATCAAACTTGTTCAGCAGCGTCGTTACCTGCGGCACGTTGTCCACTGGAAGCCACCCCTCGGCCACCAAAACAGATTCGGTGCCGTAAAGCCTGTTCCCCGCGCCGGCCAGCGCTAGCCGGGTTCCCAGCCGGTCGGAAGCCATCTTGATGGCGTCCCGCCGGTCCGCAGCCATGCGGATGCGCTCGACGCATTCCGCTCTTTCTTCATTCAGCGCTTCCAGCGCCTTCGATGCTTTTTCCAGACATTCCCGGGCGGTGCCATCCATTCCCATGACGGCGGAGGGCGTAAAGCCAAAGGAACGCAGCGCCTCCTGCGCGGCGGACAGCTCCTCCTTGAGGCACACCAGAACCGCATATTGCTGGCTCTTGTCGGCGGATACGGGGAACAGCTCCGCCTCCTCGGCGGCCTGGGCCAGCGCGGCCTCCACGGTCTCCATGGGCTGTCTTGCCGAGAAGGAACCAAGCGCCACGGCGGCGCAGCGGGTCCCCTCGACGTTCAGGGGCAGATCCAGATCCAGCCATGGGATCAGCGACTCCATGACGCTGCGCTGGCGGCTCTCTTCCGCTGCGATGCGCTTGATCCGGTCTTCCGCCGAACGAATCTCCTCCGCCGTTTTTTCCGCGGCGCTGATCCCCTCATGCTCAAAAAACCGCGCGGCCTCTTTTTCAGGCTTTGCCGAAAGCAGCGGCGTTTTGGAGGGCGCATAGCGGTCCAAAACCGACAGAGACTGATCCAGCGCGGTCTGGCGGGCCTTTAGGGCGATCACGTCGCTGTTTTCCCGGACCACCGCGCCCCGTTCCTCCGCCTCCTGCATCCGATCCCCGATCTCGGAGATCTCAACGCAGCCGTGAAGCGCCAGTTCGCGCAGAAGCGCGTCCTTCTGATCGCGGACGACCATCAGCCGGAGCTTTTTCATTGTTACGATGGCCATTTAGCTGTTCACGATCCTTTCCACTACAAGAGCTGCTGCCTGCTCAAGTTTTCCCCGGGCGCGGGCTTGCAGTTCGGCTTTCGCCTGTTCCAGCTCGGCCTTCCGCTTTTCAGCGTCGGCTTCGGCCTGCGCCTGCGCGCGCTCGCGCAGCCCGGCCAGCTCGGTGTCGGCCTTGGCGCCCGCCGCCCGCACGGCGGCTTTTCCGGTTTCTTCGGCGTCGGACAGCATCTGCTTTGCTTTCGCTTCGGCTTCCGCCAAAACGGCCTTGGCCTGCGCTTCTGCCTGCGTGATGCTTTCGATCGCTTCAAATGACATCGGCACACCCCCTCTTTTTTGTTCAACTCGTCTGTTGCAAAGGGTCGCGGCGGCCTGCCGCGCCTTAAACAAATCTACAGATTATCATACCTTATATCGGCTCTTTTTTCAAGCCGTTTTTCTCTGTTAAAAATTTAATAAAGGGATTCTTTCGCCGTCCGCGCAGTTTTCAAAAAAAAACGGCCCCATCCGTTTCGGGATGGGGCCGCCGGAAAGGGCTCAGTCTTTGTAATGAGGGATATGCACGTCGTCTTCGGTGATATCGTCCACATAGGGGTTGAGGTATTCGTTGACGAATTCCACCACCTGCGCGGGGCTGAGATAGACATAGGAAACGCTGTTGTAATAGCCGGTGGAGGAATAGGGCAGCGTGTCGCAATGGACGTCCTCGTCGAAGTCCAAGCTTTTAACCACATTGAGATAGAACCACACCATCTCCTGCACCGTCATGTTGGTCTTGAGATTCTGGTTGACGATTTCGATATAGTCCTTGATCTGGGTGACGCTGAACTTGGCCATCACCTGCTTCATGGCGGCGATGAGGAAATCCTTCTGGCGGTTGACCCGGCCGAAATCATTCTCCGACGTGCTGCGGAACCGGACAAACTGCAGCGCCTTGACGCCGTCCAAAAGCTGGTCGCCCTTTTTCAGGTTGATATCGAACTTGGGGTCGGGATCGTAATGCACCATGTCGATGGGCACGTCGTACTGCACGCCGCCGATCAGATCCACGATTTCCTTAAAGGAGTTCATATTGACCACCACGTAAAAGTTTACGGGAACGCCGGTGATCTCGGTGACGTCGGCGCACATGGCCTCTTCGCCCGCGCGGCCGTAAGCGGCGTTGATCTTTTTATTGTTGGATTTCACGTCGATCTGGGTGTCGCGGTTGATGGAGACAATGTTGATCTTTTTGTTCACCGAATCCACCGAGCAGAGCATCAGGGTGTCGGTGTTGTAATCGTCGGTTGTGCCCGCCAGAAGAATGGTATAATAGCCCTTCTTCATCTGCCGTCCGCTGCCGTCCGACACCTTGGGAGCGTCGGGATCCTCCGGGTCGCCGGTGCTCTGGCCGGGATCGGCGGAACCGTTGCCGGACAGCGGCGAGCCCGGATCAGAGGGGTTCTTGTCCGGATCGGTGACCGCCGAATTGCCCGGATTCTTCTGCTGGCTGGGAGCCTTGGTGAAAAACCATCCGGCATAGCAGCCGGCCGCCACCAGCAGCGCCAGAAAGATCCAGAGCCATGTATGCTTTTTTCTCGGTTCCGCAACTGCCTCGTGTTTGCCCATAAAGCGATTCTCTCCTGCTGTCTGTAAGCTCACGCGCGGTTTCCTGCCGGGCGCCGCACCTTTCTTTTTTACGACTGTATGAATCAGTATACCATAGTTTTTTTCCGTATGCCACAAAAAATTGCTTAAAAAACCTGAATTCACATTTTATTTTACTTTGCATCTCCGATGTGCTATGATGTTTTTGCCTTTTATTGAGACTGCCGTCCGCCAAAAAAGTTCCTCGGAGCGTGTGTATGTGGAATCATTTTTTCTTCAGTCTGAGCGCCACCGTGCCGGTCTTTGCCGTGATGGCGCTGGGGCATCTGCTGCGGCGCGCGGGCTTTCTGACGCATGAGTTTTGCCGGGTGAGCAACCGGCTAGTGTTTACCGCGGCGCTGCCCGCCATGCTGTTCCGGCAAATTGCCGCCCTGCGGCCCGACCAGGCCGCAGACGGGCGGTTTCTGGTATTTACCGCGGCCGCAAGCGCGCTCTGTCCGCTGCTGGTCTGGCTCCCCGCCCACCTGTTTTTGCCCGACAGGGGCGAGGTGGGCGCTTTCACCCAGGGTGCCTTTCGCGGCAACACCGCCCTTCTGGGCGCCGTTTTGATGGAGAGTATCTGCGGCAGCCTGACCTATGCCCCGCTGATCGTGCTGGCGAGCGTGCCCATCAGCAACGCCTTTTCCGTCATCATCCTGAGCCTGGAGGCCGGCGGGCAAAAGCCCGGCCGAGCCGCCCTGAGGCGGGCGCTGGCGGGCGTGATAAAAAATCCGCTGATCATCGGCATTTTGCTGGGACTCCCCTTTGCCTTTTTCCGCATCCCCGTCCCCGCTGCGGTCGACAAGGCCCTTTCCCTGTTGGGCAACATGGCTTCTCCGCTGGCGCTTCTGGTGATCGGTGCCGCGTTCCGCGCCGACGCCGCCGTGAAAAAGCTCCGCTCAACCGTGAGCGCCGGGCTTATCAAGCTGATCCTTCTGCCCGCGCTGGCCATTCCCGCCGCGGCGGCGCTTGGCTTCCGTGGCGAGGCGATGGTGGCCGTACTGGTTTTTTCCGGGACGCCCACTGCCGTCGCTTCTTATATCATGGCGGAAAACATGCATAACGACGGCGTTCTGGCCAACGGGATCGTTGCCTTTACCACGCTGCTTTCGGCCGTCACTGTAACGGGATGGATCTTCCTGCTGCGGGTGACCGGGCTGATCTGAGGAGGAGCGCATATGTTGCAAAACTTTCTTTACAGTCTGAACGCCACCCTTCCCATCTTTGCCGTGATGGTGCTGGGCCGGATCCTGAAGCAGACCGGCTTCCTCACCGAGGGCTTTACCAAGGTGGCCGACAAACTGGTGTTTCAGGTGGCCCTGCCCTGTATGCTCTTTCTGGACATCGCCCAGATGGACACCGCCCAGCTTCTGGACGGACGCTTTCTCGCCTACGGCGCCATCGTGACCCTCATCAGCATTTTCGCCATCTGGAGGCTGACCAAGCTGTTTCTGAAGGACAAGAGCCTTGTGGGGTCCTTCGTCCAGGGCTCCTACCGCAGCTCGGCCGCCGTACTTGGAACGGCCCTTATCTCCAACGTCTACGGTGACGCGGGCTATGCTCCGCTGATGATCCTTGCCTCCGTGCCACTGTACAATATTTTCGCCGTCCTTATCCTGACGCTGGAGGCCGGCGGAAGCGGCAGTCTGGACGGGGCGCGCCTGCGGAAGGCCGCCGTGGGCGTATGCAAAAACCCCATCATTCTCGGCATTCTGGCGGGCATGCCTTTTGCCCTTTTGCGGCTGCCTATCCCCTCCATTGCGGAAAAGGGGCTGCACATGGTGGCCAATGTGGCCACGCCTCTGGCGCTTCTTTCCGCCGGAGCCGCTTTCGTCTGGGGCGACGCCATGAAAAAGGCGAAGCCCACGGTCTGGGCCTCGGCCATCAAGCTTTTAATCCTGCCCGCCGTTTTTCTTCCCGCGGCGGCGGCGCTGGGCTTTCGGGACGCCCAACTGATGGCGATCCTGATCATGCTGGGCTCGCCCACCACTGCTACCAGCTATATCATGGCAAAGCAGATGGGCAACGACGGCGTTCTGGCCAACGGGATTATCGTCCTCACCACGCTGCTTTCCGCCGTCACCATTACGGGATGGATCTTTCTGCTCCGCACGCTGGGATTGCTGTGATTTCAAGAGGATAAAAGCCCCGCCTTCCGGCGGGCCGCGGTGTTTTCACCATTTTCATACAGAAAACGGTCAGATACGATCGGTAAGCAAAATCGCCTGAAGCGATTTTGACTTTTTTGACAAGCTGCGGCCCCGCCATAAGGCGGGGCTTCCTGTTTGCTTTTATTGGAATGTCCACTTGTACGGGCAAAAGACGCCCGTTTCGGTAACGCCGTCCACAGTGCGCTGCCACGTGACGTCATTGTAGAGGATGGCCCCGCCGTAAGGCGGGGCCTCAGACTATCAAAAAACCATACACTCGCCCCCGTTTCTGGTAAAATAGGAACGGGAGCGATGTTATGGAAGAATGGAAAAAAGACGCGCGACGAGATGTAGTCATCACAGATATAGACGCCTTGGTGCCGGAAGATCACCTGCTGCGAAAAATCGAAAGAGTCATGGATTATGACTGGCTATATGAA
>JAFSZV010000022.1 GCA_017455565.1 Clostridia bacterium
CACCCTCATTCCAGCACAATAGGGGCAGCCTTCTCCGGAATTTCTGCTTTTAGGACTTGCCAGCCATTCATGTCCGCACTTACAGCTCCACCAGTATTTTTTGTTTGATCCGTAAGTAATATCTGAAGCCATACATGGCAAATTGCGCTCTGAAAACTCAGAAGCGAGTTCCGGGTGCATTTCAGAAAAGCTCTTTCTCATGCACATCACCTCCTCCGCGTATAGTGTAATCAAAACGCAGAGGAAATTGAAATGTGTGGGGTCTAAATCTGGAACGACAAAAATAAGAGCCCCGAAATGAATCGGAGCTCTTAGGAAAAATGTGTGAATTCCAGTGACTTACAGCGACTTGCAGCCACTTTGGTGTACTTATGGTGTATTTGTGTAAATTTCGCCAAAAAAGCGGCAATGTAGAACATACCGTTTTTCCGGTAAAAGAGTACATGCCTTGGTGTACTTATTAGTACAGCTTTGCGCCTGCCGGGATGCTCGGGTCTACCATCAGAAGATGCAGCTTTTCCTCTTCGCCTTCCTTATGAACGGCACTGATCAGCATACCGCAGGATTCGATGCCCATCATCTTTCTGGGCGGCAGATTCGTGATGGCGATGCAGGTCTTTCCAACAAGCTCTTCCGGCTCGTAATATGCGTGAATGCCGGAAAGAATAGTGCGGGGCGTGCCCGTGCCGTCGTCCAGAGTGAACTTCAGGAGCTTCTTACTTTTCTTCACGGCCTCACATTCCAGCACCTTCACGGCGCGGAAATCGGACCTGCTGAAGGTTTCGAAATCAACAAGATCCTCAAACAACGGCTCGATCACGACGTTGGAAAAGTCGATCTTTTCCTCGACGACAGGAGCAGCTTCAACGGGCTTTTCTTCCGCCTTGGTCTCGGCCTTTTCGGGCTTATCCTTGTCCAAAGGTTTCATTGTGGGGATATGGACGGGCGTAAAATCGTCGTGTTTCGTCATGTTGTGTCTTGCCCTGCTTTCCGTTGATATTCCACGTTTTTTGTCAGTTTTTCTTTCGTCCTGTTCCGTCATTCTCTTTTGACTTGATATAAAAGCTGATATAAATTGTGATATAAAACCGTCCTGCGCGTCCACGCGCCGTCCGTATCACACTGGAAGCATTATACCCCGCCGCCTTTCGTTTGGCAATATGCTATTCTGCCCAAAGAAAAACCCCCGGTCAGGAGCGGGATTGCCGCCCTGCCGGGGGACGCTGCGCGGATCAGGAGATTTTGATTTTGCCCTCAAGGTTTTCAAAGGATTCTTTCTTTTTGGCCTCTGTCGCCTCCGCGTATATGTTCATCGTGGTCGAAACGTCGCTGTGTCCCATGATCTCTTGAATGACCTTGATGTTGCTCTCGTTCTCGCAAAACCGGGTGCAGAACGTATGCCGCAGATTGTGGACAGAGAAATGCCGGATCAAGACCGGCTCCCGCTTTTCCTCTTTGGCCCTCTCGCTCTCAAGAGCGTTGTACGCCTTGTAGATGCGTTCTATGGCCCGATTGATGTTGTGGGGTGTAATCACGTCCCCAAAGCGATTCGTGAACACAAAGCCCGTATAGCCGTCCACAGTGACACTTTTCCCGCCGAGCTGGAATTGCCTGAGCTTTTCTTGATAGAGCGCCTTTTTGACTTCTCCCAGCATGGGGATCGTCCGGCAACCGGCGCTCGTTTTCGGTGTCGTGATGTGTAACTCCATGTGTCCGTTTTCCTGCTGCCGGTAAATCAGATTGTGGTTGATGCTGATAGTGCAGTTCTGGAAATCGCAGTCCTCCCAGCGCAGACCGATCAACTCCCCGACGCGGCAACCTGTACCGAGAAAGACGGTGAACATGGGGAGCCAATGGCCGTAGGTTTCCGATTCCGACAGGAAACCGATAAAAGCGGCCTGTTCTTCCAGCGTCAGAGCGTGGCGCTTCGGTTTCTCCCAGTCGTGGGACTTCTTGATCTCCGCCATAACTCCGTCCGTGGGATTCGTCCTGATGTACCCGTCCCGGACGGCCAGCGTGAAAACCGGGTGCAGCAGGGTATGAATGATCTCCATGCTGTTCGGCTTGAAGCCCTTTTCCAGTATCAGAGCGTTGTAAAACCGCTTTATATCGCTGTATTTGATGCTCTTGAGCGTCTTTCCGCCGATCTCGTCCCGCACATACCCGTCATACATATAGCGGTAATTGTCGCGCGTGGACTGTTTCAGATTGACCTTGCCGCCCATGTAGACGGAAAACATTTCGTTCAGCGTGATCGTCCGGGCCGCTTTTCCGTCGATCCCGTCCCGCTGGTCGGCGGCTATATCGTCCTCTTTCTCTCTCAGGCTCAGACCGTCCCGCTTGCCGGGAGGGGTGCGGTCAGTAGGGAGAAGCCGCCAACTATAGACGGCGCGGCGCTCTCCGCTTGCGTCCGTGTACTGGTACTTGTACCGCCCGTCCGCCTGTTGAATCTCCCCGTCTTTTAGGTTGCGCCCCTTTTGATCCTTGCGCCTGATAACCTCTTGCCTTGCCATGCTGTTTGCCTCCAATCATGGTGTTATGTTCTTCGCCCGTGTAGCTGCGAATGGGGCGGCATTGCGCCGCCCTGTCCGCTGTCCGCCTGTGTTTTCCCCCGTATGGCCGGTAGGTCAGCCCCCTCACGTCCTTATCCCGCCGTGCCGGTAAAGCACTTCTGCGCCGCCAAGAATCCGGCATAGAAGCCGTAGCGGGTGGCCGCAAGCTCGTAGTCCGCAACCGTCATATCGTCCACGTTCCCGGCCTTGATCTGCGCGTCGATCTCCGCGCTGAGGCGGTGCAGCTCGTCAGACAGCTCCCCGGTGTGGCGGCTCTCAAGAAAGTCCTCAAGCAGGGTTTCAATGATCTCGTTCTTATTCATGGTAGTACGTCCTTTCTGTATTGAATCTCCGCCCGGACTGTGGTATATTCGATTTACAGTCCGGGCTTGTGGTGCGTTCCTCTTGTCCGGCGCTGCCCTTGTCGAGTGTCACGGCTCCGACAAGGGCTTTTCTTTATGCCGCAATCGGCTGTACCTGAGAGGCCCCAAAGAAACGGGCCTTGTAGATCGCGCCGTCGCCCTTGCTGCCGTAGATCAGATCACAGCCGAACAGGGCCTTGCTGCCGTGGATCACTTCGTAACCGGCCTCACGCCAGCCGCTCCAAGTTTTGGTTTCCTCCGTGATCCCCGCCGCCGCTTTCGCGGCCTCAATGCGCTCCGCGTTGACCGGCGCGGCCTTTGCGCTGACCCACGCCCTGTGGAGGGCTTCGGCAAAGCTGATTTCCAGCTTGCGGAACAGCTCCCACGCCTTGAGCATGATGTTTCTGAGATTGTACTTCATTGTCGTTACCTCCCGTTTGTTTTGGGGAGAGCGGCGGTCGGCTGCTTAAGTATCTATGCCTCTTGCAATCCCAATCTCCCTTATCCGCTTCCGCTCTTACCTCGCGTTCTTATTTCGGTTTGGCTTTTCGCCGTACCCGTCTCTCGCACTTCGCAGCTCTCGCCGCTTGGCCGTTGGATCAGGGGCCTACTTTGTCCGCTTTGGCTCTCCCTTAACTCTGGTATCAGTATAGCAGTTATGTACATAACAGTCAATCGGCAAAGTTCACAAAATGTTATGTACATAATTGTGCATCTTTGTTATGTACATATCCTTGCGCTTGTGCTATAATGGTCGCAGAATGGAAAAGGTGCGCACGGATCGCCCCCTTTCCGGGAATAGGAGGAATGACAGGCCGTGTCTATTACAGACCAACGAAAAGAATATCTTTACGGATACCAAAAGGAAAAGCTGAAAAGGATTCCGCTTGACGTGCAGAAAGAACAGTATGAGCGGATCAAAGCCGCTGCCGACGCTGCCGGGGAAAGCGTCAATGGCTATATCAAGAGGGCCATTGATGAACGCATGGAGCGGGAGGCCACAGCAACACGGAGGGACAGCGAATGACGCCGCGCATTATTCACGTTCTGCCGCTGTCGGATTACCGGCTTTCCGTCACATTCGACGACGGGAAAGAGATCATTTACGACGTATCGAAAGACTTTGACCGTCCCGGCTACAGCGCCTTGCGGGATGATCCCGGCCTGTTCCAGCGGGTGCAGCTCGACGAAAGCCGCTCCGCCGTTTTCTGGAATGAAGCCCTTTATCTGCCGAGCGACGCCATTTGTGAGCGCGGGGAGATTGTCGCAACGGCGGAGGATCGGCGCAACCGCTTCATAGCCGAGCCGGATGATTTTGTCTTTGATGATCTCGTTGTCAACGGCAAGGTCGTCAAGCAGCAGGACACAGCCGAATAAGGCCCCTACGACGGCCTGTAAGCGTCTGATTGCTTCGGAGTGCAGTTTATCGCATTCCGGCGGAAAAGCGCCTACAGGCCGTCTCACGTTCACAGGGCGGGTATTGTGGCCGGCTCCCGCTCAAACCTCCGTGCGTAACGCTCCCTCATTTCCTCGCGGCGCACAACAGAAAACTCAACCGGCGATTCCTGCCGCTCCCAGCTCCCCACAGCATAAAAGTTTGTATGGAGGTCAATATAGTCCTCAAGCCCTCGCCTCATCCGGGGCTTTCGCAGCTCCGCCAGCGCGTGGCCCTCAAGCGTTCTGACGGCGCTTTCGCTCATTCCCATCTGCGCGGCTATGGCCTCCCGGTTTAGGCCCTCATAGAATCGGAGGCGCAGCACCGTTCTATGATCCGGCTCTAACCGGTTCAACGCCTTTTCCATTTCCGCGTGTAGCTGTTCCCGCCATATTCGTTCTATGGCTTCGGAATATGCGTCTTTGGGATCGGGGACTATGGCCTCAAGCGTCGCTCCGTCCGGGTCGTCGTCGTCCAGCGGAACGTCAAGGGAAAGCGCCGTATTGAGCGGGTCGCGGAGCTGCCGCTTTGTCCGTCCCCCTGTAGCCTCCGCCAGCGCCGTTTTAAGCGTCGTATTCAGGTAGGCGGTGAACGTGTACTCCCCTCCCGGCTCAAAGCGTTCTACGGCCTCCCAAAGCCCCAGAAACGCGCTCTGCATAAGATCATCCAAGTCAACGTCATAGCGCCCGAAAAGCTGTACAGCGTTGAATTTGGAGCGGGATTTCAGATAGATCAATCCTGAGTTCTGTTTCCACAGCTCAAGCAGAGCGTCTTGATCGCCGTCTTTGGCTTTGACGGCCAATTCCTCATTTGTCATTGTGTTTCCGCCCTCCCTGTGATAGAATACAAATGCGCCGTATCAACAGGGATTTGAAACGGGGGAATGGCTTGTCCGGCTGCTCCCCCGTTTCTGCTTTGCGGGACGGTCAGGCGTTGCCAAAGCCTCTTTGCGCCCCGGTAAGGGCAAAGGCTATAGCTGCGGCCAGAGCGTCATTGTCGATGTTCTTCATGCGTTCCACGCGGTCAAGGAGCTGCTGCATTTTGTAATCCATGTTGGAAAGCCGTTCCTCGACGTTGTTTGAATATCCGGCAAAGGTCGGACTGTCGAACACGTCCTCGCCGCCGCTGTCCGCAACACGGGCCTTGTACGGGACTTCCGTACCCGTCGCAATCGCGGGAACGTACAGACCGCCCATGCGGGAGAGAACGTCGCTGATGCTGCGGAACGTGTTTGCAATGTCAGACAGCACCCCGGCAACGCCGGTCAGCTCAGACGTAACGCCGGTCATTTCCGCGCCCACAGTCAGTGTAGCTTTGTCCCCGGCCAATTCCGCATTGACGCTCTTTGCCAGACTGGACACGGTGGACAGCACCCCGCGCTTTTCGTTCTCCAAGCCCTCACTCAAGCCCATATCCAGATACTCACCGATTTCCGCCCACGCTTTGGACGGGGAATGAATACCAAAGAGGGAGCGGAGGCCGCTTGTCAGGCTGCTTGCAAGACTGCTGACAGTGGAGGAAAGCCACGTCCACGCGCTGGTGATACCGCTCTGCAAACCGGACACAAGGTTAGAGCCGACGTTGCGCCAGTCGGTATTAGACAGGGTATCTTTCAGGCCGTTCCACAGGCCGGTTACTGTAGACGTGATCCCGCTCCACGCGCCGGAGGCGGCTTGCTTGAGCGCGTTCCAGCCGTTTGTGATGGCGGTATTCATGTTCTGCGTCGCCGTGTTCAGGCCGTTTTTCAGCGCGTCCCACTTCTGCGTGACCGTGGATTTGATGCCCTCCCAGACGGTGGAAGCGGTCTGCTTGATCGTGTTCCACGCGGTAGACAGGCCGGACTTGATGTTCTCCGCCGTGGTGGTGATCGCCTGTTTCGCCGCGTCAAACTTTTCCTTGATGCCGTTCTTGATGCCCTCCCACGCGGTAGACGCCGCCTGTTTGACAGCGTTCCAAGCGGTAGTCAGGCCGGTCTTGATCGCGTTCGCCGTGTTCGTGATCGCCGTCTTTGCGGCCTCAAACTTCTGCGTGATCGTGGACTTGATGCCCTCCCACGCAGTAGACGCCGCCTGTTTGACGGCATTCCACGCCGTAGACAGCGCGTTCTTGATGGCATTGACCGCCGTGGTAAAGAATTGCGTGATCGCGTTCCAAGCGTTCTTGATACCCTGCAACAGGCCCTCCACGATGTACCGGCCCATTTCGGCCATAACCGTAGACGGGGAATTGATGCCAAAGGCTTTCTTGAAACCGTCGATAAAGGGCTTGAAAATGTGGTCGTATATCCACGTTCCAATATCCTTGATCGCTTCCCAGATACCTTTTAACAGGCCCTCAATCGTGAATTGCCCGTCCTCATAGGCGGTTTCGTACCACCATTCGACAACGCTATTCCACGCATCTTCAATCAGGCCCCACAGGAACGCGGCCAGAGCGCCCAGAGCTGCACCGATGCCCTCAAACAGCGCGTCGGCAACGCCCGTCCAGTCGATGCCGCCGATAAACTCAGCCACAGAATGGCCGATAGCCTGCCAGTCGGTTTCTTCGATGGCCGTCACGATGAAATGCAGGACGCCCTTTACAGCGTCGCCCAGCATTTGCCCTGCCGCCGCCCAGTCAACGCCCTCAAACAGATCGTTAATGAACGTCCCCAGCTTTGAGCCAAGATCATTCCAGTCAACGCCGTCAATGAAATGCTGGAATGCCTCGACAATACCGTTGATGGATGTTGTGATCGTCGCCGCCAGCTTCTCCCAGTCAACCGTATTGATGAAACCGGAAAGGCCCTCCGCAAAGGAATCTCCGAGCGTCGCCCAGTCGATTTCATCCACAAGGCCGAAAATGAGGTCAATCAGCGCGTTCCACTTGTTGGCAAAGGTTTCTCCGATTTGATCCCATTCGATATTTTTGAACAGGCCATTGATCGCCGCGCCGATGCCCCGGCCCAGCTTCTCAAAGTCAAAGTTCTTGAGGAATGTGTTGAGAACGTCAAAGACAGCGTTGATCCCGTCCGCAACGGTCTTTCCGAGCTGATCCCACTTCACGCCGTCTACAAGGCCGTTCAAGAGTTCGGCAATGTTTTTCGCCCACTCTACGCCTTTAGGCCGGAATTTGTTGTTGATCCAGTCGTCAAGGGACTGTATCAACTCACTCAGGCCCTCGCCCAGTTTCTTTCCGAAATTGAAAAACTCTCCGTTCTGCCAGAGGTCTTTCAGCTCCAAAAGGAAGTCCTTGAGCTTGCTGAGTTCTTCCGGGAACAGGCTGTCAATGGGGACTTCTTCAAACAGATCGGAGCCGTCACTTGCCCCGCCGTCGTCGTCCTTGCCGTTGCGCTTGTTCAGCTCGTCGAAACCGTAGACCTGATTTTTCAGTTCCTCCGCAGACTTCGCCGCGCCGTCCAGACTGTCCCTGTAAGAATCGGTCTGCTTTTTCGCAACGGTCATGGTCGTTTTCCCGCTCAGCATTGCGAAAAAGGCGTTGACGTAGGTAATGACTTTCGACAGCGTTTCAAGAAACTGCGTAAGGATCGGCTCAAGTTTTTCTATGAGCGTACCCATAGAAACGGCCAGATTGCCGGAAAGCTGCTTCGCGGAGTTCTTGATGTTCGACATGGCGGAGTTGAACGTATCAGAAAACTTCGCAAGGGTCTGTAGGCTCTCTTTGGCGCTGTTGAAAATGCTGCTGATGAACATTCGCTTGATCCGGGTAATCAACAGCCGCTTCATGCTGGTAAGGGCCTTGACAAGCGCGTTTGACTGTAGCTTTGCGGCCTTTGCCTGAGAGATATAGCTTTTCAGCCGGGACGCCAGCGTTTTCACGCCGTTTGCCGCCGCACGGACAGCGCCGCCCACAGCCTTGAAAGAGATTTTGGCAAGGTTCCCCGCCGTTTGCAGCGCCGTAGCGCCCAACTGCCGCAACTTCTCCCTGAACACGGAAACGTGCTGAGACGCGGACAGCTTTTGCGCCTTTTCCGCCGCCGTGTCAAGGGCGCTGCTCAGGCGCTCATAATCTTCGGGGCTGATCTCCCCGGAGCTTTTCAGCGCCTCAAGGTTGCGCCGGTATTCTTCAAGCTGTGCCGTGGCCTGAGAAATATCATACCGGGTAGACTTCCACGCGCTGTCAGACGCACCGACAGAGCGCATTTTTGCTACCTTTGCCTGATACCCGTCCACGGCCTTGTCAGCCTTTGCAATATCCGCCGCAAGGGTCTTTACGTCTTCCGTGTTGTAGGTCGGAGCGGGATTGCCGGACTGCCGCGCCTGAGACTGTGCCGCCGCAAGCCGCTGATATTCCGCCTCAAGGTCTTTGAGTACCTTGAGCTTATCGGCGTACTTCTCATTGAGCTTTTGCAGCTCAATTTCTTCCAGTTCAAGGACGTGCGCGGCCTGATCGTCCGTCGTGGTCTGCCGCAGGGCTTCATCCGTTGATGCCTGAATCGCCTCAAGCTGACTGTAATACTCAGACAGCTTCGCCTTTTGCGCGTCAATCTTCTGCTGTGCTTTCGCAAGGGCGCTGTCATACGCTCCCGCCGCCTCCGCCGCGCCGGAAACGCTGTCCCTCGCTTCATTCATGCTGGACGCAAACCGGCTGTTTGCATCCGCCGCCTGTGTAGCTCCGCCGCCGAGCCGTTCATAGATCGCGTCCGTGGTCTGACCGATTGCCCGGAGCGTGGCAATGGCCGTTTCCATTGACTTACCCATTGATGCACCAAAGCCTTTAATGTCCGCCGTCAGCTCTTTTAGGGCACTCAGCATCTTTTCCGCGCCCTGTTCAAAGCCCTCGCGGTCAAGTTCGGTGTCAATGACTATGGAGCCGTCGTAGTTATCGGCCATTGCCGCCCCCTCCTTTCATCACAAATGCTTGCATTTGCTGTCCCTCCCTGTTAAAATGATGTTGGTCTGAGCAACCATAGGGAGGCAATCAGAGGGGCGGAGCAATCCGCCTCTTTTTATGTTCTACGGGCGGCTTTTTTCCTGCTTCGGTTTGTCAGGAACATTGCCAAAAAGAACAGCACCGGATAGCACAGCGCCAATATCAGGCCGTAGCGTTGCGCCAGCAGCACCGTACCGCTCACCAAGCCAAAGGCCATAAGCGCAAGCTCAATGAGCGCAAGCACGGCCAAAAAGACGGCCTTGAGCGCGGCACGCAGCCGCTCTTTGTTCTCGTTCATTTCCGTTTCCTCCATGATCTCTTTTCTCTGCCCGTGATCCGGGCGACATATTCCATCCGCTCCATCAGGCGCGGCATAATGGACGTAAGCGCCTCTACAACCGTTGTCGCCCATATATCACCGTCCACGACGGCAAAGGGGCGGTGTACGCTGAAAACCTCCTGAGAGGTCATAACGCCGCACACATAGTCCAGCGCCGCGCATAACGTTTCTTCTGCTTCGTGTAGCTGTTCCGCGTTCTCAGCGTCAACCGATCCGTCAGGACGGGGACGCATGGAGCGCACCGTGTCCACGATGCCGGGGAAAAGCTGCGTCAGCTCTCCGACGCGGGACGCAAGGCCAAAATCGCACGGGACGTAGTACAGCGCCCCGGCCTCCCGGCCCTGACCGTCTTTGAGGCTGATCCGCTCAAGGTTTTTCTCGTGAATCTGCATGGGGCTTTACCTCTCTCCTGAAAAATATCTGTCCATGCCTATACCCGCGCCCGTTGGAAGCACAGTCCAGCCGGGGACGGGTCAAGCTCCCCGTCATTGAAGAAAACCGAAAGGGCAAACAGCGCATTTTCATCAATGAGCGGGTAAACGCCGATGAAGATAGTCACGCCCTCCGGCCCCTCAGACGGTATAACCATCCTCGTAAGGAAGCCTGAAAAGGCGTCTGCGCTCACGTCGTACCACGTCAGCTTGTCAAGGGTGTCGTCGTTTATCTGCAACAGATTGTCAGGCGCGGCGCTCTGATCTGCCACAGAAACAGGCTTGTTCTCCATAAACCTTTCCTTTCTATGAACATAAAGCATTCCTCCCTGCAATCAGTTTAATCGTCCTTTTTGTATAGCCGCTCAGACCTGCGGCACGTGATCGCCCCCGTGATTCGCCCCACGGGACAGGCTATATAAAACGGATCAAAGGCTTTTCTGCAAAGCCGATCCGGGCTTGTCCTCCCGGCTGCATTCTTCCGGGATCACAAAGGGCTTGCCGGTTTTCTTATGCTCCCGGTATGCCGCCATGATCGCGTTGTACTCCCGCGTCCCTATGCGCCGGTTGCCGCTGTACATAGCCGCCGCAAAGTCGGCCATGCTGTAGAAATCGCTGAAATATCTCCCGCTGCCGAAACGCTGAATGCAATACGGCGTCGGGCCTCCATCCTTGTTCTTCATCAGCAGGACAAAGCCGCCCCCGGACTTGAGACAGCCGATCACGTCATACTGATCCAGAGCCAGACCGTCCCAGACGGCCTTTTCTGCCGTCTCATAAAACCGTTCAAAAAACTTGTCTCTTTCATCCATTGCGAAACCCTCCATAAGTAGAATTGTTTTGTCTTTTCTGCCTCGCGCGCGTAGTCGTGTTTACGTTTTGCTCACGCGGCTCCCGGTATACAGCCACAGATGAACAAATCGAACGGAAACCGTTGAAAAATAAGGGCCTTTTTCGATTTGCTCACATGACAAGTTGAAAAGTCTTGTCTTTTTCGTTTTGCTCATTCGTTTTGCTCATGTGAACAAATCGAATGAAACCCTTGATATTACTACGTTTTTCATTCGATTTGTTCACGCTGGGGGGTGCAGTAGCGAAACGAACCATTCTCCGCTTTTTCCCTTGCCTCCGCTTTTCATGGTGACGGTTATTTTCTGCTGCTCCCGCAAATGCTCTTTCGCGCGTCTCAGGGTAGCCGCAGAAATGAAATTCCCCGCCGCCGCGCTTTCGATGGTCTTGACCGGGCTTTCGCCGTTTTCCTCCAAATACTCAAGGATAAACTGTTCCGCCGCGTCCCGCTCCGGGGATTCTGTGCCGGTCTTGTTCGCCGCCCGGACAAACTGTTGATCCCGCTTGTCGGTATAGCCCACAAAGGCCGCTGCGTTGCCGTCTATGCGGAATAGGACAGTCTGCATGACCTTTCCATAGCTGCTTTTTTCCTGCGACAGATACCGGGTCGATCCTTTGTCAGAGGCTTCCCCGCAAATCAGGACGGAGCGGGAAATATCCCATATATCCGCGCTGTCCGCAAGCCGCGTCCGCCCCCATACCTTTTGCTGCTTGTTCGTGTGCATGATGATAAGGAACGTCGCGCCGTACTTCTCCCCGTAGACGTGTAGCTTTGCCATTGCCTCCCGCATCTGATTCCGAGCCGACATATCCGCGCGGGGAGGCAAGAACGATTGAAGCGGGTCGAAGATCACAAGAGCCGGTTTGTAGGCCGCAATCAGGGCTTCCAGATAGGCGCTGTTCAGCTTCACCTTTTGGAAATCCTCGTGTGAGCTGTCGATTGTCACAATGTTTTGCAGAGCTGCGCCGCTTGCCTTGAGCCGGGGAAGCAATACCGCCTCGTTTGAATCCTCAGAGGAAAAGTACATGACTTTCTGAGGATCGCGCTCTATGCCGTCAGGAACGATGTTATTCAGCAGAAATGGCTTGCTCCCGCTGCTTATCGCCGCTGCAACCGCACACCAAACAAAGGTCTTTCCCACGCCGCCGTCACCGGCCATGACGGTAATTTCCTTTCTGGGTACATAGCCCTCAATCAGCCATTCCGGGGAACGCTCTGTCAGGTCTGCAAGACAGGTCACGGGCGGCGGATTGCTCATGGTAGTTACGGCAACCTCTTTGAAACCCTGAACAGCCTCAGCTATATCTTGCTGTGGGGTACGGCCTTTCTCGTACCGGCACACCTGACTGATTATCAAGTCAAGCTCCGATTGCTCAACGGGGTTGTCGCATCGTAGTTCGTTCTGGTGATTCAGCAGGACGGTTATTTCTTCCCGGTCAAACCCTCTTGCGCGGAGCTGTGAGCCATACCGGAAAAGGACATTGTTTCTCTCGCCGGTCGGGATCACTTCGGGAAGCTGGAAACGCTCTCCCTCAGCGTGTAGCGTTCCCGCCGCGCTTGCCGTACTTCCTCCGCCCTGCGGGGGCTTCGTGTTCATTACCAGAAACTCATCAAGTAGGAGCTGCGGCATTCAATCTCCCTCCCCTGTGATGAAATAGGCTTTGGGAGATTCCACGCCAAAGAAAAACCGTGCTGCGTCTTTTGCGCCGGTATCGAAATACGGAAAGACTGAAATAGCCCAGTTCTTCCACCGCTCATAGGTTTCGCGGTCTGCGGTGTCGTTTATGGCAAAGTACAGATGGTACTTTGGCCGGGGCGCTTTCCCCTCTTTCGGTTTCATGTGGTTTCTGCTTTCAACCGCATAAAACGGGACGCCGGGGAACGCCGCTTTTATGTGTTCAAGGGTTTTCCAGTCTGCCGGATTCTCGCTGTGGGTGTTGTCCAAATCCAGCATCAGGCAATCTGAGTGGAGGAAATCATCTTTCCCCCTGTGATTATTCCTGTACGCAGCGCACACATGGTCGAAAGCAACCGCCCTGCATAAATCCTCGACAGAGCTGATTTCAACCTTATGCGGGTATACTGCGTTCTTCTCGTTACCTCGATAACCGGACGCATACAAAGTTATGTTTCGTCCTCGCATGGTGCGTTCCTCCGGTTACTGTGAAATGCTGTTCATGTACAGATCGACTTTCGCGTAATTCACAAGCAGTCTTTTCCCGATTCGGATGATCGCGCCGGCGTCCTCAGCCACTTTTCGCATACTCGCTTTTCCCAGTCCGTAACGGGCGCAGGCGTCGTCAATGCCGCCCGTCTTGACAACAGCCCCGTCATTCTCAGGGCGTTTCCTCGTCTGCATTAGCTCTCCCTCCTTGTTTTGTGATTGTTTCATCTTGACAATAGGTGTCCTTGCGTGTATCATTATAGCAGATACGGATAGTTTCGGTCAATAATTCACCTATATACTAATCTCTGTTTCTATCTGTATCATATCAGATTAAAAAGACAAAACCTTTCAATTCAATAGTTGAAAACCTTTGACAAAACTATCCGAAATCACACAGCATTGCAGGGGAGGTCTTGAACAATGCCAGAAAAAGGACGTGGAGGCCGTCGTGCTATTCCCATAAACCCCACGACAGCGGAGAGAATCAGACAGCTTAGAAATCAGCATCGTGAGACACAGCCGCAGCTTGCCGCAATAGCCAACTGTACGCCCGTAACCGTCGCCCGGTGGGAGAACGCCACAAGAGGCGTTGATATATCTGTCCTACAGCAGCTTGCCGCCCATTGGGGTGTACTGCTTGCCTATCTGACCGGTGAAACGGATATTGTGTCTGATCCGGTAGCGTTCAGGCTCGAACAGGAAAACAAGGTCTTGGACGGTTTCGCCGCCGCCGTGGAAGAACACGAATACAATATCCGGCGTACCCGGCTCGACAATCTCTTTTCCCTTTGCGGCTTCACCTATCGGGACAGTTATGACGGCGAAACCCTACACACGCTGACGGATGAAACCGGTTTCCTTGACGGTGCGACGTTCAATGATGCCGAACTAAACGACATTCTTTCAAGAATCCATGCCCTGATTGAGCTGGAATGCTACAGGAAAACCGCCGCACAGGGCAAATAAGGAGGAAGCTGTAATGTTCGACGGAAAAAAGCCGACGCGCCCAGAGGCGCAGCGGTTGACTGAGGAAGCAATGAAAAAGCAGCTTTATGTTGATCCGATAGACCCGCTCCCCGATACGCCGCAACAAACGATTGTGCCGGGAGCTGACGCGGACACAGCTACACAGGACAAATGACAAAAGCGCCGGGGCGCGTGTTCTATTCACGTTGCCCCGGCGCTGCTCTGTATGATCCGAACAATGCCGCCCGTTTCGGATTCTTCCTGTTTCTTCTCAGCGCCCCAGCCGAAATTGCGCAAGAGGCTGAACATTGCCCCCTGAGCGCCGTCCCGGTCAAAGAGCCTTTCCTCCGTGTACATTTCCACGCGGGAACGCGCAAGGGTCAGCGTCCATTCAAACGCGGCCTTTTTCTTGTAGTCAAAAATGCTCTTTCTGGTTGCAAACCCAAGCGCCAGCGCAAGGCCGGTCATGGTCGGCGGGTGCTTGCCGACACGAACGGGAGCGCCGTTCCTGAGTACAGGCTTTCCGGCTTCATCGGTCAGCAACTTCCCGTCACACTCCCGAAAGTAGGCGTCGATCTTCTCTTGCATTTCGTCCACGCTGTCATACATGGGTTTCCGTCCGCGTTTTCCCATCGGTCAACTCCCCCTTTCCGGGCATGAAAAAAGCGCCCTGTTCTGTCGAACAGGACGCCATTTTCGCGGCAAATGATATAAAACTGATATAAAACGGGGAAATCAGGGCTTTTCGGTTTTTCGGAAATGCCCTATTTTCAAGGCTTCGCGGCGTTTTTTAGTCCGTCAACGGCTTCATTGTGGGGAAGAGCAGCACGTCGCGAATGGAGGTGTTGCCCGTCAGCAGCATAACGAACCGGTCGATGCCGATACCGCAGCCGCCCGTGGGGGGCATGCCATATTCCATCGCGGTAAGGAAATCCTCGTCCATCTCGCTGGCCTCCAGGTCGCCCATGGCGCGCAGCTTCATCTGGTTCTCGAAGCGTTCCCGCTGATCCAGCGGGTCGTTGAGCTCGGAGAAGGCGTTGGCGTATTCCGCGCCGTTGATGAACAGTTCAAACCGCTGGGTCATGCCCTCGCGGCCGGGAACGCGCTTGGCCAGCGGCGAAATCTCCACCGGATGCTCCAGCACAAAGGTAGGTTGGATGAGTTTGCTCTCGCAGTATTCCTCAAAGAACAGCGACAGGATGTCGCCCTTCTGGTGCTTGGGCTCCACATGGATGTGATGCTCCTCGGCCACCTTGACGGCGGTTTCCCGATCGGGGATCTGATCGAAGTCCACCCCGGCGTATTCCTTTACCAGCTCGGTCATGGTGGCCCTGCGGAAGGGCTGCTCCAGATCGATGACCACGTCGCCGAAGGGGAGCTGCAGGCTGCCGTTGACCTTCTGGCAAACCTCGCGCATCAGGCCCTCGGTGCGCTCCATCATGCCGTTGATGTCGGTATAGGCCTCGTAAAACTCGATGGTGGTGAACTCGGGATTGTGGCGGGTATCCATGCCCTCGTTGCGGAACAGACGGCCGATCTCATACACCCGGTCGAATCCGCCGATGATGCACCGCTTGAGATAGAGCTCGGTGGCGATGCGGAGATACAGATCGATGTCCAGCGCGTTGTGATGTGTGATAAAGGGGCGCGCGGTGGCGCCGCCCTGCACGGTCTGCAAAACGGGGGTGTCCACCTCGAGATAGCCCAGATTGTCAAAATAGCTACGGATGGCGGTGACGGCGCGGGAGCGCTTGACAAAGGTTTCCTTCACCTCGGGATTGACGATCAGGTCCACATAACGCTGGCGGTAACGGGTGTCCACATCCTTCAGCCCGTGGAATTTTTCGGGCAGCGGACGCAGGCTCTTGCTCAGAAGGACGTATTCCCGCACATGGACGGAGATCTCGCCCCTTCTGGTGCGGAACACATAGCCCTTGAGACCGATGATGTCGCCGATATCCAGCTTTTTGAAGCGGTCATATTCCTCTTCGCCCAGCTCATCGACGCGGGCATAGATCTGGATCTGGCCCACGTGATCCTGAATGTGATAAAAGGACGCTTTTCCCATGTCACGCTTGGACATGATGCGGCCGGCAACGGCCACGTCCTGATTTTCCATGGTTTCAAAGTTTTCGACGATGGCGCGGCTGTCGGCCGTCCGGTCAAAGCGCACCTGAAGGAAGGGGTCGCGCCCTTCGGCCCGCAGCGCAGCCAGCTTGTCCCTGCGGATCTGCAGGATCTCGCTCAGCTCCTGTTCCTGCTGAAGCTGAGCTTCACGGTTCTCTTCTGTCATACTTCTGTTCTCTCCTTCGTCTATGTTCTGCTGACGCGCAAAATCTTCACCTGAAAGTTCATGGCCGGGGCCTCCACGGTGACGGTCTCGCCCACGTGATGGCCCATCACGGCCTTTCCAAAAGGCGATTCGTCGGAAAGCCGCATGGGAACGCTCTTAGGATTGGCTTCCTGCGAGCCCACCAGAACGAATTCCATTTTGGCGCCGTTGTCCAGACGCTCCACCGTCACGGCGGTGCCGATGTTGGCCCCCTTGTCCGCCACGGCGTTTTCGTCGATGATGACGGCGTTGGGAATAATGGCCTCCAGCTCTGCGATACGGGAATACAGCTTGCCCTGCTCGTTTTTTGCTTCGTCATATTCGCTGTTTTCCGAAAGGTCACCGAAGCCGCGGGCTTCTTTTATCAGCTCCGCCACCTCGTGTTCCCGTACGGTCTTCAGATGCTCCAGCTCGGCCTTGAGCTCATCCAGACGCTCTTTGGTGAGTTTATATTGCTTTTGCATAACGGCAACCCCCTATGTTCCTTCGGTATTCCAAATCGTATTTTAATTGACTAAGTTTTTATTATATGGTGCGTTTTCCGGGATGTCAAGGTATAAATGGCCGGTTTTCGCCTGCGCTTTCTGCTCAAAAGAGCATCCTTTTGACAGTTTATGACGGCAGCGGCGCTTTATTCGCCCTGGCCGGGAAGGCGCTGATTCAGATAAGCCAGCGCGGCCTGCAGTTGCGAATCGTTTTCCTTCTCGAGCCGGCCCTCGGCCAAAAGGCGAAACTCCTCGTCGTCCACCTCCACGTGGATGTCGGGCGTAACGCCCACATCCGCAAGGCTGTTGCCCTTGGGCGTATAATACCGGCTGGTGGAGATATGGACGCTGGAGCCGTCGGAGAGTTGATAGGTCTGCTGGGAATAGCCCTTGCCGGTTGTATGCTCGCCCACCACGGAGGCGGCCTCATATTCCTGCAGCGCCGCGGCGAAAAACTCTGCCGCCGAGATGGAATATTCGTTAGTCAGAACGGCCATGGGCAGCTCAACGCAATCGGCGTCAGAGGTATAGGGCGTTTCACTGCCCTGCTTATCCACTGTGGTGATGACGATGCCCTCGGGCAAAAGCAGATCAAGGGCGCTTCGCATCTCCTCCAGATAGCCGCCGGGATTGTTTCGCACGTCAAAAACAAAGGCCCGAGCGCCCTGATCGATCAAGCTGTTGAGCATATTGCGAACCTCGTCGCCCACGCCGGAATCAAAGTCCTGAATGGCGATATAGCCGATATCGCCCTCCAACAGGCCGCCCGAGACGCTGTAGGTGCGGATCTCGTCGCGGGTGACGGTGACGGTGTATTCCTCGCCCTCGCGTAAAAGGGTCAGCTCCACATCGGTGCCCTTTTCCCCGCGCACCAGCGCGGCCAGGTCCGTGGGCTCCCGCAGCTCGGAAACGTTGACCCCTGCGGCGGCCACGAGCACGTCGCCTACCCGGATCCCCGCCCGGTCGGCGGGGCTGTCCGCCGTTACCGACAGGACCTCATACAGATTTTCCGCAGCAGAACCGTAGGTAACGCCGATGCCCACATAGGCGTTGGCGCTGTCCTCGATGATGGCGGCGGTCTCCTCGGCAGTGTAATAGGCCGACCACCGGTCGCCCAGCCCGTCGATATAGCCGGCCAGCATGCGTTCCACGGCCTCGTGCTCGTCGTATTCCGCGATAAAGTTCTTCTCCACGATCTCAGAGACCTTTTCCAGCTTGCCATAGCGCAGCTTCAGGGTCTCCAGTTCATCCAGCTTTTGTCCGAAATGCTCCGCCGTCAGCGTAAAGGTGATGACGAAGGTGACCACCGCGGCCAGAAGCATCAGCATCAGCGCCGTGGCGATCCGGACAGTGTGTTTTTTCATAGCTCCATAACTCCTCGGAAATCAAGAATACTTAACGGTAAAGCCTTTGAACTCGGTGAGCGGATTGTAGGGCGTCCCGTTCTTGTTGATCTCAAAATGCAGATGCGGGCCGGTGCTGTAACCGGTGTTGCCGGTATAGCCGATGATATCGCCCCGTTTAACCTTGTCGCCCTTTGACACCGAGCGGCGGCTAAGATGGGCATAAAGGGTGGTGAGCCCGCCGCCGTGGCTGATGATGATATAATTACCCCAGGCCGAGCTGTAGGCCGAGGTGGTCACCGTACCGCCGTTGGAGGCATAGACCTTGGTGCCCGTGGCGGCCCGCAGGTCGATGCCCGTGTGCAGCTTGCGGACACCGGTGATGGGATGCTTCCGCATGCCGTAAGGACAGGTGATCACGTTATTGGCCGCAGGCAGCGGCCACATAAAGGTCCCGCCCACATAGGTGCTCTGGGCCGCCAGCTCGGCAGCCGCCTTTTTATAGTCGGCCAGCAGCTTTTCTTCCTTTTCGATCATCTCGGCATAGGCCTTGTTGGCCGCGTTCCGGGCATCCATGGCCTCCTGCTGCTGCCGGATTTTTTCAGCCCGCTGCTTTTCCAGATCGAGCTTGTTCTGCTCCATCACGGCGCGTGTCTCTTCTTCCTCGACTTTGGTTTCCTCCAGCTCCTGCTTCTCCGCGGCCACCTTGTCGCGGATGGCCTTCAGCTTCTCAAAGAGCTTTTCGTCCCGCAACGAGATCTGCTTGATGATCTCATAGCGGTTGAGAAAATCCGAAAAGCTGCCGGAGGAAAGCAGGATGGACAGATAACTGGTGGTACCGTGCTCGGCCATGTAGCGGATGCGCTCGCGCATGGTTCCGTATTGCTGCTCCTGCTCGGCCTCGCTCTCGGCAAGCTCGATGGTCTTTTCGTCGATCAGCTTCGACAGTTCCTCCAGAAGAGCCTCCTGCGCGGTGATCTCGTCTTCCTGGGCCTCGATCTGCTGATCCAGCAGGGCGATCTGCTGCTCCAGCTTGCTCAGGTCGGAATTGATGCCCGCCAGCTTCTTTTTCAGCTCGCCCTTGCGGGCGGTGGCCTCGGCGGCCTGTTTTTTCAACGCCTCCACCTGCGATTTGGTAATGGCGCGGGGCATAAGCGCCGAAAGCAGCACGCCTCCGAACATCAAAAGCGCCAAAACGGCAGCCATGATCCCCACCAGCACCCGCCGGCGGCTCATGCGTTTTTCATAGCTTGTTTTTTTCTGTTGGTTCATAACATCACACCTTCAGGAATTTCCGGATGGTCAAAACGCTTCCGCCCACGCCCAGCACCAGTCCGGCGCACAGCATAAGCAAAAGCGCAGGCTTCCATACTGCGGTAAAGGGAATCATATCCAAAACCGCCGTGCCCTTCGTCAGCTCGCCGGTGATCCGCTGATATACGCCCCACTGAACGAAAAAGGCCAGCAGCGCGCCGCACATCCCCAGCACCACGCCCTCTACCACAAAGGGGGCCCGGATAAAATGATTGGTGGCGCCCACCATCTTCATCACGGCGATCTCCTCCCGCCGGGCCAGCATGGCCAGCTTAACGGTGTTGGCGATGATAAAGACGCTGACGCCGCCCAGCAGGGCGATGAGGGTATAGGAGATCACCGTGGTGACCCGCCGGATCTGGATCAGCCGCTCTGACACCTCCTGCGACGAGCTGCTGGAGGCAATGCCGCCGATCTGTTCCAGCGCCTCGACAGTCTCTTTATGGAGCGCCGGGTCCTTCATAAAGATCTGGTAGCTGTCCCGCAGGGGATTGTCCTCCCGCAGCTCCTCCATCACATAGGCCTCGTCACCCAGCGAATCCAGATAGTCCTCAAAAAGCTGCTCTTTTGTGACGAAGGAAGCGGATTTCACATTGTCCAGCGCGCGGATCTGCGCCCCCAGCGCAATGGCCTCCGTGCGCTCCACGCTGTCGTCAATGTATACAACGATCTCGCTCTCGCCGGCCAGCTTGCGGATCTGCAGGTCGATGTTATAAGCCACCAGACTGAAAATGCCCGTGATCATCAGGCAGGCGGCGATGACCGTTACCGCCGCAAAGCTGGTGAAACCGTGAACAAAGATCCCGGAAAAGCCCTCCTGCAAAAAATAGCCAAAGCCAGCCTTGCGGTCGCTGGTTTTCTTGTC
Source organism: Clostridia bacterium (assembly GCA_017455565.1). GTDB lineage: Bacteria > Bacillota > Clostridia > Oscillospirales > Butyricicoccaceae > UBA4644. The sequence continues at coordinate 20,315 of JAFSZV010000022.1, forward strand.
TCTGCTCATTTCGCGTCACGCTCCTTCCCCTGATTTTTCCGGTCGGATTCCATCATCAGTTGGGGAAGAATATCCAGCTCGGCAAAAATATCGTCCATGGGGTCGAAGGCCGCCGCTTCCCCGGCGGAACCCTCCCGCGGGACAGGCTCATGTGGCAGCGGATCGGGCGGCGCTTCCAAAGCCGCCTCCGGCGCAGGAATTTCTTCTGCGGAAAGTTCCGGCGCAGGAAGCTCTTCCGCGGGCTCCCGTTCTTCCACGGGCTCGGCGTAATCGTCGGAAGCATTCTCTGTCTCCTCCTGCTCGGGCAGCGTGACGCCCAGCTCGTCGGCCAGCACCCTGCGGCGACGCGCTGAGGCCGAAGCCTGCTGGCGGGCCTCTTCGGTGAGCTTGGTGATGTCGGGACGGACGTAATAGCCGCCCGTCCTGTCCGAGATGACCATGCCGCCGTCGATGGCGATGACCCGCTTGGCAAACTGATCCACGATCTCGCGAGCGTGGGTCACCACCACCACGGTGGTGCCCATGCTGTTGATCTTTTCCAGCAGCATCATCAGCTCCAGGCTGCGGGCGGGGTCCAGATTGCCGGTGGGCTCGTCGGCGATGATGGCCTCGGGATTGTTGACCAGCGCCCGGGCGATGGCCACCCGTTGCTGCTCGCCGCCGGAAAGCTCCGAAGGCAGGCGCCGTGCCTTGTGCAGTACGCCCACCAGGTTGAGTACATAGGAAACGCGCTTTTTGATGGTCTTCTGCGGCGCGCCCACCGCCCGCATGACAAAGGCCACGTTTTCATACACTGTTTTGTTTTCGATCAGGCGGAAATCCTGGAAGACCACGCCCACGGTGCGGCGCAGATAGGGGATCTGCCGCTGTTTGACGGTGCCCACGTCGAAATTGTTGACCATTACCTGTCCCGAGGTGGGGCGGATCTCGGCGGTGAGCATTTTGATGATGGTGGATTTTCCGCTTCCGGAGGGGCCGACGATAAAGACGAACTCTCCGTCTTCTATGGTCATGTTGACGCCTTTCAGCGCCCGCGTTCCGTTTTCATAGGTCTTGAACACGTCCTGCAGCTTGATCATTTCGTTCTCCTTTTATCGGATCCGTGGTTTTGTTTACAGTTTGATAACAATCCCCGCGCGGCGATAATAGACAACTTTTGGCACAGGGCTTCCCCTGTGCCAAAAGCAACGCCGCAGGCGGCGGTTCAATTCGCGGTCTCCCGGGATTTCAGGTACTGTTTGACCATCAGCGCCACCTTGAGTACGATGGCGTTGTCAAACTCACGCAGATCAAGCCCGGTGATCTTTTTGATCTTTTCCAGGCGATAGACCAGGGTATTGCGGTGAACAAACAGCTTCCGGGAGGTTTCGGAAACGTTCAGGTTGTTTTCAAAGAATTTCTGGATGGTGAACAGGGTTTCTTCGTCCAGCGCCTCTACCGAGCCTTTTTTGAAGACCTCGGACAAAAACATCTCGCACAGCGTGGTGGGAAGCTGATAGATCAGACGGCCGATTCCCAGATTCTCGTAGCTCATCATGGTGATGTTCTCGTCAAAGACGCGCCCTACCTCCACGGCAACCTGCGCCTCCTTAAACGAGCGGGCCACGTCCTTGAGCTGGGTAGCCAGCGAGCCGATGCCCACCACGTGGGCGATGCCCAGTTCGGAAACGCCCGCGTCGATCTGCCTGCCGTATTTGGCGGACTCCTTGGCGTCGGAGGTCTTCATTTCTTTGACCAGCACCACTTCGTTTTCGTTGATGGTCAGGGCAAAATCCCGCTGGCGGTCGGGGAACAACTTCTGCAAAAGCTCTAAAACGGCGATATCCTGCTTCTGGTCGGTGTGGACCATATAGACCACGCGCCGCGCCTCGTTCTGGAACTGCATCTCCCGGGATTTGATATAAATGTCGCCGGGAAGGATGTTGTCCAGAATAATCTTTTTGATAAAGGTCGCCTTGTCGTGCTTCTCGTCGTAAAGCGACTTGCTGTTGCTGATGGCAATGGCGGTGATGCTGCAGGCGATGGCCGCGCTCTGCCCGCTCTCGCCGGCAAAAACGGCATACTCCGCACCGTTTTCATAGCCCTCCAGCTTGCGGAAGGTATAGCCGCCGTGCTCCCCTTCGTCGGCGCCGGAACGGAAGAAAGCCTCCGCGGCCTCTACGTTCTCACCGATGAAACGAAGCTCAGTGCAGGAGACGATATTGCCCGTGCCGTCTACGATACCCAGGATAAACGGGATCTTGTTTTTGATCTCCAGCAGGATACTTTGAAACAATCGCGCCGCCATATTCCCCACCCTTTATTGATATTTCCTAAAAACCATTCCTCAATTATGTTTATTTTAACGCATCATTTTGTTTTTTTCAACAATTTTTTTTGGAGAATTTCGTGTTTTTTATGGTAGTTTTCGTTACTTTTTCAAAATTTCCGTCCTTTCCCTCTCCGTCAGCGGACGCCACGCGCCGGGCATCAGGCTTTCGTCCAGCCGCAGCGGTCCGATGGACAAGCGCTTGAGCGCCGTCACGGTCTTTCCCCGGGCGGCAAACATCCGCTTGATTTGGTGATATTTCCCCTCGTGAATGGTCACAAGGCACCGCCGCCCCTCTTCCAGCCGTTTCAGGCTGCCGGGCTGCGTGACGAAATCCCCCAGATCCATGGGCACGGCAAAGGCCGCCTCGTCGCTTTCGTCCGCGGGGCGGTCCAGCGTCACCAGATAGGTCTTGTCCGCGTGGTGACGCGGCGAGGTCAGGCGGTGGTTCAGATCGCCGTTGTCGGTGAGCAGCAAAAGCCCTTCGGCATCCTTGTCCAGCCGTCCCACCACGCCGGGGCCGATCCGGCGGTAGCATTCCGGCAAAAGATCCAGCGCTGTCGTTTCGCCTTTTTTATCCTCAGTTGCCGAAAGGACGCCCACGGGCTTATACAGCATCAGATAAACAAATCCGTCGCCCGCCACCCGCTTGCCGTCCAGCAAGACGGTCTGCGCCTCAGTGTCTGTCTTAACGCTTCCATCCCGCGTCATGACTCCATCTATCGTCACCCGCCCCGCCTTCAGGGCGGCCTGCGCCTCTGAGCGGGAAAGCAGGCAGCAGGCGGCGATCACCCGGTCCAGCCGCCCTTTCATTTCAGCGCCTCCTGCGCGGCGGACCAGACCGCCGCCAGCCGGTCGAGCCGGCCTGTGAGATAGAGTGCGCCGAACAGCGCCTCGAGCCCGGTGGCAAGGGCATATTCCCGTGGCGCGCAGTGCCGGGGAAGGGTGTGCGGATGGGCATTGCGCCCCCGGTGGAACACGGCGTTTTCCCACTCGTCCAGCATGGGCAAGAGGGCCTCCATCGCCTTTGCCTGTGCCTGAGCCCGCACCAGCTCCACCGTGCGGCGGTGAGCGTCCTCCACCCGGCAAACGCCCTCCCGCACCACCTGCGATCGAGCCAAAAGCTCATAGACCCCATCGCCCACATGGGCCAGGGTCAACGTAGGGACGGCGCGCAGCGCCTCTTCCGTATAGGCCTCCTGAAACAGTTCCAAAGCCATATCCTCCCATGATAAGATACTTTCAGCATAGCACAGTCCGGCAAAAAAAACAAGAAAGAAGCGTTTTCTCCACCAAGGTGAGATGAAAAACGCTTCTTTGCGATTGACACATTCTTTGGTTTTACGATAAAAGCAGCTTGCCGCCGGCTTCTTCCCTGCCGCCTGCGGCGGAAAACCGCGCCAGCAGGCCGGACACGGTAAGCCGCCGCTTTTCTTCCCCGGAAAGGTCCAGAGCGATCCGCCCACCGTCCATCATAATCAAGCGGTTGCCGCAAGCGATGGCGTCCCTCATGTTGTGGGTGATCATCAGGGTAGTCAACCGGTGCTTTTTTACCAGTTCTCTTGTGATCTCCAGCACTTTTTCCGCTGTTTTGGGATCCAGTGCCGCCGTATGCTCGTCCAGAAGCAGCAGCTTCGGCTGCCGGAGAGTAGCCATCAGCAGGGTCAGCGCCTGCCGCTGTCCGCCGGAGAGCAGGCCTGTCTTTGCCCGCATCCGGGCCTCCAACCCAAGGCCCAATTCCGCCAGCAGCACGCGATACCGTTCCCGCTCGGTCCGGGTGACGCCCCACTTCAGCCCGCGGCGCTGACCGCGGCGGGCGGCAAGGGCGAGGTTCTCGTCGATCTGCATGGTGGGCGCCGTCCCCATCATGGGATCCTGAAAGACCCGCCCCAGAAAGGCGGCCCGCCTGTGCTCGGGCAGGCGGGTCACATCCTGTCCGTCCAGAAGAATCTGCCCGCCATCGATGGAGACCGTGCCCGCCACCGCGTTGAGCAGCGTGGATTTTCCCGCGCCGTTTCCGCCGATAACGGTGACGAAATCTCCGTCCGCCAGCGTCAGCGACAGCCGGTCCAGCGCTCTCCGGGCGTTTACCGTCCCCGGATGAAAGGTCTTTGATATTTCCCGAAGTTCAAGCATGGCTCTTCCCTCCTCCCGGTTTATTTTGAAGCAGTCTGTCTTTCCACACGGGAACCGACAGAAATACCGCCACCACAGCCGCCGTCAGCAGTTTGAGATCATTGGTGTTGAGCCCCATCTGTAAAACGATCTGCAAAACGATATAATACAGGATCGCCCCGATGACCACCGATGCCATTTTCAAAGCAAAATTGCGGAAGATCCTGGAAAACAGCACCTCGCCGATAATCACGGCGGCCAGGCCAATCACGATGGCGCCCCGTCCCATGTTCACATCGGCCGCGCCCTGATACTGGGCTAAAAACGCCCCTGCTCCCGCCACCAGCCCGTTGGAAAGCATCAGCCCGGTCACCGTTGCCCGCCGGGTGTCGATGCCCTGTGCGCGGGCCATGCCCGCATTGGCGCCGACGGCGCGGACAGCGCAGCCCCGTTCGGTGCCGAAATACCAGTAAAGTCCTCCGATCAGCAACGCCAGAATCGCCGTAGCGGGAAGAATGGGATTGTGGGTCGACAGTTCCCGCACATACCGTTGGGAAAGCAGCAGCGGATATTTGTCCACGCTCAACGGTTGATTGGCCTTGCCGTCCAAAATACGAAGATTCACCGAATAGAGCGCAAGCTGCGTCAGAATGCCCGCCAGAATCGCCGGAATCCCGCAGCGGGTATGCAGCAGTCCGGTACACAGTCCCGCCAGCATTCCCGCGCCTGCGGCGCAGGCCAGCGCCAGCCACGGGTCCGCCCCATTGCGAATCATCATGACGCACACCGCCCCGCCGCAGGCCAGCGAACCATCTACCGTCAGGTCGGCCACATCAAGGATGCGAAAGGTGAGGAACACCCCCACGGCCATCACGCCCCAGAGCATCCCCTGAGCCACGGCGCCGGGCAACGCGTTGAGCAGCGCGCCAAAAAAGTTCATGCGATCGCCTCCTGTTCGTTTGGTTTCCGTTCGTGGAAAAGGGGGTCAATCCATGGGCTCATAGCCCTCAGGCGGCGTCAGGCCAAGCGCCTCGCAGTTCACAGGGCTGAACAGCTTTGTAACCTGCGGCGCGTACTGCACCGGCATCTCGGAAATGCTCTTTTCGCCGGTAAGAATCTTCGCCGCCATCTGTCCGGTGGCAAAGCCCAGATCATAGTAGCTGATAGACAGCGTGGCCACGCCGCAGCCGCGGCAGAGCCCCGCCTCTCCGGCGATGACGGGAACCCGGGCGGGCATCACCACGTTGGCGATGGTTTCGGCATGATTGGCGGCGGTATTGTCGGTGGGAATATAAATCACGTCGGAACTGTCGCAGGCCGCCTGCGTCACAGAAGCTACATCGTTGGTGTCGGTGAAGGCAAACAGGCGGCATGCATAGCCAAGCTGCTCCAGCTCGCCCTGCATCACATCCACCTGAAACCGGCTGTTGCTCTCAGAGGAGCAAAATAGCAAGCCCACGGTCTTTGCCCCGGGAAACCACTCTTTCACCATGGCGGCCTGATCCTTCAATGGTGCCAGATCCGAGGTTCCGGAAACATTTCCGCCCACCGTTCCCGTGAAGTCGTCCAGATCAAGCGCCGAAGCATAATCTGTGATGGAGGTGCCCAGAATGGGAACGTCCTTTGTTGCCGAGGCCGCCGCCTGCAGCGGCGAAGTGGCGTTGGCCAGGATCAGATCCACCTTTTCAGATAAGAATCCGTTGATGATGGAGGAACAGTTGGCCGCTTCGCCAGAGGCGTTCTGTTCGTCAAAGCGAACCCGCTCGCCCAGCGCCTCGGTCAGCGCGTCGCGGAAACCCTTGGTGGCGGCGTCCAGCGCTTCATGCTGGGCAAGCTGACAGATGCCTACGGTGAACTCCGCGCCGCTTTTTCCGGCGGAGCAAGCCACCAGAAAAAGACACATCAGCGCCGCAAGCGCTAGGATAAACAGCTTGTTTTTCATGATCGTGATCTCCTTCTCATATTTTTAAAAAGAAAACCGGCCCTGTTCGTTACAGAGCCGATTCTTTTCTGCGGATCAGAGCCCTTCCTCTATCGAACTGTCATTCTTCCCCGGCGGGCATAATAATAGAAAGAATAGCAGCCGAAACGGGCGCGGGAAATCAGGTCCGCGGGCAGAGCGGCGGACGGCAGCCGAGTAACGGTTTTCCAAGTAAACAGCATTGCTTGCAGCATGGCGCCGCCCTCCCTTCTTTTTATTGCTTTAAACTATAACGCTTCGCATTGTAAAAGTCAATGGTTTATTTTTACAGATTTTTTTCTTTTCTTTCTTCTGCATTTGTGATAAACTGGTAAAAAAAAGAAAGCGAGGGATCCTGATGCAGTATAAACAGTTCGGGAAAAACGGGCCCATGGTGTCGCGTCTGGGCTTCGGCTGCATGCGTCTGCCCGCCGTGGGCGAGGGGGAAAACCGCCGCTGTGACGACGAACGCTGCATCCCAATTCTACGGCGCGCCTATGAACTGGGCATCAACTTTTTTGACACCGCCTGGGGCTATACCAACCGGGATAATCCCCGCATCATGGGCAAGGCGCTCCACGACGTGCGGGACAAGGTGTATTTTTCCTCCAAGCTGCCTCCCTCCGAGGTGCAGCAGCCCGGGGACTTCCGCCGCAAACTGGAGCACAGCCTGAAGCTGATGGACACCGACTATCTGGATTTTTACCATATGCACGCCCTGAACGCCGGAAAATGGGAGCACGCGAAGGCCGTGGAGATGGACAAGGACATGATCCGCGCCCGGGACGAGGGGCTTATCCGCCATATCAGCTTTTCCTTTCACGACGCGCCCCGGGTAATGGTGAACATTGCCGACAGCGGCATCTTCGACACTCTTTTGTGCCAGTATAATCTGATTGACCAGAGCAACGAAGAGGTCATGGGCATTCTGGCCGGGCGCGGCATGGGAATCATGGTGATGGGCCCCATTGCCGGCGGCATGATCACCTCCGGCGGCGAAGATTTCCTCCGGCTGTACGACACCCCCGCCAAAACGCCGCAGGAGCTGGCGCTGCGCTTTGTTCTGGGTTACGACGCGGTGACGCTGGCCCTTTCCGGCATGCAGAGCGTCGAGATGGTGGAGCAGAACGTGGCCATCGCCGAGGCCGCCGCCTCCGTGACGCCCGAGGAGCGGGAGGGCTACAAGGCCGCCAACGACAATCTGCGCCAGCTCTCCGGTCTCTATTGCAGCGGCTGCGCCTACTGCAACGTCTGTCCCGTGGAGATCAAGCCCCAGCAGCATTTCAAGATCTACAATCGGGCCAGGGTCTGGGGCTTTTTTGAAGCCGCAAAAAAGGATTACCTGCAAAGCGAGCTGGACAAAGAAGCCGAAAAGTGCCTCGGCTGCGGCGCCTGCGCCGCCGAATGTCCCCAGTTCATCGACATTCCCCGCCGTCTGCGGGAGATCCGGGTATATTTTTGCGGCTGAGCGCCGTTTCCCTTTCCGGATAAACAATGCAAAAAAGCCGTGCCAATTCCGGCACGGCTTTGCTTGTTGCGCTCACTGCGCGTTGTTCAGCTTTTTGGTGAGCTGGCTCTTTTTGCGGGCCGCAGTGTTCTTGTGGATGATTCCCTTGGCGGCAGCCTGATCGATGTTCTTCACAGCGGTTTTATAGGCAGCCTGCACGTCGTCGCCAGCGGCGACGGCAGCATCAAACTTCTTCACGTTGGTCTTAAGCTCGGTCTTGGCGGCGCGATTCTTCGCGTTGTTCAGCTTGCTGACCAGAACACGCTTCTTGGCAGACTTGATGTTGGGCACTTTCTGACCTCCCTTACAGCGAATTTTACAGCAAAAATATTTTATCATCCCATTTGCAAAAAAGCAAGGGATAATTTACATATTTTTTTGATTCTTATCAAAAATAAGAAAAAATCTTCTCTTTCGGAGGCTGGAACATGTGGGAACGGCGCACCGATCTGGTGCTGGAGCGGCAGGAAAGCGCGGATGTGGGCGCGCTCGCCGGCGTAAAAAGCAGCGTGCGGCGGCAGGGGCCGCTGCAAATCACCGACATCACCGTGCTCAATGAGCAAGGCGCCCGGGCGCTGGGCAAACCGCCGGGACGATATCTCACCGCCGAGCTTCCCGCAGGCGCCGCCGAGGGTCGGGAAAATCTCTTTGCCTGCGCCGAAACGCTGGCGGTGCTGCTGCGCCCGCTTCTGCCCGAAAGCGGCGCCGTTTTGACGGCGGGGCTGGGCAACCGGGCCGTCACCCCCGACGCGCTGGGACCCGAGACCCTCTCCAATCTCATCGTCACCCGCCACCTGATCGCGGCCATGCCCGAAACCTTTGGCGGGATGCGGCCCGTGTGCGCCGTGGCCTGCGGCGTGCTGGGCGACACCGGTGTGGAGACCGGCGAGCTTCTGCGGGGCGTGGTGGATCGAATCAAGCCCGCTGCGGTGGTGGCGGTGGATGCGCTGTGCGCCCGCTCGCTGGAGCGGCTGTGCCGTGCCTTTCAGCTTTCGGACACAGGCATCGTCCCCGGCAGCGGCGCCTGCAATCCCCGCAGGGCCCTTAACGAAGCGACGCTCGGCGTCCCGGTGATCGCTCTGGGCGTCCCCACGGTGGTGGAGGCGCGGACGCTGTGCGCCGACCTGGTGCCGGAAGGAAAAGCGCCCGCCTGTCCCCTCCCCCACGAGGGGCTTCTGGTGACCCCAAAGGACATCGACCGGCAGGTGGCGCTGTGCGGCAAGATCCTGGGCTATGCCCTCAATCTGGCCCTGCAGCGGGACATGACCGCCGCCGAAATGGAGGCCTATCTCGGATAAAACGCATAAAGCGCCCCCTTTGGGAATAGAGTATCCCGAAGGGAGTTGACGCCATGACAGGAAAAAACGGACGCGCCTCTCCCGCCGCGGGACTGCTTTTCGCGGCGGCGCTGACGGCGCTTTTGTTTTTGGGGCTGCGGCCCGCTTCGCGCCGAAGCGTGTCCCCGCCCGCGCTTCCCGCCTCCGACGCATGCGCCGGTCCGCTGGTTCTTTCTCTCCCCGCCGCGGAAACGGCGGCGGAAAGCGGTTTTTTCCCCCGGCCGGCCGCAGAGCAGGTCGAGCCCGCTCCCCCGCCGGAAGCGACCGTTTTTTCCGTCACCGGGACCGAGCCGGAATACAACAGCTCCGGTACGGTTTATTTCAAAAACCAGACCGACTATGATATCGACATCGCCTCGATGCTTTCCCACTCTTCCCCCGTGAGGCTGGGTACGGAGGGCGTTCAAGTACTGGTGATGCACACCCACGGCACGGAGGCTTACACTCCCTCCGCCGGACATACCTACACCGCCTCCGGCGACTATCGCACCACCGACAACACCTGCAATATGCTGGCCGTAGGGCAACGGGTGACCGATATCTTAAACGAGCGGGGTATCCAGACCGTCCACAGCGAGGCGCTCAACGATTATCCTGCCTACAACGGCTCTTACAGCCGCGCCCTCAAGGACATCAACGCCTGGCTCGAGCGCCATCCCTCGGTGCAATTGGTCATTGACCTGCACCGGGATGCCATCGGCACGGCTGGGCATTATTACAAGACCGCCGCCCAGGTGAACGGGCGGCAGACCGCCCAACTGATGTTCGTCACCGGAACCGATCAGGGCGGCCTCAGACACCCAAACTGGCGGGAAAACCTCACCTTTCAGGCCCAGCTCCACGACCGGCTCAACAGCCTGTATCCCGGCATCATGCGTCCCATGAGCATCCGCACCGGCCGCTTCAACCAGCATGTGCGCACCGGCTCCATGCTGGTGGAGGTGGGCGCCTGCGGCAACACGCTGGAGGAGGCGCTGGCCGCCGCCGAGCTCTTTGCCGAAACATTGGCCGACGCTTTGCTAGAGGGTAAAACAGAATAAGTCCCCGTAAAATAATTGTAAAATTCCTCTGAGCCCTTCCCCTTTTTTGCTTTTTCTGCTATGCTGAGATCAGATCCGTAAAATTGATTTAAATAGGAGGAATCTGTCATGGAACTGAAAGGAAGCAAAACCGAGAAAAACCTGCTGGCTGCGTTTGCCGGCGAGGCGCAGGCCTATACCAAATACAGCTATTTTGCCTCCGCCGCCAAAAAAGAGGGGTATGAGCAGATCGCTGCCATTTTTACCGAGACTGCGGGCAACGAAAAGGAGCATGCCAAGCTGTGGTTCAAGGCGCTGGGCCTGCTGGAAAACACCGCCGGCAACCTGAAGCATGCCGCCGAGGGCGAAAACTACGAATGGACCGATATGTACGAAACCTTTGCCCGCGAGGCCGACGAAGAGGGCTTCCATGAACTGGCCGAGCGTTTCCGTCAGGTGGGCGCCATCGAAAAGGCCCACGAGGCCCGCTATCTGGCGCTGCTGGACAACGTGGAGATGAAAAAGGTCTTTGAAAAGACCGAAGAGGTCATGTGGAAGTGCCGCAACTGCGGTCATCTGGTCATCGGTAAAAAGGCCCCCGAGGTCTGTCCCGTCTGCAACCATCCTCAGAGCTATTTTGAAGTCAATTGCAACAATTTCTGATCCAAAGCACAAAAAACGCCTTGCTTTCGCAAGGCGTTTTTTCAGTCTGTCAAAAAACTATACGAGCGCCCCCGTTTCTGGTACAATAGAAGCGGGGGCGATGTCATGGAAGAATGGAAAAAGGATTCACGGCGGGAACCGGTGATCACAGACCTGGACGCGCTGGTGCCGAAGGATC
>JAFSZV010000004.1 GCA_017455565.1 Clostridia bacterium
CTGCGATGAATCTGAAAAAGCTGGCAGAATGGAGCTGGAAAGGTTCTTATTCTCGCCTTGTTTTCTCGCTGCTTTTGCCCAAATACAGCAAATCCCTCGCTTTTGCTTAACAAAAACGAGGGTTCTTTGACAAGCTGAAACACGCCGCCTGTTGAAAGGCGGCGTGTTTGGATCACCCGGGAAATAATCAGTGGGTCTCGTTATACTTTTTGATGCCCAGCGCCAGCAGGTCCATGGCGCGCTCCAGCTTATCCTGCTTGAGGACATAAGCGATGCGGATCTCGTTTGTGCCCTTGCCGGGGGTGGCGTAGAAGGGAGCGCCCGGGGCGAACATCACGGTGTCGCCGTTGTCGTCAAACTCCTCCAGCAACCATCTCTGGAACTTGTCGGTATCGTCCACGGGTAGGGCGGCCATGATGTAAAAGGCGCCCTTAGGGCATTCGCAGATGACGCCGGGGATTTCTTTCAGCTTGGCGAACACGGTGTCGCGGCGGCGCTTATATTCCTCGCGGACGGCCGCAAAATACTCGGGACCCACGTCGTACAGCGCGGCGGAAGCCACCTGATCCAGCGTGGCGACGGAAAGACGGCTCTGACAATATTTCATCGCCTCACCCAGCAGCTCATGGTTGCGGGTGAGGATGCAACCGATGCGGGCGCCGCAGGCGGAGAAACGCTTGGAAACGGTGTCGATGACGATGACGTTTTCGGGCGCGTCGTCAAACTGACCCATGGACTGCAGCGGCTCGCCGGCATAGACAAACTCGCGATAAGCCTCGTCACCGATGATAAAGAGCTCGTGCTCCTTGGCGATGTCGCACATCATCCGCATCTCCTCGGGCGTAAGAACCACGCCGGTGGGGTTGCCGGGGTTAGTGACCATGATGGCGCGGGTGTGCTCGTTGATCTCGGCCTCGATGCGCTCGCGCACGGCATAGCGATAGCCCTCTTCGGGAGAGGTGGGGATGGGATGGATGGAGGCGCCGCAGGTGCGGACCATGGTGTTGTAGTTGGGATAGAAGGGCTCGGGGATCAAAATCTCGTCGCCGTCGTCCAGGATGCACTGCAATACGATCGCCAGCGCCTCGCTGCCGCCGGTGGTGACCAGAATCTCGCTCTTGTCAAAATGCATGTCCAGATTGTCGTAATACCGCTGGATCGCGTCGATCATGACAGGCAGTCCGGGAGAAGGCGCATAGGCCAGGACCGGGAGTGAAAAATGTTTGACAGCGTCAAAAAATGCGGGCGGCGTTTCCACATCGGGCTGGCCGATATTCAGATGATAGATCTTTTTCCCGGCCTGCTCTGCGGCCACCGCGTAAGGATGGAACTTCCGCATGGGAGAAAGCCCGCATTTTTTTGCTTTGCTGGAGAACTTCATGTACAGCACCTCTTTGCAATATGATATCCAATGATCTGAAGCGCGGGTTCCGCGCTATAATCATTTCTTATCATATATCCGCCTTTCGCTTTTGTCAACCGAAACCGCCGTCTCACAGGAGAGATATCCGCAGGAAAAACCCGCTTGTTCACAATTTTGTGATGCATTTTGCGCTGGTGTCGGGTATAATGAAACAAATAGTTACCCTATCTTGCAAAGGAGGCCATATATCATGGAAAAAACCATTCTTATCGTCGAAGACGACGTCAATATTCGCGAGCTGCTGCATCTTTATCTGGGGCAGGAGGGCTATCGGGTCGAAACGGCGCAGGACGGCGCGGAAGGCCTGCGGGTTTTCAAGCGCGTTCATCCCGATCTGGTGCTGCTGGATCTGATGATGCCCGTGATGGACGGGACGCAGATGATCCGCGAGCTTCGGACGTTTTCCAAAACGCCGGTGATCGTCCTCACCGCAAAAGGCGAGGTTTTTGACAAGGTAACGCTTCTGGAGCTGGGCGCCGACGATTATATCACCAAGCCCTTTGAGATGCGCGAAGTGATCGCCCGCGTCCGCGCGGTGCTGCGCCGCTTCAACAAGGACGAGGGCGAGGACAAGCTGGTCTTTGACAATCTTGTCATCGACAAGAAATCCTATAATATCATCGTCCGCGGGCAGAAAATGGAAATTCCGCCCAAAGAGATCGAGCTGCTGTATTTTTTGGCAAGCTCGCCCAACCGGGTGTTCACTCGTGCGCAGCTTCTCGACGACGTCTGGGGCTTTGATTATTTTGGCGACACCCGCACGGTAGACGTCCACGTCAAGCGCCTGCGGGAGAAGCTGCAGGGCGTTTCGGACCAATGGGAGATCAAGACCGTCTGGGGCGTCGGCTATAAATTCGAGCTTCAGGAAAACGGGAATCAAAACGGCGGTCAGTGACCGCGGGATGGAGCGTGCAGCAACTTGAAGAGCATATTTGCGCGGAATTTTGCGATCTATGCGCTGGTGATCGTTCTGGGGTTCGTGATCCTCGGCAGCGCCTTTATCTCTCAGGTCAACCGGTTTGCCCTGCAGGAAAAACAGCAGCAGCTTGCCGACGCTTTGGAGCGTGCCGTTCAGTTTACGGCCTCCTATTTCACGCTTCGGGAAAGCAACGAATGGAACGGCCAGCTTGGCGCAAACTACCGGATGACCATGCACATGTTGGCCAGCGACTGCAGCGGAACGATCTTCGTCGCGGACAGGGGCGGATCCCTTCTTTTTATCGCTGACGCAGACGGCTGCTACAGTCAGGAGGACAACGGCCTGTCCATGCCGGAGCCTGCGCTGGACGCCCTCATGCGGGACGGCTATTATACCCAGACCTCGAATTTTTACGGATATCTTTCCGCGCAGAACTATGTGATGGGAAGCGCGGTGACGGCAGACGGCGAAACCATCGGCGCCGTCTTCGTTTGTATGCCCGCGCAGGCGACCGAGGAGCTGTTCATGCGGCTTTCCCGGGTGTTTATCCTGCTGACGATCGGCGTTTTGCTTTTGACGCTGGTGGCCACCATCATCGTAACGCGCAACACGGTAAGGCCCCTGAAAAGCACGGCGGCGGCGGCCCGCAGCTTCGCGCAGGGCGATTACAGCGTCCGGGCGCCGCTCCCCAGACAGCAGGATGAGCTTTACGATCTTATCATCAGCTTCAACCGCATGGCGGAATCCATGCAGAACGCGGAGGAAACGCGCAGAGGGCTGATCGCCAGCGTGTCCCATGACCTTCGAACGCCCATGACCACCATCGCCGGCTTTGTGGACGGGATCCTGGACGGCACCATCAAGCCGGATAAGCAGACCTATTACCTGCGGATCATTTCGGATGAGATCAAGCGTCTGACCCGTCTGGCAAACGGCATGCTTTCGGTCTCACGGCTCGAAAGCGGTCAGGCGCTCAATCCCTCGCTTTTTGACGTAAGCGAGATGGTACGGCGCATCGTGATCGGCTTTGAGCGGCAGCTCAATGAAAAGCATATCGAGGTGCGGCTGGACATTCCCGAGCAGGAGACCATCCGTGCGGACCATGACGGATTGTTCCAGGCGGTGTATAATCTGATCGACAACGCCGTAAAATTCACGCCGGAGCGCGGTGAGATCACGATCTACATGGACGAGACCGCCAACCGGCTGCAGTTCAACATTCGAAACAGCGGCAGCGAGATCCCTGCGGATAAGCTGAAGTTTGTCTTTGACCGGTTTTATAAGGGCGACACCTCCCGAAACCGCAACAGCGGCGGTTCGGGACTCGGCCTTTATATCACAAAGACCGTGATCCAGCGGCACGGCGGCGATATTTATGTTCGCAGCGGCGATGACCGCACCGAGTTCTGCTTCACCATTCCGCTGGGCCGCTGAGAAAGGGGGAAACGCAAAATGGATGACCGTCGTGAAACGGGCAATACGGAATACCGTGAGCCGTTTCCCTATAAGACCTATGACGAGATTTTGTCTGAAAAAACCAGGAAAGAACGCTTCCATCACGCGATGGTTGTAGTCACAGGAATCTTTCTGATGCTCTGCAGCATTATCGTCGGCATGGGCATGATTTGGAGCAACATGCCCAATGTTTTTCACGTTTCCAACGAATCCGAGCGCGCCGCGCACGAGCCGGAACGGGCGTTTTGGGGCTTGATCGGACCACGCAACGCGGATCACGCCGAACCGGACACCGCGCCTTACGATCCGGAAGCCCCACTGTTTATGGAGGACGTGACAGAAGCGGTTGAGGCAGCCTCGGTATCCGTCGTCAGCATAACGGCGGAAAACCATCGCGACCCCTCACAGACGCGCACAGGCAGCGGGTTCGTGCTTTCGAAAAAGGGTTATATCGTCACCCTCTGCAGCCTCGTATCCAACTGTGACAACATCGTTGTGATGCTGAACGACGGCACCTGCTACACCTCGTTTATCGTCGGCAGCGACCGCGTTACCGATCTGGCTGTGCTGAAGATCAACGCAGCCGGTCTTGTTCCGGCCGTGATCGGCAGCCCCGAGATCCTGCAAAGCGGCGATCCGGTCATTGCACTGGGCGGCGCGCAGGACGGCACGGCGGGCTCGGCCTCTCTGGGGACCATCACGGAGTTCTGTAAAAACGCTTTCTGGAATGACGATTTGATTGATCTTTTATACACCGGCATCCGGATCGATCCCGCCGCCTCCGGCGGGCCCCTGATCGGCAAAACCGGCGTTGTGTTCGGCCTGTGTTCGGATCGGATCCCCGCCGGTGGGCAAAGCGGTACAAGCGCGGTGATTGCCATTGATTTCGTGCAGAGCATCGCCTCGGAACTGATTAAAACGGGCTATATCGCGGGACGCCCCATGGTCGGAATCCAGGGCGCGGCGGCGGACGATGTGCCGCGGTCGCACTTTTCGTTGCCCGACGGACTCTACGTAGTCTCTGTTCCAGAAGGGAGCGCGGCGGCCAAGGCCGGACTTCTGGCGGGCGATATGATCACTCATGTGGGAGATGTGCGCGTCAGCACGCTGGCGGAGGCGTATCAGGCGCGGAACCGGTATCGGGCCGGTGATACGGTCGAGATCACGTTTTACCGGCGAGGGATGAATTATCATACGACGGTCTGTCTGACCGACCGCAATGAGACCTCGACGCCTCTCAATTTCTGAAAGACGGCATATTTGTTGGAACGATCCCAAAAACAGGAAAAGACGCGAAGCGCAGCCCATACATGCCGCGCAACTGTCTTTATATGGGCTTTGCTGATGGTACATTGGGCCAGGTGTGGACAATAAACGCAGATTTTGGGATCACTGCGGTATTCCCGGTAACCATCCCGGTTCGTCGCGTAATAGGACAGCCCTTGGTTGTTCGGGCATATGTAACAGTCGTAGTATTTATCGTATATGGAGCACTCGTCTTCGTAGTATACGGATTCGTATGGAACCAAGTCTTCCAGACTCACAAATTAGATTTGTTCCCGGCTCTTTGCCGACTCTCGTGTCATCATATTGTCTCATCACCCATCCCTGTTTTACCATATATCAAATCCCCTGCACTCCTTTTGGTGAGTGCAGGGGATTTTGACTGCAATCCGAATGTAGCCCGTCGGAAAACCGCTGGGCTGCACATGTATTCTTTTCGCAAGCGTGCAAGTCATTGACCGGGAAAATCCGCCTCCTCATAGCTTAAAGGCGTCAACGTCTTTCACGGGCTTCATTGCCGCGCCCTTGGCGGGCTTACGGCGAAGCGGATCGTATACGAACCGGGCACAATGATCTTCCGGGTCAACGGGACCCTTTTTGCTGCAAAGGATCGAATGTTCCCCATAGTCCTGTCCGTACAGGCAAAAAGCGCAGATTCTGGGAATCTCTTTGTCAAACAGCATACCGTTCACTCGCTTTCCCGTAAATCTCTGTTTTTCTGTATTATAACCGTTTTTTCTGCTTCTGACAAGAGAAGAATCGTGCTTCAGCGAAAAAGGATCAGAAATCCAAACACAAAAAGCGCGGAAACGCAGCCCTGGATCAGTTTCCCGGCCAGATACGCGCCGCAGGGAAGACCGCTTTGCCGCAACAGCTGCACGGACTGGAACTGCACCGAAGCGCCGCCCCAACCCAGCAGAAACGCGATAGCGGGAAGGCATACCGCCGCCGGGAGCGGCATGGCGCAGAGCATGGAAATTCCCGTCGTCATTTCCAGACAGCCCATCAGGACCGCGGCTGCGGCTCCCATTTTAAGCGGCAGACACCGGCGCAGCAGCTCGATGACGATGGCAAAAAAAATCACATAGGCGCAGACTGTCAAAAAGGCGGAAAACCCCTCTGAAACGGCTCGCAGCAGGGAAGCAGCGAAGGAAAAATCTTCCTGTTTTTCTGTAAAGTAGCTTTCCTTGTCAATTTTTGATTTCCAAGAATAAATTAATCCGATCATACAGGAGGTCAACAGATGGATCGCAAACAGCAGCAGGCCTGTCCGTCCGTCGTGAAGCAGTCCCATTCCCACCACGTTGATCACAAAGGCAGGCCCCGCGTTGTTGCAGAACATCAGCAGTCTTACGGCTTCATTTTCGGAGCAGCGCCCGTCGAGAAAAAACCGGGCCGCCATTCTCGCGCCCACGGGATAACCTCCCAGCGCGCCCATCAGCGGAACGATAAAGCAATCACGCGGCAGGTGAAACAGACGGTGAAACGGCCAGCCAGCCAGCCGGGAGAGACCGGATGCGGGAAGGTATTCGCCCATCAGCGAGGAAACGATGAAAAAGGGGAACAGGGATGGCAGAAGGACTCTTCCGCACAGGGCAAGCGATCGTTCCGCAGCCTGCGCCGCGGCATCGACGTGGGTTAAAAGCATGCCGCCGAAGCAAAGCAGCGCAAAAATGCAGCCAAGCAGCTTCACCCGCTTTCCCGTAAAGATTGCAGGCATGGATCATCCCTCCCAAAGATATATTGCAGTGTAATGCTATTCGTCAAAGGAGGGCGTCATGCGTGAAAATTGGGAAAAACGGCGGTTTGCTCCGTCGTTTTCAAGAAGCGGTAAAGGCGCTTGAGATCCCGGAGGAACTGACGGGAGAGCCGACTGTTACGCTGGAGGGAAGCAGAAGCGCACGGATTGAAGGTCATCGCGGCATCATCCGTTATGAAGACGATGAAATCGAAGTAGCGGCAAAGGGATGCGTGATCCGGCTTTGCGGAAAGCGGCTTCGCCTGGCCGTCATGGATCGGGACGATATCCGCATCGTCGGCAGCCTTTCATCCGTGGAATACGCGCGGGGTGACCGAAAATGAGCCGATCTGTTTCAGACAGGCTGCGCGGCTCGCTGAAGATCCGGATAGAAGGGCCGGGCGCCGAGGCGTTTTTGGGGAAATGCGTGCGCAGGGGCGTTGTTCTGCATGATATCCGCCGTGTTTCTGACGGCGGATATACGGCGTGGGCGGCAGCGGGCGATTACCGATATCTTCTGCGGGCTGGACGGATAAGCGGCTGCACCGTCCGCATCGTGGAAAAGCGCGGCGTGCCGTTTTCTGTGCGCAGGCTCGCACGGCGGTGGGCGCTGTGGGCAGGAGCCATCATCTGCGCCCTGTTTGTCGTTTTTCTTTCCGGCCGCATCTGGACCATCCGCGTGGAAGGATGCCGGGATACGACGCAGACAGAGATTCTGGAGTTGATGCGCCAGGCGGGGTTGAAAACTGGCGCAAAACGATCTTCGATCTCACGCTCTTCTGTAAAAAACTACGTAATTTTAAATTGTGACAAGTTATCTTACTTTACACTGAATTTTGTTGGCACAAATGCAGTCGCCCATGTCTGGGAGCGGGAAGATACCCCGGATAAGCTGAGAGAGGATGTTCCATGCGACGTGATATCCGATCTCTCGGGCGTCGTTCTTGCTCTTCGCGTGCGAACAGGCAACGCAGAGGTAAAGGTGGGCGATACCGTAACGGCGGGAACGGCCATCGCCTCTGGGACAGTTGTCAGCGCGCTGGGAAAAACGACGCTGCTGCACGCTTCGGCAGAAGCGGTGCTGCGGACCTGGTACACGGTCCGCGCGGCGGTCCCGGGCGAGATCCGCACGGTTTCTCCCACCGAGCGGATGAACGTCAGCCAGAGCCTTGTCTTCGGCGCGCGAAGAATTCCACTGCAATCAATTGAAAACGTGGAAGAAACATGGTATGATAAAAATGTCAGAAGACGAACGCTTCGCCTGCGCGAGGATTTTCGGTTTCCCATCGCGTTGGAATCTGAGATCACCCATCCGTGCGAGACTGCCGGCGAAGCGGTAAACGCAACGGATCTTTCCGCCGCGCTGGAGCAGCGGATGCTTCTGCGTCTGCGCGCGGCAAAACCCGACGCTGAGATCACGGGATATACTTTTTCCGTGGAACGCAGCGCTGACGGTGCCTGGCTGGGGGTGCTGCGGGCGGAATTGATCGAAACTACCGGCATTTCCGTGCCGATCGGTTAGGAGAAATCACAGGATATGACAGAACAAATCATCAACGTTGAGCGGATCGAGCATATCGTCAACCTTTTCGGATCATTCGACGAAAACATTAAGCTTCTGGAGCGGGAATACGGCGTCAGCATCCTTTGCCGCGATACCGAGCTCAAGATCTGCGGCGATGGGGAAAACGTCCTTCACGCCAAAGCCGCGGTGCAAGCTCTGCTGCAGCTTGCCGTCCGCGGGGAGCAGATCAGCCAGCAAAATGTCAACTACGTCATATCGCTGGTCCGCGACGGTCAGGAGGACAAGATCGCCCAAATGGGCAAGGACGTAATCTGCGTTACCACCCGGGGCCGCCCGGTAAAGGCAAAGACCGTGGGTCAGCAGAAATATGTAGATGCCATTCAGAACAACATTGTCACTCTGGGCATCGGCCCCGCCGGAACGGGAAAGACCTATCTTGCCGTGGCCTGCGCCGTTGCCGCTTTTCGGGAAAAGACCATCAACCGCATCATTTTGACCCGTCCCGCCGTGGAAGCGGGCGAAAAGCTTGGCTTTTTGCCCGGCGATCTGCAAAACAAGGTGGACCCGTATCTCCGCCCGCTGTACGACGCGCTGTTCGATATGCTGGGGCCAGAGGCCTATCAGCGTTATCTGGAGCGGGGGAACATTGAGGTGGCGCCGCTGGCTTATATGCGCGGGCGGACGCTGGATGACGCCTTTATTATTTTGGACGAGGCGCAGAACACCACCCCCGAGCAGATGAAAATGTTTTTGACCCGCATCGGCTTCGGCTCCAAGGCCGTCATCACTGGTGACATCACACAGATCGACCTGCCGGACGGCAAACGAAGCGGCCTGAAAGATGCCATGCAGATCATCAAAAATATCAGCGATATTGCCATCTGTACGCTGGATTACCGGGACGTGGTGCGCCACGAACTGGTAAGCCGCATCATTAAGGCCTACGAAGTCTACGACGAGCAGCGGCAAAATAAGGAAAAGAGGAAGGCCTATGGGAAAGCTAAAGGTTGAGTTTCGCGGCGACGGCCCCGCGCGGGCAAAGCAGCTGATCCGCCTTGCGGCGAAAGCGGCCTTTGCCTCCTTCGACTATCCCTTTGACGGGGAGGTGTGCATCGAGCTGGTCGATGACGAGCAGATCCGGGAATATAACCGCGCCTTTCGGGAGATCGACCGCGCCACCGACGTGTTGTCCTTTCCGCTGAACGATTTTTACCGCGGAGGGACGGACGCTCCGTATCATGGCCTGCTGGATCCCGTGACCGGCCGTCTGCCTCTGGGCGATATGGTGATTTCGCTGGAACGGGCAGATGCGCAGGCGAAGGAATACGGTCACAGCGCGGCACGGGAATGCGCCTATCTGACGGTACACAGCGTGCTGCATCTTCTCGGCTACGACCACGAGGACGAAGGGGAAGAAAAAGCGGTCATGCGGGAAAAGGAAGAGTCCATTCTCTCGGTTATGGGCCTTTCCCGCGCAATCGACGATTAAATCAAAACGGCAGGGCGGGACGCCCCGCGCCTGCGATCAGAAAGGAAGCAGACACACATGATTACAAAAACCGGCATTTTTTCCGTTGTCGGCCGCCCAAATGTGGGAAAATCCACCTTGACCAACGCTCTGTGCGGCAGCAAGGTGGCCATTGTGTCGGACAAGCCCCAGACCACCCGCACCCGCATCACCGGGGTTTTGAACGACGGCGACTGCCAGATGATCTTTCTGGACACGCCTGGCTTGCACAAGCCCAAAACGCGTCTGGGAGATTATATGGTGAAGGTGATCACCGACACCGTTACCGATGTGGACACCGTGCTTCTGCTGGTGGAGCCCGTGGCGCGGATCGGGATTCCCGAGCAGCTTCTCATTGATAAAATCAAAGAATATAATCTTTCAGCCATTTTGGCCATCAACAAGATCGATACGGTAGAAAAGGAGACTCTGCTTTCCGTCATCGCCGCCTATACCGCGGCCCACGATTTCCAAGCCGTTGTTCCCGTCAGCGCGAAGACCGGCGACGGGCTGGACATTCTGAAGGGTGAGCTGCAGAGTTGCTGCTTTGAATCGCCGCAGCTCTTTCCCGACGGGATGGTTTCCGACCAGCCAGAGCGCCAGTTGATCGCTGAGATCATCCGGGAAAAGCTGCTGCAGCATCTGGACAAGGAGGTTCCGCACGGAACGGCCGTCGAGATCGAGCAGATGAAAGAAGAAAACGGCGTGGAACATGTTTCCGCCGTGATTTATTGCGAGCGCAAAAGCCATAAAGGAATTATCATCGGCAAAAACGGCGCCATGCTCAAAAAGGTCGGCGCCGCGGCCCGCCCTGAGATCGAAGCGTTGCTGGACTGCAAGGTGTTTTTGCAGCTTTGGGTCAAGATCAAGGAGGATTGGCGCAACAATCCGGCCCAAATCCGCAATTTCGGTTATTCCGAAGAAGGATAAGCCGGAAAAACCTCCCATCGTTATCTGAAGCCATCCGGTTTATCCTAAATATGGGGTGACGAAGCATGAAAGATTTGCGATGGGAATTGTTTCAAAAAACCGGGTTGCCGCAGGCCTATTGTTATTACGCGCGATCCAAACGGGGAGAACGGGATGTATCAGACGATCAACGGATTGACCATCCGAAGCGTGGATTATAAAGAGGCGGACAAGATACTGACCGTCCTAACAGAGGATCGGGGACGGCTCACCGTCAAGGCGCGGGGCGTCCGCCGAAAGGGAAGCCGTTTGAAGGCGTCGGCGCAGCTCTTCGCCTTTTCCCGCATGACGCTGTATGAAAACAATGGCCGCTGCTCCCTGCAGGAGGCAGAGGTCTTGCAGCCCTTTACCGGTCTGCAGCGGGATATCGCCGCGTTTTCTCTCGCCTCGTATCTGGCGGAAGTGCTGGCCACCGAAGCGGAGGATGCGCCCGTGGACAATGAGGTTCAGCGTCTGGCGCTCAATTGTCTTTATGCACTTTCCAATGACCTTGCGCCGGCGCCGATCGTCAAAGCGGCCTTTGAACTGCGTTACATGGCCATGGCGGGATATGCTCCCGAGCTTCACGCCTGCGCCGTCTGCGGGAAAGAACTGCCGGAGAGCCCGACGGTAGCGCTGGAGGCGGGAGGGTTGCACTGTAAAAGCTGTGCGATCCCGGGCTTTTCCGGACGACAGTTTTCTCTGACGCCGGCGGCGCTTTCAGCCGCCCGCTATCTGCTGGCGTGCGATTTAAAAAAACTGTTTTCCTTCCAGCTTCCGGAGGAGGATCTCCGGCGGCTGGGCATTTTTACGGAGGCCTATCTGCTTTCCTGTATGGAACGGAGCTTCCGCACCCTTGATTTTTATAAGACCGTAGGTGAAACAACATGACATTACAGGAAAAATCCTATCATACCATCGAACTGCCCAAAATTCTGGCGCTGCTGGCGCAGGAAGCGGCCACGGGGCCCGCAAAGGAGATGTGCTTTGCCCTGCGCCCCTCGGATTCGCTCACTGAATGTGAAAAGCTCCAGCAGGAAACCGAAGACGCCGTCCGGCTGATCGGCCTACAGGGGAGCCCCGCGTTTTCCGGTATCAAGGACGTTTCCGGCGCGCTGGAGCGTGCGGAAAAGGGCGGATTCCTCAACCCGGTGGAGCTGCTTTCCGTGGGCGCCATGCTGCGGGCGGCACGGCTGACGAAATCCTACCGGGAAGAGCGCCGGGAGCAGGAAACCTCACTGGACGAATACTTTTCCATGCTCTCCGGCAACAAGTTCCTGGAGGAGAAGATCGAAAACGCCATCGTATCGGAGGAAGAGATTTCCGATCACGCCAGCGACGCGCTTTATCAGATCCGCCGCCAGATCCGTACGGCGGCATCCAAGGTACGGGACGTTTTGGCGAAGATCACATCGTCCCAAAGTAAAATTCTGCAGGATTCCATCATCACCCAGCGAAACGGCCGCTTCGTCGTGCCCGTTAAGGCGGAATACCGGGGCAGCATGCCCGGTATGGTACATGACACCAGCTCCAGCGGGGCCACGCTTTTTATCGAGCCGGCGGCCGTTGTAGAGCTCAACAACAACATCCGCATCCTGCAGGGCAAGGAGCAGGCGGAGATCGAACGGATCCTGGCCGAGCTTTCCGCCGACACCGCCCAGTTTGCCGGCGCCATCCGGCGGGATTACGAACTTTTGTGCAAGTTGGATTTCGTCTTTGCCCGGGGCAAGTTGGCCTATCAGATGAAGGCCATGCGGCCCGTTTTGCTGGAAAAGGGAAGGACGGAGATCAATCGTGCCCGCCATCCGCTGCTTAATAAAGACACGGCTGTTCCCATTTCCTTCCGCATCGGCGGGGATACCGATACCGTCATCATCACCGGCCCCAACACCGGCGGAAAAACGGTGGGCATCAAGACGCTGGGGCTGCTCACCGCCATGGCGCAATGCGGGCTGCAAATCCCCGCGAGCGACGGAAGCCGCATCGTGATTTTTAAGAATATTTTAGCAGATATCGGCGACGAGCAGAGCATCGAGCAGTCGCTTTCCACCTTTTCCAGCCATATGCGCACCATCGTGGAGATTCTGGATACCGCCGACGACCAGACGCTGGTGCTGCTGGACGAGCTGGGCGCGGGCACCGACCCGGTGGAGGGCGCCGCGCTGGCGCGCGCCATCATTGAGGAGCTGCGCGGCCGGGGCTGTACTGTGGCTGCCACCACCCATTATGCCGAACTGAAGATCTATGGTCTGGAAACGCCCGGCGTGGAAAACGCCTCCTGCGAGTTCGATGTGCAGACTCTGAAGCCTACTTATCGGCTGATCTTCGGGATCCCCGGAAAATCCAACGCCTTTGCCATTTCTCAGCGACTGGGGCTGGACAGCCGGATCATCGAAACGGCAAGCGCCCTCATCGCCACAGAGGATAAGCGTTTTGAGGATGTCATTACCAAACTGGAGGAAAAGCGTCAGGCGCTGGAGAGCCGTATCGCCACTGCCGAGAAGCAGCAGCGTGACGCTGAAGCGGCAAACAAGCGGGCGCAGGAGCGCCTTGCCACGCTGGAGGACGAGCGGGAAAAGCTGGTGCAGGACGCCAAGCTAAAGGCAAAATCCATTCTGGATAACGCCCGCGCCGCCAGCGAAATGGCGCTGGAGGAGGCAAGAAGGGTCAAACAGGATGCCTCCGACGGCAAGGAGGTCAATCTTGCCGCGGCCCGCGCTATTCTTCGCGGAACGTTGTCTGAAGCGGAAAAGGAAGCTGCCTCGCAGCGGGCCGAGCGCAAAACCATACCACTGCCGCGTCCGCTGAAAGCGGGGGATTCGGTAGAGATCGTATCCACCCGCACGAAGGCCACCGTTCTGGAAACACCAAAGCCTGGCGAAAAGGTGAAGGTGCAGGCGGGAATTCTGAAAATTCAGGTGGAACAGAGCGATCTGCAGCTTTTGGAGTTTGAGCAGGTCAAGCAGGAAGCGCCGCGAAGCGGCGGCGTTCGCCTCAAAGCGCCGACGCAATTCACCACCGAGCTGGATCTGCGGGGCGAGAGCGGCGACGAGGCGATTTTGGAGCTGGATCGGTTTCTGGACAGCGCGGTGCGCCTCCATATGGAAACGGTGCGCATTATCCACGGAAAGGGAACCGGCGTATTGCGGCAGCGGGTGCAAACGCATCTCAAGCGGCATTCGCAGGTCAAAAACTTCCGCCTGGGCGTTTACGGCGAAGGAGAAGACGGCGTGACCATTGTGACGCTGAAGAAGTAACTGCAGATCATCCCGGCGAGGCGCGAGAAATCAGGCATACGGATGTCTTTTGCCTGCGCTGCGGGCGAAGCAGACGCTGTATGATGCAAGCGATTGTCCCGGAGCTGTAAAGCCCGCTGTTCGGTTTTCTTACATGATTTTATGATTGTTGTGTTTTTCTTTCGGTGTTTTGGTGACTTTGCCTAAAAATAATGATTGCGAAATGACAAGAAGTCTGTTATAGTTAAAGTATCAATAGATTAGAAAGCGAGGTTGCCTATGTTTTCTAAAGAAATCACCGTGACGAATCAGGTCGGCCTCTATGCGAGACCTGCTACCTTTTTCATTCAAAAGGCAAATGAATACCGCAGCACCCTGATGGTCGAAAAAGCGGAGCGCAGCGTCAACGCAAAGAGCCTTCTTGGCGTTTTGTCTCTCGGGATTACGAAGGGAAGCAATATCATCATTTCTGCGGAAGGACCCGACGAGGAAGAGGCAGTCAACGCGCTGTGTGCTCTGATCGAGAACAATTTCGGTGAATGATCTGCAAATAGAAGCGTACGATCCGTGCGTCCCGGCCCCCGGGACGCATTTTTGCTAAAAACGGAGGCTGGAAATGAACTTTGAGGAACTGAAAGAAAAAGCGCACCGGCTTCCAACAGAACCCGGAGTCTATCTGATGCACGATCAATCCGGCGCGGTGATCTATGTAGGCAAGGCAAAGGTGCTTCGCAACCGGGTCAGCCAGTATTTTGCCGATCTGGCATCGCATACGCTCAAGACCCGGCGGATGATCTCGAATATCGACAGCTTTGAGACCATCTTTGCCGCCACGGAGTTGGACGCCCTCTTGCTGGAAAACACGCTGATTAAAAAATACAAGCCGAAATACAATATTCTGCTGAAAGACGACAAGGGTTATCCCTTTATCCGTCTTGAGCCAGGCGATTATCCCCGCATGACGGTGGCGAACCGCAGGGAAAAGGACGGCGCCCGGTATTACGGTCCTTACGGCGGCCGGGGCACGGCAAATCACGCCATCCGTCTGCTGTCCGAGACTTTTCTTCTGCCGACCTGCAGCCGCCGCTTTCCGCGGGATATCGGCAAAGAGCGGCCATGCCTGCAGCTTGACATGGAAAAATGCTGCGGCATATGCACCGGAAAGATTTCCGCGGAGGAATACGCCCGCCTGATCGCGCAATGCGAGCAGGTGCTGGAGGGTAAAAGCGAGGAGCTTTCTGCGCAGCTTCAGCTTCAGATGGAACAGGCGGCCGCCGAGATGGAATTTGAGCGGGCCGCCGTGTTCCGCGACCGGATCCGCGCTATCGAACGCCTGCGCCAGTCGCGGATCGCCGTCGTTACCGGCGGTGCGGACACCGACGCGCTGGCTTTTGCGCTGCGAGGAAGCAGGGCGTGTATCGTCCGGCTCTCGTACCGCGATGGAATTTTGATGGATCGAAATACCGTTTTGCTGGACGGGCTGGACGCGGGCGACGCCGCCGACGCGCTGGAAAGCTTTATTCAGCAGTATTACGCCAAGTTAAGCTGGGCGCCCAAGCTGGTCTGCCTCTCGCATGAACTGGAAGCGCCCGAGATCATCGAAGAATACCTCACCACGCTCCGCGGGGCAAAATGTACGCTTCTTTTTCCTAAAAAAGGAGAAAAAAGGCGGGAAGTCCAGCTTGCGCTGGACAACGCGGCGCTGGAACTGGCCGAGGCCGAGGAGGCGGAACAGCGAACCGGCAAAACCTTGCAGCTTCTGCAGCAGATGCTGGGCCTTTCCGAACCGCCGCGGCGGATGGAATCCTTTGATATTTCCAATACGCTGGGGACGGACGCCGTCGCGTCCATGGTTGTTTTTCAAAACGGCAGGCCGCTGAAAAGCGCCTATAAAAAATTCAAGATCAAAACCGCACAGGGCGGCGACGATTATGGCTCAATGGCCGAGGTGGTCGGGCGGCGGCTGGATCGGGCGCTTGCCGGCGACGAGGGCTTTTTGCCGCTGCCGGATATCTTTTTGATCGACGGCGGCGCGGGACAGGCCGAGGCCGCGCTGGAGCAGCTCCGTCAGCGGGGGCTTGAGCTGGCGATTCCGGTCTATGGCATGGTAAAGGACGACCATCACCGCACCCGCGCGCTGGTGACGGCAGAGGGGCAGGAATTCGGCATTTCCGCCACGCCCGCC
Source organism: Clostridia bacterium (assembly GCA_017455565.1). Taxonomy (GTDB): domain Bacteria; phylum Bacillota; class Clostridia; order Oscillospirales; family Butyricicoccaceae; genus UBA4644. The sequence continues at coordinate 16,221 of JAFSZV010000004.1, forward strand.
GTTTTTGCGCTGCTGGGTAGGCTGCAGGAGGAAGTCCACCGTTTTGCCATCGAATATCACCGCACGCTTCGCGGCAAGCGAATGAGGCGTTCGTCGCTGGACGGGATCCCCGGTCTCGGAGAAGCGCGGGAAAAGAAGCTGCTTAAACGTTTCGGAACGGTACGCGCCGTGGCGGCGGCTTCCGTGGAAGAGCTTTCGTCCGTGCTGCCAAAGCAAGTGGCGCAGGCGGTCTACAATCACTTCAAGGAGAAGAAGGCATGAGAATCATCACGGGAATCGCGAAAGGAAAGCGTCTGCAAACGCCGGAAGGGATGCACACCCGTCCCACGGCCGAGCGGGTGAAGGAATCGATCTTCAGCATCATCCAGTGGGATCTGGAGGGCAGGGAAGTGCTGGATTTGTTTGGCGGCAGCGGCCAGCTCGGTCTGGAGGCCCTGTCCCGGGGCGCGAGGCACTGCGTGATCGTCGACGGCGACCGCGGCGCCCAGCAGGCGATTGAGGCAAATATCAAAGCCTGCGGGTTTGAAAAAACCTGCACACTCATCAAGGGCGATGCTTTTTCCTATCTTCAGCGGCAGAAAAAAGGCGCGTTTCACGTAATTTTTCTCGATCCGCCTTATGGTGGGGCGCTTATGAATCGTGCGCTGGAAGAAATTTGCCGAATTGACATTTTGGCTGAGGGTGGTATAATTGTTTGTGAAAGTGGCGAAACGGATGAATTGTCTCCCGTGCCCGCGCCTTACCGGGTGCTGCGTCGGTATCATTACAGCCACTCGAATGTGATCACGATTACGAAGGGCGATGTGAAATGAAGATCGCTGTGGTATCCGGCAGCTTTGACCCAGTGACGCTGGGTCACGTGGATGTGGTGAGAAGAGCGGCCAAGCTGTTTGATCGCGTGATCGTGGCCTCTGTGGTCAATGTGGAAAAAGAGTATCGCTTTACGCCCGAAGAGCGGGTCCGTTTTCTGGAAGACGCATTTTCCGATCTTCCGAACGTTTCCGTTGAGTTTTCCGACGGGTATCTCTATGAGCTCGTTTTGAAGCACGGTGCCTGCGCGATCGTGCGCGGCCTGCGCAGTGAAAAAGAGCTTCCATATGAGCTGCTTATGGCAAATTACAACAGGGAGCATACAAACGGCTGCGATACGGTCTTTCTTCCCGCAGAGGCAGGCATGGAGCGCCTGAGCTCTTCCGAGGTCAAGCGCCTGAGCGACGAAGGGAAGGACATTACCTCGCTGGTGACGCCCATGGTGGCAGCAGCGTTGAAAAACGACAAAAGGAGTGTGTGAGCCATGGCAGCACAGCAGATCGATGAAATGATCAACAATTTGTATGAAATGGTCGAAGACGCGTTTACCATGCCGCTTGGGAATGACCGCTGCATCCTGGAGCGGGAAAAGGTGCTGGATATTCTGGATGAGATCCGCGCCAATCTGCCCAGCGACCTGAAAATGGCCCGGGAGATCGTGGAAAAACGAAACGATATCATCGCGGCCGGCAAAAAGGAATACGACAATCTGAAAAAACAGGCGGACGATTACGCAAAGCAAAAGATCAACGAGCACGAAATCACGCAGGAGGCCCGCAAAAAGGCTGCCGAGCTCGTTACTGCCGCCGAACATCGGGCAAAAGAGATCATGCGTTCCGCTGGCGCCTATTGCGACGACGCCATGAAGCGGACGGAAGAGGCGCTCAGTCAGTCGCTTGACGAGCTAAAGCAATCGCGCACGCAATTCCGTCAGGCCATCCGCGAGCAGCAACAGTAACGCAAAAAGATCATCGGCCCTGCCGATGATCTTTCGGTATGGAGGGATACCATGAGATCCATCGATCTGAACAGCGATCTGGGGGAGAGCTTCGGCGTCTATACCATTGGAACAGACCGGAGACTCATGCGGTATATCACATCGGCGTCGGTGGCCTGTGGCTGGCACGCCGGCGACCCCGTCGTCATGAGGGAAACCGTGGCTGCCGCAAAAGCCTGCGGGATCGGGATCGGCGCACATCCCGGGTATCAGGACCTGATGGGCTTTGGCCGCCGCGAAATGAAGCTGACTCCCGTCGAGGTTTATTCCTACGTCCTGTATCAGTTGGGCGCACTGTATGCCTTTCTTCAGGCAGCGGATGTGCATTTACAGCACTTGAAGCCGCATGGAGCCTTATATAATCAAGCCTGTAAAGATGAACAGCTTGCAGGCGCAATTTGCCGCGCGGTAAAAGATTTCGACCGGGACATCATCATTTTAGCGCCCTATGCCAGCGCGTTCCGCGGCGCAGCGGAAGCGTTGGATCTTCCGTTTGCGGCAGAGTTTTTTGCCGATCGTGCTTATCAGCCCGACGGCAGCCTTGTGCCGCGGGTGGAAGCGGGAGCCGTGATCCGCGACCCCGCTCTTGCCTGCAAAAGGGTGTTGCAGATGGCGCAGGAGGGAACGGTGGAATGTATGGACGGAACGATCCTTTCCATGCGCTGCGCTTCGATCTGCGTTCACGGCGACAATGAGACGGCGTTGGAAACCGTCCGCCTGATCCGCAGCACGCTGGAGCAAAACGGGATCTCGCTGCGGCCCATAAAGGAACTTCTCTGATGGATTATCCGATCGTACCCTGCGGCGACAGCGCCGTTACGATCTTGCTCGGAAATGAGATTTCTCCGGCTGTCAACCGCCTGGTTTTCGCCGCATTTTCCGCGCTGCAGCGCGATCTTGTCTCGGGCGTGCGGGAGATTGTTCCCACATACGGGACGCTTTGCGTCCATTATGACCCGGAACGCATTGGCTATTCGCAACTCTGCGCTTGGATCCGCAGTGTTTCGGACGCTGACGGCGGCGGGGTGCGTTCCCAAGGGAAATTGATCCGGATCCCGGTCTGTTACGGCGGGGAATACGGTCCAGATCTTGTCCATGTCGCAGAACATGCCGGGCTTTCCCCAGAAGATGTGATCCGGAGGCATTCGCAGCGGGAATACCTGGTTTATATGCTCGGCTTTTTACCCGGCTTTGCCTATCTGGGCGAGATGGACGAGCGCATCGCCTGTCCCCGGCTTGCCGCGCCGCGGACCCATATCCAGGCTGGCTCCGTCGGCATCGCTGGCCAGCAGACGGGGATCTATCCGCTTTCTTCTCCCGGCGGATGGCAATTGATTGGAAGAACGCCGGAAACGCTGTTTTCCCTGAAGGAAAAGGAAGCTTCCTTTCTGCTTTCGGCAGGTGACAGAGTTTGCTTTTTCCCCATCACGCCGGAAGAATACCGGGAAAGGGAGGCGCGCTTATGATCCGCATTCTGGATCCCGGACTTCTGACCACCGTTCAGGACGGCGGCCGATACGGATATCAGCGTTTCGGCGTGCCTGTCTGCGGCGCCATGGACGCACAGGCGCTGGCGATGGCCAACCTCCTCGTCGGGAACAAGCCGGACGAGGGTGCGCTGGAGATCACGGCGCTGGGGCCGACGATCCGATTTGAAACCGAAAACATCTTTGCGCTTGCGGGCGCGGATTTTTCTCCAACGCGCAACGGCGTTCCGCTCAAGACCGGACACGCCTGGCTGGCACATCCGGGGGATATTTTGGAATGCGGCGCCGCAAAGGGCGGTTTTCGCGGATATATCGCTTTTTCCGGGGGGCTGAACGTGCCGTTTTTGATGGAAAGTAAAAGTACTTGTCTGTCCGCGCGATTCGGCGGTTTTCATGGCAGGGCTCTTCAAAAAAACGATCTGATCGAGTTTTCTGCGCCGCAATACTGGCTGAAAGGGCTTTCCCGGCGGGAAATCCTGCCGACTTATGATCTTTCTGCGCCTGTGCGCGTGGTTTTGGGGCCGCAGGCCGATGCGTTTTCCGGGGAAGGGATCGAAACGTTCTTTTCCGCAGGATACCGCGTCGGACACAGCAGCGACCGAATGGGCTGCCGACTGGAAGGACCGGAGATCTGCCTGAAACAAGGCGTTTCCCCGAACATCCTCTCTGACGGGATCGCCATGGGCAGCATCCAAGTGCCAAACGGCCAACCAATCGTAATGATGGCTGACCGTCAGACCACTGGCGGCTATGTCAAATTGGGCTGTGTCATCACGGCCGATCTTCCGCTAATGGCCCAGCGCAGGCCCGGCGACACGGTGCGGTTCCAGCAGGTCACCGTTGAAGAAGCGCAGCGCCTGCTGGCAGACAGCCGGAGAAAGCTTTGCAATCTGCAGGACGATCTGGAACACAACGGAAACTGGTAATGCCGATTTTGGCCGCGCCGTCATTATAGCCAAATAAATTCTCAATTTATGATGATAGAAAGGAATTAAAACCATGTCTGATTTCAACAACAGCGTCGATCCCTCCGGCATCCCGGCGGAAGACCGCAAACAGGCGGACATGACACGGAAGCGAGGTAAAATAATTGCCGGGATTGTTGCGGCTGTCCTTATCGTATTGGCCTCGCTGGCAGTCCTCATCACGCAGATGATCATTCCGAAGTTCCTGATTCCGCATCATGATTACAAAGAGGCGCAGGCACTGCTTGAGGCCGGAGAATATGATGCGGCGGCCGCCGCTTTTCAGGCGCTGGAAGGATACAAAGACAGTTCGGAAAAGGTTTTGGCGGTAACATACGCCAAGGCGTCCGCACTGCTCGACAGAGGCGATATTCCCGCTGCGGCCATGATGTTTTATTCGATTCGTGATTACGAGGATGCTCGACAGCGAAGCATGGACCTGTGGGGTCGGATCGTGAACCGCGAAACGCTCTCTGCCGGCGTGTTTCATACGGTAGCCGTGAAGACTGACGGAACCGCAATGGCCGTTGGGGATAACAATGCCGGCCAATGCGACGTCAGTGACTGGAACGACATGATTGCAGTTTCCGCAGGCGGAAGCCACACGGTGGGTTTGAAAGCGGACGGCACGGTGGTCGCTGTCGGAGACAATCAATTCAACCAGTGCGACGTTGAGGATTGGCGTGACATTGTCGCTATTTCCGCCAGATCGAGTCATACGGTGGGTTTGAAAGCGGACGGCACGGTGGTCGCCACCGGGCAAAACAATTGCGATCAGTGCAATGTGAGCGGCTGGAAGGACATCGTTTCCATTTCTGCGGGAATGGGCCACACGGTGGGTTTGAAAGCGGACGGCACAGTGGTCGCCGCGGGATGGAATCATGCCGGTCAATGTGACGTCGGCGAATGGTTCGACATCGTCGCCGTGTTTACCGGCCCCAACAATACGATGGGTGTAACCATCGACGGAACGGTGATCGCCACAGGGGAAAACAGCAACGGCCAGTGCAGAGTCGATACATGGCAGGATATCGCGGCGGTTTCCTGCGGCTCCTCGTTTACCGTCGGATTAGCGAAGGATCGCTCGATCTCTTTCGCGGGCGATTACAAAAACGGCTTGTCCGGCGTCCGCCGCTGGGAGAATATCGTTGCCATTTCCGCGGGGTACTACACGATTGTCGGCCTGAAAGCCAATGGAACGGCAGTGGCAGTCGGCAACAATGCAAATGACGAATGCAATGTTGATGGTTGGGAGCAGATCATGCTCCCCAATAAGGCAAAATAACCGGAATCGCTTTGCAAAACACAGGGTTTTCCGTAGGGAAAAGAAAAACAGCCGCCTGTCACTTTTTGCCGCTTCCCCTCAAGAGGACAGTGAAATAATTAACGAAAAGTTCACAGCGCTGCGGCGCTGTGGCAACCGCAGATTTCGGTTGAATGCTTCGGCCTTCAACCGAAATTTGCGGTTTCTTCATTCACAGAGACTGCAAACAAATTTGCGCAATTATCTTGACACCACCTTATACTCTCTTTAAAAATGGTTCTCGCTGATCAGCCACTCAATGATTTTTTCAGCTCTCTTTTCAAGTGGCGGCAATTCTTCTTTTCCAAAAAATCTCAGGCTCATGCTTTCTCCATCGGTGATCTTCATTTCACCTCCAACACCTTTGGCAAGGTAAAGAGCTACGACAGAAAAAAGCTCGTCTCCGTTTGGGTATTTGAAATAAAAATCAATTCCCGAAAACAAATGAAGAAATATATACTCTTCTGCAGTTAGATTTGTTTCTTCTTTCAGTTCTCTGTCCGCAGTCTGCTCTATTGTTTCGCCCAATTCAATCGCACCGCCGGGGATACCCCAAGAATGAGTATCTGAGCGCAGATTCAGCAACACTTTATTATCTTTCATCACAACAACAGTCGCTCCAACTGTTAGCATAGGCGCATGCCCGATGTGTTTTCTCATTTCATAAAATAATTTAGCGGCGGAAACCCACTTGCTTTAGCAGGTGGGAGGAGCCGCTTTCTCCTTTCTTAGCCTTGTTCGGCTATATACTTTTCAATGGTTGCCGATGAGACTTCGCCAATACTACAGACAAAGTATCCGTCTGACCAGAAGATGTGTTTTCTCCAGTATTGTTTGGATAATACGTCTTTGTAGCGTATCCAGAGCCATCGTGTTGTTCTCTGTTTGATGATACTAATGATATCACAGATACGTTCTGTCGTATCGTATTCCAGTAAAATATGGATGTGGTCTTTGTCAGTCTCCATAGCAATGATATTCCAGTTGTTTTGCTTCGCAAGATAAGCTATGGCTCGTTTTACAAAGTCGATGGTGCTGTTTTGTAGCAAAACTTTTCTATATTTTGTGACAAGAACGATATGTGCTTTGAGATTATATTTGCGCCTGTTTCTGCGATTGTAATGGCTTTGCATCCTATTGCATATTCACTGAATCCATGCTATAATAATATATAGTGAAGTGCAATGAAGGGAGGTGTTACTGGTGCAAATCACTACTACCGCAAAGATTCAGGTCCATGCTGTACCCGAACAGCGTGAACTGTTAGATGCTACTATGGACATTTATCGCAGGGCGTGTAATTTTGTGGCAAACTACATCTTTCAGACGCATGACTTAAAGCAGTTTTCGCTTAATAAGGCATTGTATTATGACCTCCGTGAACGCTATGGCTTAAAATCCCAGATGGCTCAATCTGTTTTTAAGACGGTTATCGCAAGGTACAAAACCATCTTAGAGAACCGGCATACGTGGATTAAACCTGATTTCTCCAAGCCTCAGTATGACCTTGTGTGGAATAGAGACTATTCCCTTACACAGAACTTGTTCTCTGTGAACACACTTGGCGGTCGTGTGAAACTGCCATATCATTCCGATGGCATGGAAAAATACTTTGACCACGATATCTACTCCTTTGGTACCGCCAAACTCGTGAAAAAGCATGGCAAGTATTTTTTGCATATCCCTGTTACCAGAGATATTTCTGAAGCCAAGAACTCGGATGTGTGCAATGTTGTTGGTGTAGACAGGGGCATTAACTTTGTGGTCGCAACCTATGACAGCAAACATAAGTCCGGTTTTGTAAGCGGCAGGGCTATTAAGCAAAAACGTGCTAAGTACAAACAGCTCCGCAAGGAACTTCAGCAAAAACAGACTCCTTCTGCAAGACGAAGGCTTAAAGCTATCGGTCAGCGAGAAAACCGTTGGATGCGCGATGTCAACCATTGTGTGTCGAAGGCACTCGTTGAAAATAATCCGAAGCACACACTCTTTGTCTTAGAGGACTTGTCTGGTGTTCGTTCTGCTACTGAAAAGGTACGTCGCAAAGACCGCTATGTTTCCGTATCCTGGTCGTTTTACGACCTGGAGCAGAAGTTAAAGTACAAGGCTGCGCTCAACGAGAGTATAATAATTAACGCAGACCCTCGTTATACGAGCCAGACCTGTCCTGTTTGCGGTCACACGGAAAAGTCTAACCGTGATAAAAAGAAGCATATCTTCCGTTGTAAATCCTGCGGTTATACATCTAACGATGACCGTATCGGAGCAATGAATCTGTATCGCATGGGAATCAACTATCTTGCAAAGGATAGTCAAGTACCGGATACAGTATCGCCTCAGCATGTCTGAGACGATAAGGGTGCAGTCAATCACCCTGTGATGTAACCCCACTATCTGAGTAATCAGATAAGCTAAAGGTAGGAGTCGTAAGACGTTTGCACTACCGGGGAGTTACAAGCCCACTCACTTTAGTGGGTGGGTAGTTGACACTATCACCGACCATATTGTATCAAATGGTTTCCGCTTTCGCAATTACTATTCAGGCAACACCGCATAACTTTCAAGAATTACGCGGGCGCTGCCCGTATGAATGATTTGCTGTGGAAAATCATTTCACGCAGCGCACTGAATCAAGACGCGAGTATGTCACACTCTGCGTTCATTTGCACCACCGTTTTTCTGTGCGGTGTTGCCATATATCAGCGAAACCTTCGTTTCAGCATGGCGGTGGAAATCCGGATAGAGATCAGATTCAGCACAACGGCTGCGGCAGCCAGAATCGCCGTGAGCACCGAAAGAGAGGACAAAGCGGGCATGGAAACGTTGAAAGGCAAAGGCCGCATAAACAACACAGCCGCAGCAGCTACGATCATGACGATAAACAAATAGACCAGTCTGGCCTTTTCTGAGCCAAATCGGAAAATGATCGGCAGGATAAACGCAAGAACGATCGCTGCGCCGCATACGGCCATCATTATCGGCAATGGCGAGAAGGAAACCGCTGGACGATGAAACACATAATGCGAAAGAAGCTTTGCAACATAAGAAACAAGGATCACCGGCGGCATCAGCAGATAGCCAAGCAGATATTTACCCAGCGCCAGATCCCGGAACGAATAGGGCATGGAAACGGCCAGGCTGTTCCAATTGGCCCGCTCGTCGTAAGCAATTGCCGTGACCGGGAGCATGGCGGCATAGAAGGCGCAATAAACGGTGACCAGATCATCCGACATAAGGCAGCAGAAACCCAGCATAAAAAGCAGTACAACACCGAGATTCTTTTTCAACGTGTAATAATCTTTCAGCAGAAGGCTTTTCATTTGGCGGCATCTCCTTTCGAGAGCAGAAGGATCAGATTTTCCAACGTGGGACGCTCTGCGGTCAAAGATGCCGGAACGTCTTCGGCGTAAAGCAGGATTTCGGAGCCGTAAGGATTCTTTCGAATTCCTTTGATTGCGCTGTTTGGAAGTGCGCGAAGCGCCGCTTCGTCGGTGTGGACAACGCAATATCGATCCAAAAGAGCATCCTTTTCTTCACAGAACAGCAGATTTCCCTTGTGCAGGAAGGCTACATAATCGCATAGCTTTTCCAGATCGCTGATGATATGGGAAGAAATGAGGATCGAATGAGAGGGATCTCGTGTAAACTCATAAAACAAATCCACGATCTCGTCGCGTACCAGCGGATCCAGCCCCGCGGTTGCTTCGTCCAGTATCAAAAGCTGCGGCTTGTGAGACAAAGCGGCGGCGATTGCCAATTTCATCTTCATTCCCCGGGAATAGTCCCGGAACATCTTATCATCTGGCAGGGAAAAGCGATTGAGATACGCCTCGTAGTCGGCGTCCTGCCAGTCGGAATATGCGTGGCGCAAAACCTTTCCCACCTGACGCGCCGTAAGGACTTCGGGAAAATACGCTTCGTCCAGAACGACGCCGATACGGTTTTTCACCGCTGAATAGGCGGGATCCTTCACGTCGCAGCCTAGCACTTTGGCCGAACCGTTGTCGGCCTCCAGCGCGTGGAGCAGCAGCTTGATGGTGGTGCTTTTTCCGGCGCCGTTTTCTCCAATCAAACCCAGAATCGCGCCTTCGGGAAGGGTAAAGGTCAGATCGTTCAGAGTAAAACCGGGAAAGCTCTTTGTGAGGTTTCGTACTTCAATGGCGTTTTTCATAATAACTCCTTGTCAAACATGCGGATCATATCGATTATGTTTTCTGCGCCGAGCCCGCAGGAGGGGGCCAGCTCCAGCGCCGCGAGGATGTGCGCCTCCAGCTGCTGAAGACGCTCTTCCCGAAGCATCTCGGTATTTGGGCGGGCCACATAGCAGCCCTTTGCGGGAATCGTGCGGATAAAGCCGTTTTTCTCCAGCTCATCGTATGCGCGCTTTGTGGTGATGACGCTGATGCGCAGATCCTTTGCAAGGGCTCGGATCGAGGGCAGGGGATCGCCCTCTTTCAGCTCGCCGGAAAGGATCGCGGATTTAATCTGCATGTAGATTTGCTGATAGATGGGCTGATCGCCGGTGTTGCGGATTAAAACATTCAATCAATCACGCTCCTCTTGTTTATGAACAGTATATACAGTATAAACAGTTATTTACCACTTGTCAAGCGGTATTTGCAAAAAAAGAACAGCAGACAAGCCGTCCGCTGTTCTTTTCTTTTGTTGTGTCAGGAAAAAATGTGCATGACAAACATTGCTGCCGAGATCAGAATAAACAGGAGCATCCCAGGATTCAGCACCGCAGTGCGAAGGCGGCTTCCGGCGGGAATTTGACGCTCGGCGGGAAGGAATACGATCTTTTTGCGCCGAGTGAGGAAGAGCACCAGACCGGCGATAATCGCGGCAAACATGATAAGTCCGTAAATTGCCAAGGGGATCATGGCCGTCATATTCCCGCTCAGCTCCTCGACAAGCTCCGCATAATCCATGGAAGCCGTCAACAATCCAGTCTTTTCCAGGACATAGGGGGCGACGATCCCGCCAAGGGAATTGATGATCATGTGCAAAACAACCGTATATCGGAGCTTTCCGGAGCGAATGTAGAGATATCCAAACACCAAGCCGATGGCAAAAGCGTAGAATCCCTGAGAAAAATTACCGTGGAAAAGGCCGAACATCAATGCAGACAGCACCACCGCCAGTTTTTCGCCATAGGGCTTCATGCGGTCGATGAGCTGACGCCGGAAGATAAACTCCTCTACCAGCGGCGCAAGAATCACAAGAAAGACCACCTTGGGCCAAAACGAGGCGCTGCCAACCAGCATGGTCACAGGGTCTTCCTGTGCAGCGCCCACAAGATGCTCAATGATGGAATTGACCACTCGTCCCAGCAGATTGCCCGCCGTAAGAAAAAACTCACAGATGAGGAAATACACGGCAAACAGCCTCGCTGGCAGCTTATGGCGCTCAAGCTTTGCCCGTTCGACCTTTCGCATAAGCAGCAGAGCGACAGGTATGGCGCAGAGATACAGCGGGAGCTCGGCAGCAGACAGATAAAACCAGGGGTTTTCTTCGCTCCAGCCCGGGAAAAATCGTTTGATCACATAGCTTAGAACCAGGGTCAGGGCGATCCAGATCACCCACATGGCAGATGCGCTGAATCCGATGCGGGAGAAGGCCTTCTTCGCGGGGGTGGGATCATAGAGGGGTTCGAAAACTTCGCGTGTTTCATCGAGGGGATGGGAAACAGAGGGATTCATGGCGGGTTTGCCTCCTTTCGGCGTCAAAAATGATGGGGTAAAGGTAAAAAATATCGCTCCAAGCAAAAGATTGAAGACCGCGGCTCCCGCGGCGGCAAGCGGGACCTTTGAAAACATGATGCCGGTGGCCAAAATGCCCGCGTTGGGGACCAAGCCGAAAGACAGGAACATCATCTGGATCATCTGTTTGACGGTCTTGCCGGTAGACTGCGGGAAGGAAACGTCCAGAAACACACCGACAATGGTGGCGTAAAGGTCTACAGAGGCGATAAACAGCATCCAGGCCAGCGCCGCAACCGGGTCAGCTCCCAGGATCAAAACCGCCGCGGCCAAGGCGGGAAGTAGATCCAGCAGACAGTTCACCGTTCCGCCCAAAAGCGACCAGAACATCTTTGCCCACGCACTTTCCGGGATCATCACGAAATAATCCATTTTTGTGTCCTGCGCCAACGGGTTTCCAAGCGCCCGGAAGAACGCCAAAACGCCCAGCGCAAGCACCACAGGAATCATCGTACGGGTATTAATTGCAAAGCGCAGCACGATCGAGATTGTCACAGCGCCCAAAAGATAAGTCTCGGCAGTTTTCGTGAAATAATGAAGATGCGCGAATCGAAACCGGTTGTAAAGGGATTTAAAGAAAAACACATTGGCGCCAAAGCCGTGCTTCATCCCGTCGCGGCGTAGCTTTTCACTGCGGTCTTTTTTACGCCGGATGGTGACGCCGGTGCGGCTCTCCTGCGCATCGCGGATCAGGGCGGCTGTTTCCTCGGATTTTGCCATGGCGTCCTCGTAAAAATCGGCCTTGATCCGCCAGATCAGCCAGACGAACAGTGCGCCGCCGGCCAAAAGCGCGGTAAGATAAAGCAGCGCGGGCAGCGTTTCAGCCGCGGCAGCGTGAACACAGAATCCCTTGATCCAGCCCCAAACGGGTATCCAGCGGGTAAAGGGCGCATTAAAAAAGCGGAGTGCGGCAGGGAAGGGCCCTTCGCCGCTGTCGCGCCAGAACAGCAGAAAGCCCAGCGCGGCCAGTGCGAAAATGCCGTAAACGCCGTAGCGCAGATTTTTGCGGAAACCTGGATGGTTGGATCCAAAGATATAAAGCAGAACCTGGAGCAGTCTGGAAAAAATGACGGTCAGCACCCATGCCAGGATGACCGCCAGCGCCGCCCATACGCTCAGTCCCAGACGAAGCGTAAGATTCGGAAGCTGGAACAGCAGGTAAACGCTTCCCAGGATCGCCGCGCCGATCTGCGTCATCAGACGAAACATCAGCACTGACTGCGGCTTCATCGGAGAAGCGAACAGCAGCGGAACGTCAGCCGGAAGAAAAATGGTATTTCCGTTCTTTTCGGCGTTCAGCGCGTTGAGCGCCAGCATCAGCAGCACGATGCCGCCCGCCACCAGCTCAAGCGTGCCCAGCGACGCCTTTGGATCGACGGGGAACAGCTCCTCCGGATCCTGCGGCAAAACGGTCTCTACCGTGGATGGAGGCCGCTCCTGCTCCGCCGCTTCAGAGAGCTTTCCCATACCGAAGCCGATCAGCCCGCCCACCAGCGCGCAGGCCAGGATAAAGATGATGACCCAGCTTTTAAACATCTTCTTCAACTGGTTCTTGAAGCTGTGCAGGGCGTAATATCCAAACAGTCTCATTGAACTTCAGCCTCCTGCGGGGCAGACTCGGCCGGATGAGAAATGTCGGCGGAGGTAACGCCCTCGGTCACAGCAAAGAAAAGCTCCTCCAGTGTGCGCCCGTCACGATCCAGCTCATCCCGTGTCACGTTGGCGCGCACGGCGCCGTTTTGCATGATCAGCGTCCGGTCCCACAACATATCCACGCTGTCTATGATATGCGTGCTCACCAGCAGGGTTTTTCCTTGTGCGCGCATCTCTTCCATCAGGGTCTTCAGTTCCTTGATGGCGTGCGGATCCAGACCGATCATCGGCTCGTCCAGCAGAAGAAGCTGCGGCTCCGGCAAAAGGCCGAGGCAGATGTTCAACTTTTGCTGCATGCCCTTGGAAAGCTCGTCGCCGAACTTCTTTTTCTTGTCCGAGAGCTCAAACCGCTCCAAAAACTGCTGTGCACGGGTCTTGTAATCGGTCAGCCGGTATGCCCGCGCAAGGAAATCCATATGCTCGGAAACGGTAAGATTGGGATAAAGAGAGGGGATCTCCGGAATATATCCCAGTATCCGGCGGGCTTCGGAGGATTTGTTGGCAAATCCGTCGATGGTGATCTCGCCGGTATAGCGCAAAAAGCCGATGATCGATTTCATCAGCGTGCTTTTTCCCGCGCCGTTTGGACCGAGAAGCACGGTCACGCTTCCGGAATCCAGTGTGAAACTGACATCGTCGCAGGCGAGAATTTTTCCGTATTTTTTCGTAAGGTTGGCAACAGTAAGCATGTGGGACCCCTTTCTGTCGGGCGTGATGAATGCGGCAACAACGAAATCTGACAGAATTATACCAGTGAAACGCGGACAAGTCAACGCAACGATCTGTTGCAGCGCCCGTTTTTGGGGGAAATACACTGTTGCGCTCCGCAAAAAAATACTGGCAAAACAATTTGTAAAAGCAAAAAACCTCAAAGCAAAACGCTTTGAGGTTTGGTGCGGATGAAGGGACTTGAACCCCCATGAAATTGCTTTCACATGGACCTGAACCATGCGCGTCTGCCAATTCCGCCACATCCGCGACTGCAAGAGTTATCATAACGCAACCGAACGCAAAAGTCAAGCTTTTTTTTGAAAAAACATCAGTAATAATCCATCAGTGACCGGAAACGAATGCAGCCGGACTTCCTGTGATTCCAAAAGCAAATAGTGTTGACAAACGTTATCATTTTATTGTATACTAAAATCGTAAAAAAGGAGGTGGCTATTATGCGCATCACACACGAAGCCGATTACGCGATTCGCCTGGTCTATGCGCTGATGACCGATCCTTTGCCGCCTGTTCCGGCAAGCCGGCTTTCCGAGCAGGCCGGCTTGACCATCCGTTTTGCGCTGAAGATCCTGCGGAAGCTGTCGCAGGCCGGGATCGTGACGGCGCAGAAGGGAGCCACGGGCGGATATGCGCTAGCCGTCGCGCCGGAAGAACTGACGCTGGGCCATGTGATCGAATGCATCGACGGACCGATCCGGCTCAACCATTGTCTGGCAGACGACTATATATGCTCGCGTGTAACGGATAAAAGCGGCTGCCGGTTTCATCAGGTGTTTGATCAATTGAATGCGAAGCTCAAGCAGGAGCTTTACAGGATAGATTTCAGTAATTTTCAAAATGATTGAATGGAGGAACAAGTATGAAAAAATGGGTATGTCCGGTTTGCGGTTATGTACACGAAGGGAACGAGCCCCCCGAGGTTTGCCCCATCTGCAAGGTCCCCGGCTCCAAGTTCACCGAAATGAAAGCTGACGAGAAGCTGGCCGCCGAGCACGAGTTCGGCATTTATGCCAAGACCGTCAAGAACAATCCCGACATCAGTGCCGAGGACAAGGCTTATATCTTTGAGCAGCTCAAGGCCAACTTCACCGGCGAGTGCAGTGAGGTGGGCATGTATTTGTGCATGGCCCGCATCGCCCACCGCGAGGGTTATCCCGAGATCGGCCTGTACTGGGAAAAGGCCGCCTATGAAGAGGCCGAGCACGCCGCCAAGTTTGCCGAGCTGCTGGGGAGCGATCTGGAGCCCAACATGACCGACTCCACCAAGAAGAACCTGGCATGGCGCGTGGATTGCGAATACGGCGCCGTCAAGGGCAAGTTCGATCTGGCCGCCTGCGCCAAGAAGAACGGCCTTGACGCCATCCACGACACCGTCCATGAGATGGCCCGCGACGAAGCCCGCCACGGCAAGGCTCTGGAGGGTGTGCTCAAGCGGTATTTCAAATAATCAGGTAATAGATAATCGTCGTGCAAAGAAGGGGAGAGCATCCCCTTTTTGCGCGAAATGACGCAAAGGAGAAATCGATAATGCGTACAAAAACGTGCAGAACGCTGCAGAGCGTTGCGTTCTTCCTTTTTGTGCTTGCGCTGCTGGCGTGTGTTGCTTTGTTTTTTCTGCAGACGCCGGTCAAGCGTCTCTATGGCGTTGACGAACAGGTGCTTGCGATTCGCAGCATACCCTATCATTCTATCATCGCCTGCCTGGTCTATGTCATTCTTGCGCTTGTTTGGCTGCTTGTGACGTACAACAGGCCGTCGCAGGGCACGATTGCGGCGGCGGGGATCGTTTTGGCGATCTTTTTCGGCGTGTTCGACGCGATTCTGCTGCCGGCCGGAAACCGCCTGATAGCCATATTCATTGGCAGACAGGGCGTGGACGCATTAGCGTCCAATGCCACGCTCGAAGAAGTTGTGTCAAGTATTCGGGTCCTGCTGACCGTGCCGGCAAAGATCCTGATGTTCCTGTCGATAGGCGGCATGCTTGGTCAGGACCCTCCCAAACCATAACGGCGAAAAACATATTCCGATCTGACGTTCAGACAGCCCCGTGAGAAAACGCACGGGGCTGTATTTTGCGGAAAAAGTTGAATTATGGCATAAGATGTAGTATAATACAGACGGTAAGTAGGGACTCAGGCGGTTCCGGATCGAAATCGAGGTGCTCCATGAAAAAACTGCTTGGCATATTGCTAACGGCGGCGCTGCTGTTCTCGCTCTCCGCGGGGACGACGGCTCACGCGGAAGGGTACGATCCCGTCATGAAGATCGGCCTTTATTACGACGCCAACGCCCTTGTCGCGGCCAATCTGCAAAACGTGTCTGGAATGGACGTGGGATACGCTTTCGGCTATTTTGACGCGGGGCGGGAGTTTGTTTCCACCTATGAGATTTATGACGAAAACAAAATCACGGTTTTGAAAAACGTCAACCTCTGGCTGGTGGGGAACGATTATCTCGAGTCTGAGCCCGGCCGGTTCAATGCCGAGATCGGCGCTTACTGCCTGCAGGTGGACGACCTGTTTTACGATGCCGACGAGGCGTTTGAAGTGGCCGAAGATTTTGAATACGCCGGCTACGACGCCTATCTTTGCTATGTGC
Organism: Clostridia bacterium; assembly: GCA_017455565.1. Lineage (GTDB taxonomy): Bacteria > Bacillota > Clostridia > Oscillospirales > Butyricicoccaceae > UBA4644. The sequence continues at coordinate 32,525 of JAFSZV010000004.1, forward strand.
GGGGCGGATTCCGCGTGCGGGTAGGGAAGTATCTTTCGCCGGAAGATGCCGCCGCAGCCCGGAACGGCGCCCAGCGGGTAGGCTATGATCTGGTGCAGCGGGGGCCTAGCGGGACCTGCTATACCGTCGTTGCCACCGGCACCGACCGGATCTTGTATCAATTGGATCTTTTGGGCGATTTCCCGCTGGGGATCATGCCCATGAGCCGCCAGACCTGGTTCAAGCAGACCAAATACTATGGCGGGTTTGAATATTACCGTCCCGCGGGGGGCGACCTCAATGTCATCAATGTGGTAAGCCTGACGGATTACGTCAAGGGCGTGATCCCGTATGAGATCAGCCCCTCCTGGCCGGTGGAGGCGCAAAAGGCCATGGCGCTGTGCGCCAAGTGTTACGCGCTCAATAATTATCACAAGCACAGCGCAAAAGGTTTTGACTTGTGCAACACCACCGACTGTCAGGTGTATCGCGGCACCAACGGCGCCACAGCGGTCTCCGATGAGGCGGTGGAAGGCGTCAGCGGACGCTATGTGGTCTACCGCGGCGAGATCTGTGAAACCTTTTATCACGCTTCCTCCGGCGGCTATACCGAAGACGCGATCAACATCTGGGGCAAGGATATTCCATATCTCCGGGCGGTGGAGGATACCTATTTAGAGCGTATGCTGCCATACAGCAACACTGTCACATTGGACGATATCACCTGGATCCTGCAGGCAAAGGGCTATACTACCCAGCGGATCACCGACGTATATGTCAGCCGTTACAGCGCCGCAGGAAATGTACTCGAGCTTACGGCGGTTCAGGCAAACGGGCAGCGTCTGGTCTTCAAGGGTGATCGGGCACGCACGGCACTCAACAGCCCAACCCGAGGAGTTACCGTCAGCAGCCACCGCTATACCATTACGGGCGGCACGGGCGGAAGCACGGTGTCCGTCAACGGCGCCACCACGCAGACGGGCGGGCTTTACGCCGTGGGCGGCAACGGCAAAACCACGTTGCTGGATGCGGGTAGCGCCTATGTCATCACGGCAAACGGCGTCGTCCCGCTGCAGATCACCCAAAGTTCCGGCGGCACACCGGGCACCTATATCATCGCCGGGACCGGCTCCGGTCACAACATCGGCATGAGCCAGTGGGGCGCCTATTCCATGGGGCAGAAGGGCTTTTCCTGCGAAGAGATCATTTCTTTCTACTACACCGGCGCGACTGTTTCCTATTACGATCCGAATTGAGGCAGAAAACTTGAAGAAATCTGATTTTTATTACGACCTTCCCGAAGAACTGATCGCGCAGACGCCGCTGGCCGAGCGCGATCATTCTCGGTTGATGACCATTGACCGCAAAACGGGCAGGACAGGGCATGAGCATTTTTACGATGTGATCGGCCATCTGAATCCCGGCGACTGTCTTGTCATCAACGACACCCGCGTGCTTCCCGCGCGGCTTTACGGGCAGAAAACCGGCACGGGGTCGGCCCCAGTGGAGGTGCTGCTGCTGGAAAATGTTTCGGGTGACGTCTGGGACTGCATCGTCTATCCCGGGCGGCGGCTGCGCAAGGGCGCCTGCATTTCCTTTGGCGACGGCAGCCTGACTGCCACAGTCAAGGCCGTGAAGGACGACGGGAACCGTTTGATCGAGTTTCACTATAACGGCATTTTTCTGGAGGTGCTGGACCGGCTGGGCACCATGCCGTTGCCTCCTTATATCAAAGAGCGGCTGGCTGACCGAGAACGCTACCAGACCGTGTATTCCCGGGAGGTTGGCTCGGCGGCAGCCCCCACGGCGGGGCTCCATTTTACGCCGGAGCTTCTGAAAAAGATTAGGGAAAAGGGCGTGGACATCGTCCGCATCACGCTGCATGTGGGGCTGGGGACCTTCCGTCCCGTGAAGGAAGAAGAGATCACGAATCACGTGATGCACTCCGAACGCTATTTTGTTAGCGAAGACGCAGCCCGGCGCATCAACGCCGCCCGCCAGCGGGGCGGGCGCGTGGTATGTGTCGGCACCACCTCGTGCCGCACCATCGAGACCGTCACCGACGAAAACCATGTGACCCACGCGGGAAGCGGAAGCACTGATATTTTCATCTATCCCGGTTATCAGTTCAAGGGGATGGACGCCATCATCACCAACTTTCATCTGCCCGAAAGCACGCTGATCATGCTGATCTCAGCCTTCAGCACCCGGGAGATCGTATTGAAGGCCTATGAAGAGGCCGTGCGGGAGCGTTACCGCTTCTTCAGCTTCGGCGACGCGATGATTATTGAATGACCCAACGAAAAAAGAGAGGAGAAGACCCGTGATATATCTTGAGATCGCCTGTCTGGTTCTGTTGGCCGTCTGCATCGTGCTGCTCATCCTTGTGATGCGGCGCAGCAGCGGCATCCTTACGCTGGAAAAACGGCTGGGTGAGCTGGAGAGCAAGACCGGCGAAAGCCAGAAGAACGACGCCGCGCTGATGGCGCGGCAGGATCTTCTGATCCATTCCATGGAAAGCTCCATCGCCAAGATGCAGTCGCAGCAGCACGACGATATGATGCAGACCGACCAAAAGCTGGATCATATGCGCCGCGGCCTGGCCGAGGGGCTGGACAAGATCAGCAGCAACAACCAGCAGCAGCTTGACGGCATCCGAAAAACCGTGGATGAAAAGCTGCAGGAAACGCTGGACCGCAAGCTGAGCGATTCGTTTCAGCTGGTGTCGCAGCGGCTGGAGCAGGTTTACAAGGGCCTGGGCGAGATGCAGAATCTGGCCGTGGGCGTGGGCGACCTGAAAAAGGTCCTTTCCAACGTCAAGACCCGCGGTATCCTGGGCGAGATCCAGTTGGGGGCCATTCTCGAGCAGATGCTTTCGCCGGAGCAATACGCTTCCAATGTGGTCACCAAGCCGGGAAGTCAGAAAAACGTGGAATATGCCATCCGTCTGCCCGGCGGCGACGGCGCCCCCGTTTGGCTCCCGGTGGACGCAAAATTCCCGCTGGACGCCTACGAGCAGCTTCTGAACGCCTATGACACGGCCGATCCCACGTTGGTGGATGCCGCGCAGAAGCAGCTTTTCCAGCGGGTCAAGGGTTTTGCCAAGGACGTGCAAGGCAAGTATATCGACCCGCCAAACACCACCGATTTCGCCATTTTGTTTATTCCGACAGAAGGGCTTTACGCCGAGCTGATCCGCGGCGGGATGGCCGAAGTCCTGCAGCGTGAGTTCAAGGTAACCCTTGCCGGGCCGACCACCATGGCCGCGCTGCTCAACAGCCTGCAGATGGGCTTTCGGACGCTGGCCATCCAAAAGCGCTCCGGCGAGGTGTGGAAGGTGCTGGGCGCGGTAAAGACTGAATTTGATACATTTGCCTCTGTTCTGGAAAACACCAAAACCCGCCTCAATCAGGCGAATGACGAGCTGGACAAGCTGGTGGGCGTTCGCACGAGAAAGATCCAGAGCACGCTGAAAAATGTAGAATCGCTGCCCGTTGCGGGCATATTGACCGATGTGCCGGAGGAGGGCGGAAATGTTTAAACTGATCGCGCAGGAGGGGAAAGCGCGCCGCGGCGTGTTTGAAACCGCGCACGGCGCCGTCCAGACGCCGGTATTTATGAACGTGGGCACCCAGGCGGCCATCAAAGGCGGCCTTTCCACCGAAGATTTGCGGCACATCGGCTGTCAGGTGGAGCTTTCCAACACCTATCATCTTCACGTGCGGCCCGGGCAGGATATCGTAAAATCCTTAGGCGGCCTGCACAAATTTATGAACTGGGACGGTCCGATCCTCACCGACAGCGGCGGATTTCAGGTCTTTTCGCTGGCCGTACTGCGCAAGATCCGGGAAGAGGGCGTCCATTTTAACGCACATACCGACGGGCACCGCATTTTCATGGGTCCCGAGGAAAGTATGTTGATCCAGTGGTCGTTGGGGTCGGATATCGCTATGGCGTTTGACGAATGCGTGGAAAACCCCTCGCCTTATGAATACGTCGCCCGCTCCTGCGAGCGGACGGCCCGCTGGCTCAAGCGGTGCAAGGACGAGCTGGAACGCCTGAAGCAGCGTCCCGACACCGTGAATCCCGGCCAAATGCTCTGGGGCATCAATCAGGGCGGCACCTATTCCGATCTTCGAATCCGCCATATGCAGCAGATCGCGGAGCTTGATCTTCCCGGCTACGCAATCGGTGGTCTGGCAGTTGGGGAGCCTGCCGAAACGATGTATGACATCGTCGAAGTGCTGGAGCCCTATATGCCCGCTGACCGGCCCCGGTATTTAATGGGCGTGGGCACGCCCGCCAATATCATTGAGGGCGTTGCCCGCGGCGTGGACTTTTTCGATTGCGTCATGCCGTCGCGCAACGCGCGCCACGGACACGTTTTTACCTCGCATGGACACATCAATCTGAACAATGCCAAATATGCGTCAGATCCGCGCCCGCTGGATGAAGCGTGCGGCTGTCCCGTGTGCCGCCGCTATTCCCGCGGTTATATCCGCCACCTGCTGAAATCGGGCGAGATGCTTGGGATGCGGCTGGCCGTGATGCACAATCTGTATTTTTACAACCATTTGATGGAGGACATCCGCGCAGCCATCGAAGCGGGAAGATTTGAGGAATTCCGCCGTGACAATACAGAAAAATTCATAAAAAGGATCTGAAGCCCTTGTTTTTCCACCTTTGATTGTTTATAATCTAAGTAATCTGATATCGGGAGGCCATTTCTATGAAATCCAATCTGAAAAGAATCGCAATGACCGTCGGTGCGTTTGCCGGATTGTTCAGCATCCAGTCCTTTGCCGAATCCACGGCTGCGCCTGCGGGCGGCTTCGGAGCTTACGGCCCGCTGATCTGGATGGTGCTTTTGCTTGGCCTTTTCTATTTCATGCTGATCCGTCCGCAGAAAAAGCGCGAAAAGGCCGAGCGTGAGCTTCGCAACAGTTTGCAAAACGGTGATAAAATCATCACCATCGGCGGTTTTACCGGCCGTGTAATCAATATCCGCGACGACGAGGTGACCTTTGAAACCGGCGCGGCCAGGACCCGCCTCACCGTCAAAAAATGGGCGATCCAGACCAGAGAAGAGGCTTCTTCCGTTAGCTCCGGCGACGAGCTCCGCACGAAGTCCGAAGATCTCCCCGAGGAAAACAAGTAATCAAGCTTGCCACTCCCGCATAAATTTCAACAGAAATTATGCGGGAGGTTTTTTTATGATCAAAAAACGGGGCCGCCGCGGGGAAGCGGGGGAGCTCTCGATCAGGCGCGTTGTACTCGGCGGCGTGCTGGGTTTTTCTCTGATCCTTTTGCTGACCTTTGGTGCGGCTGTTCTGATTAACGAATCAATTCTTTCCATGGACCGCTGCCGCGCTTACGGCCTTGTGATCCTGGCGGCCGGCGGATTTTGCGCGTCGTTCTGCGGCGCCGGGCGAAATCCGAAAAAGCTGGTCTGCGGTTTTGGCGCGGCGGCGATCTCCTTTCTAATGGTGATGATCATTGGAATGATTTTCTTTTCAGGCGGCATTCTGACAGACCGCTTGCTGCTTTCCGTGGGCAGCCTGGCGCTGGGAACGATCGGCGGTGTTGTTCTTGCGGGGCTTATCTCTTAAGCGGGCGGCCTCTTACGGAGGATATTCCGGAAAAACGCTGGCGTTTTACGGAATTTTGACATTCCTTGCGTTCGTCGTTATAATGATGGTAGCGGCGGCAGGCAGCCGGACGAAACCTGCCATGGGTCCCGCGGCGTTTTCGGCCGACGTGATCCTGGATGCCGGCCACGGCGGCTTGGACGGTGGCGCGGTCTCGGCCGACGGTGTTTGTGAAGCGCCGATCACGCTGGCCGTCTGCCGGAAGACTCAGGCTTTTTTCGGCCTGATGGGCATCAACGCGCTTTTGACAAGGGAAGGGGAGGCTTCGCTGGATTACGATCCCGCGGCGTCGATCCGTGACAACAAAAACGCGGATCTGAAGGCGAGACTGGCGGTCGCGGAGCAGTATCCGCAAACGCCGTTTTTCAGCATCCACTTAAATCAGTTTCCTAAAGCGCAATATCACGGGGCGCAAGTTTTTTACTCGGAAAACACGATGGAAGGGAAGCCGCTTGCCGAAGCGCTGCAGGCTTCGCTGCGTCAGATATTGGATCCTTCCAACGACCGTGTTTGCAAGCCTTCGCCGGAGGGCGTGTTTTTGATGAAAAACCTCCGTTCGCCGGCCGTGACCGTGGAATGCGGATTTCTTTCCAATCCGGAAGAGTGCCGGCTTTTACAGCGGGAGGACTATCAACTCAAGCTCGCGCTGGCCATCGCCGGCGGATATTTTGCATATTATAGGGGATAAAGATGGCAAAAACAAAAACTGCTTTCGTCTGTACCGAATGCGGCTACGATTCGCCGAAATGGTACGGAAAATGCCCGTCGTGCGGGCAGTGGAACACCATGGTAGAAGAGATTCTGCGGGAAGAAAAGCCCGGCCGCGGCAATGCGGCTCCGGGCGTATTCCCGCGCAACAGCCGGCCCGTGCGTCTCGATGAGATCAGCAACGCGGAAGACGTGCGCTTTTCCACAGGGGTCTGTGAGCTGGACCGCGTCCTCGGTGGCGGAATGGTAAAAGGGAGCTTGGTTTTGGTGTCCGGCGCGCCCGGGATCGGCAAATCTACGCTTCTTTTACAAGCATGTCAGTATATTTGTGATATGCAGACTGTTTTATATATTACAGGAGAAGAGTCTCTGGCCCAGATCAAGCTGCGCGCTGACCGGCTGCGGGTGAGGGAGGAGAAGTTGCTGGTCTGCGCGGAAACGCAGATGGATCAGATCATTCTGTCGGCGGCGGAACTGAAGCCTTCCGTCATGATCGTTGACTCGATCCAAACGATGTATCATCCGGAGATCCAATCGGCGCCCGGAAGCGTTGCACAGGTGCGGGAATGCACGATGCAGCTCCTGCAATTTTCCAAGGCAAACGGCATTGCCGTGATCCTTGTGGGCCATATCAACAAGGACGGCGGCATCGCCGGTCCGAAGGTGCTGGAGCATATGGTGGACGCCGTCCTGAACTTTGAAGGGGACCGCCACGCGGCTTACAGGCTGCTTCGGGCCACAAAGAACCGCTTTGGCTCGACCAATGAGATCGGCATGTTTGAAATGACCGATCACGGTCTTGAAGAAGTCGAAAATCCCTCTGCCGCGCTTCTCAGCGGCCGTCCTGCCGACACCAACGGAAGCTGCGTCGTTGCCACTCTGGAGGGAACAAGGCCCATTTTGGCCGAGGTGCAGGGGCTTGTGACCAAGTCCGCTTACGGCGCGGCGCGGAGAACAGCCGCTGGCATCGACTATAATCGCGCGGTTTTACTGCTTGCCATCATGGAAAAACGAGCAGGTATGCTTTTGGGTTCTTACGACACCTATATCAACGTGATCGGCGGGCTGGAGCTGGAGGAGCCGGCGATCGATCTGCCCGTCATCCTGGCCATTGCCTCCAGTTATCTGGAACGCCCCATCTCGCCGAAGCTTGCGGCCTTTGGAGAAGTGGGTCTGGCAGGGGAGGTCCGCGCCGTGACGGGCGCCTCACAGCGCATCACGGAGCTTCGGCGGCTCGGGTTTGACCGGTGCATCATTCCGGAAGCCAACCTTAAGGGACTCGGAGAACAGACTGGGATCAGTTTAATCCCGGTAAAGGATATCCAATCGGCAATTCATGCTTGCTTCGACTGAATTTCATTGAAAATAAAGAGCTGTAGGGGAAAATTACCTTACAGCTCTTTTTGATGTTTCCGCCGGTAATACATGCACGATCCAGATCTCGCGGAAGGTGAAATGATGTGCTCAAGCCGACATTCTCCATATTCTTGGAATAAACAGGTTTGATCGGAACAAAGGATCGGCATAAAAACCTCCTGCGGTTTTCTTTTAGTATGTGATGTTTTCGCCGCGTCATGCAAAAAGATCTCGTGAATACGCTTGATCGCAATGGTCGATGACGGTCAGAGAATATCCGGCGGCGGATTGGCGAGGAGCTGCGGAAGATCTTCGGAAAGAGCGAGCCAACGCTGGAGCGGGCGCAGGCGCTGTGGGACCGGGCCTATGAACAGGCGACGCGGAACGCCGAAAACGGGCAAAAAAATACCGCCCGGGAGGGGGCGGAAGCGAGATATAGCGTAAATTCGGCTTTTGCTCGGGAGGTAAAGGAATGGTTTGACAATGGGGCGCCCGAAGGAGAACGATTCATTCTTGGGGAGACCGGTGCAGTTTTGCAGGGACTTGGAGCAATCGAAAATGACATTTACATGAATGGTGACAAGATCATGGAGATATTGTTCGTTGACCACAAAGAAATGTCACTAGACACGATTCAGAGAATCCCGGAAATTCTGGATGAACCTGTACTGGTGTTGAAAAGTCGAAATGTAGGACGAGGAAAGTCGGCAAATACAAGACTTGTCATATTTGGTGCGGTCAAGGCGGACAACGGAAAACCTATACTGGCGGTGCTTGACCTTCGACCGGTGGAAGGCCACCTTGTTATTGATGACATGCAGAAGATCACCAGTGCGTACACCAAGACAACCACACCTACAGAGTTCATTAGGAACAGTGAGATTCTCTATGCGGATAAAAAAAGATCCCCCTCGATGCTTAAGACGATAGGCTTCCATGCGCCTATCGAATTGCAACAAAGTGGATCTATAGGTAGTATATCCTACAGAAGACAATTTGTCAACATTCAAGGAGAACCATTTTCTTCCGTTGTACGAGAAAGCGAGAAGGAAAACCTTTCCGTTAAAGAGCATTCCGCCGAAAAAGTCAAGGGAAAGTTTTCCCTTGCGCAGACGCAGAAAGTTTTCCCGCGAACGAAGGGCCGCTCCTTCCGCGGTTACTCGAGCAAAAGCGCACTTTCGCGGGCGGGATATGCCATGTTTACGGATGACTTTGTTCAAGCGTATGA
>JAFSZV010000005.1 GCA_017455565.1 Clostridia bacterium
ACCCACCGTTTAGCCTCATATCCGGTTTCTGTTCGTAGGCTCCTCGGCTTTGCTACGCCGCTTCCTCCCCCGCTGCCATTGCTGACACCGGCTTGCGGTTCGCTACACTTGGCGGTAAATACCCGTGGCGGGACTTTCACTCGCAAGAATCATGCCATGCCCGGCACACTAAAAAAGCTCCCCCGGCAAAAATTGCCGGGAGAGCCTGATTGGGATTCTCGATTATTTCGCTTCCTTGCCGCCCAGGAGCTTCCAAAGGATGGCAGCCAGTACGCCACCTGCCAGCGGGCCCACGATAAAGACCCAGACATTGGCCAGTGCGTCGCCGCCCATCAGCAGCGCGGGACCAAAGGAACGGGCGGGGTTAACGCTGGTGCCCGTGAAGAAGATGCCCAGCAAATGGACCAGGGTCAGCGAGCCGCCGATGACCAAGCCGGCCACCTTGCCGTTTTCGGGCTTGCTGGTGACGCCCAGAATGGCCAGAACGAACACGCAGGTGAGGATGATCTCGATAATCAACGACTTGACAACGCTTCCGTCATACAAGCCGTTGGTGCCCAAACCATAAGAGGTGCCGATGAGCCCGCGGAGCACGGCGGCGCCGGCGGTGGCGCCCAAAAACTGCGCGATCACATAGCCGATGAAATCCGAAACGCTCATGCCGCCGTTGAGCAGAACGCCCAGCGAAACGGCGGGGTTGATATGGCAACCGGAGATGTTGCCGATGGAATGCGCCATTGCCACGATCACCAGGCCAAAGGCTAGGGCGGTTATCAGATAAGAGGCGTTAGCCTCGGCGGTGCAGCCCGTCACGGCAGCGACGCCGCAGGCAAACAGGACCAGGACGAAGGTGCCGACGAACTCGGCGGCGTACTTCTTCATGTTGCTCATGGATTAAGACAACCTTTCTTTTTCATATTTCCGGCAAATGACGCCGGATGGTTCCGGAATTATCATACGCTTTTTTGGCGTTCCCGTCAAGTGCGGAATGAATCGGCGTCAGGCGCGCCAGACCTCTTTTCCGGCAATATAGGTGCGCACGGGCCGAACTTTGCCGATCTCAAAAGGCGGAACGGTGAAAATATCCCGGTCCAGCACGGCGAAGCTGGCCTCAAATCCCGGCGCAAGCTGTCCCAGCCGGGCAAAGCCGCTGACGGCGGCGCTTTCGCGGGTATAAAGCGCCACTGCGGTCTCCACGTCGATGGCCTGCTGCGCGCCGCAGGGCGTCCCGTCGTAAGCGGTGCGGGTGACGGCGGCCTGAATGGTGTGGAAGGGGTCGGTGGGCTCGTCCCAGGCATTGGCGGGGGCGTCGGTGGACAGGGCCACGGTCACGCCCCGTTCCAGCATCGTCCGAATGGGATAGGCCCTTTGCGTCCGGGGCAAGCCGTAGTTTTTCAGATAGCTCTCGATCTCGGAAAAGAAGAACAGAGGCTGGGTAGCAACGGCAATGCCTTTTTCCGCCATCAGGCCGATGATCTCGCTTTCGGGCTCGGTAACGTGCTCGATGCGGGCGTGGGGCGCGGCGGTGCGCATCCAGTTATTCTCTTGGGCGACGCGGCTGACGATGCGGCGGATAGCCCGGGCGCCCATGGAATGGACGGCAAGTTGGCAGGCATTTGCCTTACAAAAGTCCACCGCTGTGTCCAGAAGCGCGTCGGAGGATACCGAAAGACCGCAGTCCTCCGTGCCCAGATAGGGTTCTTTGATCCACGCCGTATGGCCCGAGATGCTTCCGTCGCTCATCAGCTTGAGGCCCGCCGCCCGCACCCGGGCTGCGGGATCGGTCATCTCCCCCGTCAGGCGGAACGTGGGATCTTTCCAGTAATACTCCCAGAAATAATACAAAGCCGCCCGCTGAGCAAAGCCCCGTCTTTCGGCCTCCTTATAGAGCCGCCACACGTCGGCACCGTCGGCACCCATGTCGGTGACAGCCACCACGCCCTCGGCGGCCAGCAGCTCGCCCAGGCGGAGCAGTTCGGTCACGTTGTCCTCCAGCTTCATCCGGGGAACAAAGCGGTCGACCAGATTCTTCGCGGTCTCATAGAGGATGCCGTTGGGCGTCCCGTCGGGTTCGCGTCCGATGGCGCCGCCGTCTGGATCGGGGGTCTCCGCCGTGATGCCGCAGAGGTTCAGCAGCGCGGTGTTGCACATGGCCACGTGCTCGCAGTTGCGGATGATATAAACCGGCACGTCGGCGGCGCCCCGGTCCAGATCGTGGCGGTCGGGCAGTCGGCGCTCTTTCAGCTTGCCGTCGTCCAAGCCCCAGCCCCGCACCCACTGCTCCGGCCCCTTCAGCGCGCGGCGACGCGCCACCTGCACCACGATGTCCTCGATGGAATGGACGTGGGGCGGCAGGCAGGTAATATAAGTCTTCATCTCCGCCGTCATGGCGGGATGGATGTGGCTGTCGATCAGACCGGGGATCACGGCTTTTCTCGAAAGGTCGGTCACCGGCTCCTCCGGCCCGGCTCCTGCCAGGACCGCTTCCGTGCTTCCCAAAGCGGTCACAGTGTCGTCCTCCACGGTGAAGGCCTCCGCCCAGGGCCGCTTTGGGTCGGCGGTAAAGATCTTTCCGTTGATGAAATGATGGCGCATAAAGGTTCCTTTCCCTGACGTGTGAAATCCTGTTTTTCCCATTTTATCCTGATTTTTCCGAAAAAACAACCCCAAAATAAAAAAACCGACGGCAGATGCCATCGGTGAGAGCCGTATTACTGTTTTGCGCGCATGCCCTGAATGATCCGGTCGATCTCGTGGGCCACGCGGATAAAGTCCGCTTCCTTATATCCCTTCGTCGTCATGGCAGGCGTGCCGATGCGGATGCCCGAGGTCTGGGCGGGCGAGCGGGTCTCGCTGGGCACGCAGTTTTTATTGAGCGTGATGCCGTTTCTGTCCAGCTCCTCCTGAACGGCCTTGCCGGTCAGTCCGGTGTCGGTGAGGTCCAGCAGGAAAAGATGGTTGTCCGTCCCGCCGGTGACCACCTGATAGCCCATTTCCATAAAGGCGCCGCACATGGCGGCGGCATTTTTCACCACCTGGCGGATATAATCCCGGAAAGCCTCGGTGCAGGCCTCCTCCGCCGCCACGGCCTTGCCCGCGATCACATGCTGCAGCGGGCCGCCCTGCGTACCGGGGAACACGGCGCTATCGATCTTTTTCGCCAGCTCGGGCCTGCAAAAGATCAGGCCGCCCCGGGGCCCTCGAAGGGTTTTGTGGGTGGTGGTGGTAATGACGTCGGCCAGGCCGAAGGGCGAGGGATGCTCCCCTGCCGCCACCAGACCGGCGATGTGAGCCATATCCACCATAAAATACGCGCCCACCTCCCGGGCGATCTCCGCGAAGGCTGCGAAATCAATCCGCCGGCTATAGGCCGAGGCGCCCGCCAAAAGCAGCTTCGGGCGGCATTCCAGCGCCTTTTTCCTCACGTCGTCCAAATCGATGAAGCCCTCGGCGTTGACGTCGTAAAAATGCATGTCATAGAGCTTGCCGCTGATATTCACCGGCGAGCCGTGGGTCAGATGTCCGCCGTTGTTCAGGTTCATGGCAAGGACGGCGTCGCCGGGATTCAGAAGGCTCATATAGGCGGCGATGTTGGCTGAAGATCCGCTGTGGGGCTGAACATTGACATGATAGTCGGTGGAAAAAACCTTGCGCCACATGTCGCAGCAGTATTCCTCCAGTTCGTCCACATGTTCGCATCCGCCGTAATACCGGCCCTTGTTGCCGGAAGAGCGCACAGTGGGATAACCCTCGGAATACTTGTTGGTGAGACAGGAGCCCACGGCACGCAGCACGTCGGGACTGACAAAATTCTCACTGGCGATCAATTCGATGTTATGATTCTGGCGTTCCTGCTCTTTTTCAATAATCTCAAAAACTTTGGAAGGCATTGGCGGCACCCCTTTTTTCATCTGTTCCGTTGCCGGGAAAAACTGGATTCATTGTACCATGGCAAAAAAAGGATTGCAACCCGCCCATCCCGAAATGTTCCACGAATTTTCCGGGCCCGGGTCAAAGATTTTCGGTGCGCTCTGCACAGCGCGGTTTCCGCGCCGCCTTTTTCGTACAGATTTTCACTTTTTGATTTCTTCCTGTCAAAGACCCTCGGATTTCCGTTCTGATCTCCCCGGCCCATCATCCTCGGCGTCCCGTCAGCATTAGCGGCCTGGCTGCTGCCGATCGGAATGACTCATGTAGGCCTTATACGGCTTTCCCTGGGCCCGTTTCTTATCCATGTACTGGTAGATCGGCTCGTCGAGGGAAGAGTTCTGAAGAATTACAGACATGACCAGGAAGAGCGTTTTCCGCAGCTTTGCGGATCCGCGCTTGGAGATGCTGCGGCTTTGGACGTTGATCTGACCGGACTGGTACGGAGGGGCGTCAATGCCCGTGAAGGCTACGAGCGCAGGCTTGGAATGAAAGCGGCGCACATCGCCGATCTCAGCCATGAGCTGAGGGCCAAGAGAAGCCCCGACGCCGTGCATCTGCATAACAACAGGATATTCGGGCACGGCAGTCGCCAAGTCCTGCATCTGGTTTTTCAAAGCAGCCAACGCTGCGGACGATACCTGAAGCTGGGCGACTGCCTGCTGGATTTTGAGGGAGTAACGTCTTTTGGAAGTTAAGGGAAGATAAAGGAAGCGAAAAACGGCTCAGGAGGTCGAAAACAGGCTCGAAAATCCAGTCATATCAACAAGAATCGGCTCTTGCCTTCATTTTTGGATCCGGTGCGGAATTTTTCCGCGAAAAAAGCCGAAAAACCGGGATTCAGCGATTATTTGGAGGTCGATTGGAGGTCGGTCGGAGGTCGATTCTGTCAAAAACACCCCAGCAAAACTACATAGCATGCGCGTTCATCTGCCATCGACAATCGATGCACTTGCACTACTCTCGGGAAAGAACAAAGAAAGTCCCGAAAACCCAGTAAAATCAAGGCTTTCGGGACTTTCAGATGGTGCCGGTGGCGGGGGTCGAACCCGCACGTCCTTGCGGACACGGGATTTTGAGTCCCGGGCGTCTGCCAATTCCACCACACCGGCAAATGTTTGCCAGGGTAAAAGGTGCTTTCGGATCTTTTACGGAATTTGGAGGCCAAAATGGAGGCCAAAACCGAAAATCAGGGATTTTTCATTTTGGAAAACCCTTGTACCACAAGGGTTTCCGGGTTTTGAACGGTGTGAGGCGTGAGACATTTTGAGTCCCGGGCGTCTGCCAATTCCACCACACCGGCACATATTCAGCCCTTATAGTATAACGGATATTCCGCAAAAAAACAAGCCCTAATTTTTTGCCCTGTAAATTGACGAAACAGTCGAAACAGCGTATACTGAAACCATCGGATCTGTTTTTCAAAAGGAGGGTTTGTCATGCGCCGTGCCGCGTTTATCAACGGAAAGATCTATGTTCAGCGAAACGTCTTCGTCTCGGCTCTTTTGGCCGAGGACGGCCGCATCACCCAGGTCGGCAACGACCGGGATGTCCTGGCCGCCGCGGGCGAAAACGCCGAAGTCGTGGACTGCGGCGGGAAAACCGTTATTCCCGGCCTCAACGACAGCCATATGCACCTTTTGACGACGGGCCGCGCTATGGAGCGGGCGGACATCACCGGCTGCCGCTCGGTGGACGAGCTGGTGGAACGGGTGCGCGCCTTTGCCGCCGCCCATCCCGAGGCCACCGCGGGCGGCATCCACAGCTCTGGGTGGAACCAGGATCTGTTTACCGTGGGCGAAAAGCGGCTCCCCACCCGGTGGGATCTGGACCGGATCTCCACCGAATATCCCATCGCGCTGGAGCGTGTCTGCGGCCATGTGCTGACCGCCAACAGCAAAGTCATCGAGCTTTTGGGCCTTCACCGGGGCTCGCCTCAGTTTGCCGGCGGCACCTACGAGACCGACGAAAGCGGCGAACCAAACGGCGTCTTCACCGAGAACGGCTGCGGCCCCGTTTACTGCCTCTTTCCGCCTCCCGACGAGGCCGATTGCCGCCGGATGTTCCTGCGGGCGGCAAAATACGCCGTTGCCCACGGGATCACCTCGGTCCAGTCCAACGACGCGGGCTCTTCCGTTATGCCCCGGGAGCGGTTTTTCGCCATGACCGACGACATTTACGCCAAGGACGAATGCCCGCTGCGCTACCGGCACCAGATCTGCGTCTCATCGCCGGAGGATTTGGAGGCGCTTGCGAAACAGGGTTTCTTTGATCCTGCCCGCTATCGGGATCCCGGCCGACTGGCACCCGGCCCGCTGAAGCTCTTTAAGGACGGCTCACTGGGCGGGCGCACCGCCGCCATGCGGCAGGGATATCTGGACGACCCGGGCAATTACGGCATCGAGGCCCTTACGCAGGACCAGCTCGACGCGCTTTGCCGCGCCGCCGATAAGCTGGGCATCCAGGTGGTCACCCACGTCATCGGAGACAAGGCCATCGAGGATACCGTGGCGGCCTATGAGCGCGTGTTCCGCAGCGGGAAGAATCCCCTGCGGCACGGTCTGATCCATTGCCAGATCACCGATCTTCCCTTGTTGGAACGCATTGCTCGGGATCACATTCCCGTCTTTTATCAGCCCATTTTTCTGGATTACGACATGCACGCCGTTATCAGCCGCTGCGGCGAGGCGCTGGCCTCCACCTCCTATGCCTTCCATACCCTGCCCGCGCTGGGCGGGGCGGTGGCTTACGGCACCGATTCACCCGTGGAAGACTGCAACCCCTTCCCCAACCTCTGCGCCGCCGTGACCCGCAAGGACAAAAACGGCTGGCCCGAGGACGGCTTCTTTCCCGCCGAGCGGGTGGACGTGTTCGATGCCGTGGATGCCTATACCGCGGGCTCGGCCTTTGTAGAATTCCGCGAAAAGGACAAAGGCCGCCTCCTGCCCGGCTATCTGGCCGATCTGGTGGTGCTGGACACCGATATTTTCACCTGCGATCCCATGGACATCGGCCGCATCCTGCCGGTAATGACGGTGATCGGCGGCGAGGTCGTCTATAGCAGATGACCCGCTCTTCCCGCCAAAAAGCGCCCCCTTCTGAAAAAGAGGGCGCTTTTTGCGCGGCGGGAAACACCGCCTTATTTTTTCAATGCCGCAAACCGCATCAGCATGTCGGCCACCAGCCCGCGAGTCGCGTAAGCGGCAGGCTCAAGCAGCCGTCCGGTGGTGCGGAGCAGTTCCTCGCCGCACACCCACCGCATGGGGGTCACGGCGTATTCGTGGATCAGGGCTGCGTCGGTAAAGGTCGAAAGATCGGTGCTCTCGCCTTTGCTGATATCATAGCCCTTGCCGTTGGCATAGCGGTACAGAATGGCCGCAAGCTGCTGGCGGGTCAGCGAATCGGTGGGGCCGAACCGTCCGTCGCCGTAGCCGTTGACGATATTGTTCTCCGAGGCCCACAGGATGGCGTTGAAATACCAGGTGCCGGAGGTCACGTCGGTAAAGGGCATTTCGCCCACCACGCCGGGGCTGCCTTCCAGTCGGTACAGAATGGTGACCAGCATGCCGCGGGTCAGGGTTCCGTGGGGATCAAAGCGGTTGCCGCCCACGCCCTCCATCAGGCCGTGTTCCACCACATAGTCGATGCCGTCCACATACCATTCGCCGGGATCCACGTCCACGAAGATGTCAGAAGGATGCGTACCGGGCTTCGGCTGGTCGCCGGGCTCGATCACGGGGTTGGTGGGATCGGTGAAGGAAAAGGTATCCTTCTCCCACTGTGCCACCAGAACCACATCGCCCGTGATGACGATCGTGTCGCCCACATCGCCCTTGTCCCATCCGGCAAACTGCATGCCGCTGGGTGCTCTAAAGGTGCACTTGGGAAGGACGTATTCGTCGCCCGCCATGACGCTGACGGGCTCCATCTGCCCCGTTCCGCCGTTGGGATCAAAGGTGACGGTGCAGGTCGCCCGGACGGTGATGCTCACCGTGACCGTCACGGTGACGCCATTCTCCGTGTACGTGATCGTGATCTCCGTGTCGTCGGACGTCAGCGCACCGGAGGGCTCGAAGGTATAGTCCGTGATCTCCGCGGTCGAGCCGTCGTTATAGGTGGCCGTGACTACCATGCCCGTGGGATCGAAGCTCTCGCCGTCCATATATTCGGTCTTGTCGGGGGGCGTGGTGATCGTGATGGAGGTCAGAGCCTTGGGCTCGATGTGCACGTATTTAAAGCTGCTGTCCTCGCCGCCCAGGGCGTCGGTGCCGTTCCAGGCCGTCGCGCCCTCCGCCGTCGCCGCGGTGTTCACCGTGACGGCGGGATCGGTGTAGCCGGACAGGTCGGGTTCTTTGGAAAAGCCCCGATTGTTGCCGATGGCCGTGACCGTGCCGCCGTTTACCTCAATCTTAATGGACGAGGCGGGGGCTGTAACGATGCCATGGCTGGTTTCAGCTTCTCCCCCCACAGCAGTCAGGTAGCCGCCCGCAATCGTTACGCCCCAGTTGGAATAAATGGCCGTGCTCGTCCCCGTTTTGCCTGCCGCTTTGCCTGCGGTCGCGGTGACCGTGCCGCTTTCCATGGTCAAGAAATTCACATTGATGGCGACACTATAACCGCTTGTGGCTGTTGTTATATCCAGTGCACCGCTACCAGTGATGGTCAAATACCTCCCTCCTATACCCCGGCTGCTCCAGGCGGCTGGTGTGCCGGTGATGGTGCTGTCGCCCACCAGCTCCAGTGTCAGGTCGATATCGCTGTAAATACCTGCTGTATATTGTGAATTGCCAGGCTGCTGCGCGCCGGTGATGTTGGCGTCCGTCAAGGTCAGCTTTGCGGCCTCTTCTTCGGTGGCGGGCGTAAACTTCACGCTGCCGCCGTCGTCCAGTACGTCGTCCTTGTTGCCGTCTGTTACCTGCACGCCCTGGACCCAGACCTTATACTTGGCCGGGGCTGCCATCGCCGTCATAGGCAGCAGGCTCAGTACCATGGCCAGCGCCAAAATGAGGCCCAGCCGCTTTTTGGTTGTTCGTTTCATGCAGAATCCCCCTTGTTTCATGATTTTTTGTTCAACAGGAAAACCTTTTAGTATATTATATAAGAGGGGCGCTCACGTCCTACTAACCGAATCGGGGGTTTTCATCAAAAAAAGCGCCCTCTCTGACAAAAAGAGGACGCTTTTTTGAAATTTGCGGGTTTTACGCATTCTTCAGGAAGGCGCGATAGCCTTTGACAGCCTCGTACACGTCGGCCTTGGAACTGAGCTCGTAGGGCGCGTGCATATTGAGGACGGCCACGCCGCTGTCGATGACGTTCATGCCGTATTTGGCCATGATATAGGCGATGGTGCCGCCGCCGCCCGCATCGACCCTGCCCAGCTCGGAAAACTGATAGGTCACCTTGGCGCCATCCATGATGCGGCGGATGTCGCCCAGATATTCGGCATTGGCGTCGTTGGAGCCGCTCTTGCCACTGGAGCCGGTAAACTTGTTGAAGCTCATGCCCCTGGAAAGGAAAGCGGCGGAACGCTTCTCAAAGATCTCGAGGGCATACAGGGGGTCGTAGCCGGCGCTGACGTCGGAGGAAAGCATATTGGAATTGGCCAGCGCCCGGCGGGTGGCCAGGAAGGATTCACCCTGGGTGGCGGCGATGAGCTCGGCCACCACGTTTTCGAACCAGAAGGACTGCATGCCTGTGGCGCCCACGGAGCCGATCTCTTCCTTGTCCACCAGCAGGCAGCAGGAGGTGCGGCGCAGGGCCTTGTTCTCCTGCAGCATGGCGTAAAGCGAGGTAAAGGCGCAGACGCGGTCGTCCTGTCCGTAAGCCAGGATCATGCTGCGGTCAAAGCCGCAGTCGCGGGCCTTGCCGGCGGGCACGATCTCCAGCTCGGCGGAGACGAAGTCCTCTTCCTCAAGGTTGTATTTTTCCTTGAGCAGGGCCAGAACATTGGCGCGGACGGCATCCTTCTGATCCTTCTTGAGCTTGCTCTTTTCCAGCGGACGGTTGCCCACCAGCAGATCCAAGTTCTCGCCGGGGATGACCTGCCCGGCCTTTTTTTCCATCTGGACGGCGGAAAGGTGGATCAGAAGATCGGTGAACACGAACACGGGATCGGCGGGATCCTCGCCCACGCAGATGCTGACCGTCTTCCCGTCCTTTTTCGCTACCACGCCGTGGATGGCCAGCGGCTGGGTGACCCACTGATACTTTTTGATGCCGCCGTAATAGTGGGTGTCGAGATACGCAAGGCCCTCGGTTTCATACAGGGGGTTCTGCTTCACATCCACGCGGGGCGAATCGATGTGGGCTCCCAGGATGTTCATGCCGTTTTCCAGCGGCTCCTTGCCCATCTGGAACAGAGCCAGCGTTTTGTTCATGCAAACGGCATAGAGCTTGTCGCCCGCCTTGGGCGCACCCTTTTTCAGCGCGGCGTAAAGCTCGCGGTAGCCGGCCTTTTCCGCCATGGCCACGGCCTCGGTGACACATTCGCGCTCGGTCTTGCCGTTGTCCAGAAACGCCTTGTATTCCTCATTCAGCGCCTCCAGCGCCTGCAGGTCCTCCGCGGTGTATTTTTCCCATGCGTTTTTGATTTCCATGTCAATCGGCTCCTTTTCTGTCAAAAAATACACAAAGATTATGCAACCATTGTATCTGCTTCCCCCGCCTTTGTCAAGGTGGGAGAGGCGCGTTCTCTCACGCCGCGCCCTCGAACTGGCTGTTGTAAAGCTCGGCGTAAAAGCCGTCCTTTTTCAGCAGCTCCTCGTGGGTGCCCTGCTCCGCGATATCGCCATCGCGGAGCACCAGAATCAAGTCGGCGTTTCGGATGGTGGAAAGGCGGTGCGCGATGACAAAGCTGGTGCGCTTTTCGGTCAGGCGGTCCATGGCCCGCTGGGTCAGCGCCTCGGTGCGGGTGTCCACCGATGAAGTAGCCTCGTCCAAAATGAGCATGGGGCTGTTCTGGATCATGGCGCGGGCGATGGTCATGAGCTGCTTCTGCCCGGCGGAGATGGCAGTGTTGTCGGAAAGTACCGTGTCGTAGCCCTGCGGAAGCGCCGTGATAAAGCTGTGGATGCCGCAGGCGCGGCAGGCCGCCTCCATCTGCTCCTGCGTGACGCCCGGGGTGTTGTAGACCAGATTTTCCCGCACGGTTCCCTCAAACAGCCAGGTGTCCTGCAGCACCATGCCGAAGGCGCTTCGCACCGCCCGGCGGGAAAGCTGGGTGATGGGGGTGCCGTCGATGCGGATCTGCCCGCCGGTGGTCTCGTAAAACCGCATCAGCAGATTGACCAGCGTGGTCTTTCCCGCGCCGGTGGGGCCGACGATGGCAACCTTCTGCCCCGGCTTGACCCGAACGGAGAAGTCGTGGATCACCGTCTCATCCGGCTTGTCGGGATAGGCGAAGCGCACGTGATCAAACTCCACCAGCCCCCGGACCCGGTCCAGACGGTCGGGCTTTCCGATCTCGTCCTCCAGCTCATTTTCGTTGAGGAATTCAAAGACCCGTTCAGAAGCGGCGGCCGCCGACTGCATATTGGTCATGGCTTGGGCGATCTGACGGATGGGGCCCTCAAACAAACGGACATAGATCATAAAGGAGGTAATCACGCCGAAATCGATCGTTCCCCGTACAGCCAGCGTCGCCCCCGCCACGCAGACGGCCACATAGCCCAGATTGCCCACGAAGTTCATCACGGGCTGCATCAGGCCGCCCAGAAACTGCGAACGGAAGTTGGCGTCGCGCACGGCGGCGTTGCGCCGGTCAAACTCGGCCCTGACCTGCGCCTCGGCATTGGAGGTGCGGAGGACGTCGTGACCGGTATACATCTCCTCGATATAGCCGTTGAGCCGGCCCAGATTCTGCTGCCGTGCAATAAAATATTTTTGCGAACGGCTCATGATGACCATCATCAGCACCATGGCCAACAGGGTGGAAAGCACCGATGTCCCCGCCAGGATCCAGTTGGTGACCAGCATCATCACCAGACAGCCGGCGAACTGCGCCGCCGACGAGACCATAGACGCCAGCGAATTGGAGAGCGAGGCGCTGACGGTGTCTACATCGTTGGTAACCCGGGAAAGCACGTCGCCCGTCTCATGAAAATTGAAATAGCTCAGGGGCAGACGGTCGATCTTTCGCACCAGATCGCCCCGCATCCGCCTGGCCAGCCGCTGGTTGAAGCCCGCCATCAGATAATGCTGCAAAAAGGTCAGCAGCGCGCTCATCCCGTAAAGCCCGGCCAGCAGGAGCCCTACCCGCCCCACGGCGGACAGGTCGACGCCCGTGAGCAGGCCGTCGCGGATCAGATTTGTGATCCGCCCAATCTGCCGGGGACCGGCAATGGTGAGCACGGCGCCTCCGGCGGCAAAGAGCAGCCCCAGCGCAATCACGCCCAGATCCTTTCTGCAATAGCGCAGCAGGTCGCCCATGGCCTTTTTCAGATTCTTCGGCTTTTCCGCTACTCGCCCGGGCCCGTGTCCGGGGCCGCGCCCCGCGGGTTTTCTGTTGTCCGCCATGTCAACCAACCTCCAATTCCGTCTGCGAAAGCTGCGAAAGGGCAATCTCCCGGTAAACGGGGCAGGTTTTCATCAGCTCCTCGTGAGTGCCGACGCCCGCCACGCGCCCTTCGTCCAGCACCACGATCCGGTCCGCGTGGCGCACGGTGCCGATCCGCTGTGCCACGATCAGGCAGGTGGTGTCCCGCAGGTCGCTCGCCAGCCGCCTGCGCAGCGCGGCGTCGGTGCGATAATCCAGCGCCGAGAACGAATCGTCGAAAATCAAGATCTCCGGCCGGCGGGCAACAGCCCGCGCAATGGCCAGACGCTGCTTCTGCCCGCCGGAAAGATTGCCGCCTCCCTGTGCCACGGCGGCGCCCTCGTCCTCTGGCAGCTCGCTGACAAAATCAGCCGCCTGCGCCACCTCCAGCGCCCAGCGCCGGTCGGCCTCGGTGACGCCGCCCTCCTTCTTGCCAAAGGTCAGATTATCCTCCACCGTTCCCGAAAAGAGAACGGTCTTCTGAGCGATATAGCCCACCTTGTCATAAAGGGCCGAAAAGCGGTATTCCCGAATGTCCCGCCCGTCCAGCAGGATCTTGCCCTCCGTGGCGTCGTAAAGCCGCGCCGCCAGTGCGGCCAGTGTAGTCTTGCCGCTTCCGGTAGAGCCGATGAATGCCACCGTCTCGCCGGGCTCTGCCCGAAAGCTGATGTGCTTCAGGCAATCTTCGGAGGCGTCGGCATAGCGGAAGGACACGTCGCAAAACTCGATGCTCCCCTGCCGGCTGCCCGAAGTTTCCGTGCCCTCGGTCACCGAAGCGCGGGTCTCCAGCACCTCGCCCAGTCTGGCGGCGGAGACCTGCGCCCGGGGAAGGATCATAAAGATCATCACCAGCATCATAAAGGACATGACCACATACATGGCGTAAGAGGAGAAGACCACGATCTCACTGAACAGCGTTACCCGCTCAAGCACGGCCGCAGGGCTGACGGGAGGCACGCGCTCGATGAGGGCGGCGCCCAGCCAGTAAATGCCCAGCGACAGCCCGCTCATCACCATGGAGATCACCGGCATCAGCACCGCCAGACGGCGGGCGGTAAAAAGCTGGGTCTCCATCAGGTTCCGGCTGGAAACCTCGAATTTGTCCTCCTGATATTGCTCGGCATTGAAGGCGCGGACGATCCGCAGGCCGGTGAGAATCTCGCGAGTGTCGCGGTTTACGTCGTCCACTTGCTTCTGCACGATGCGGAATTTGGGGATGACACGGGACATGACGATCAGGATCGCCGCCACCATCACCGTCAGCGCCCCCGCCGTCACCAGCGAGAGCCGCCAGTTTTTCCCCACAATCTTCAGCACGGCCCACACCGCCATGATGGGGGCCTTGATCATCACCTGCAGGCCCATGGCTACCAGCATCTGGATCTGGGTGATATCGTTGGTGGTGCGGGTGATCAGGCTGGCGGTGGAAAACCTCTTGATCTCCTCCGCGCCGAAGCCCGTCACCCGGTAAAAGACATTTTCCCGCAGGGTATAGCTGAAATCGGCGGCGATGCGGGCGGCAAACCAGCCCACCACCACAGAAAGCGCCGCGCTTCCAAACGCGCACAGCAGCATTTTCCCGCCGGCGATCCAGATATCGGCCATGGCACTGCCCGGCGTGACGATCAGTCGGGTGATATCACTCATAAAATCGGGCATGGTCAGGTCGAACCACACCTGCCCTGCCACCAGAAGCAGGCACAAAAGGATCAAAAGCCGATCCTTTTTTTGCAAATAACAAAGAATTTTTCTCATTGTTCCGTTTCCGATCCTTTCCGTTCGGAATGTGCACCAAGCCAGTTCCCGCTGAGATCCGCGATGCGGCGGCAGATGCGGAGAAGATGTCCCGTATCTTCCTCGCCCAGCGCCGAAAGAAGCCTTGCCGTCAGCTCCAGTCCTTCGCGCTCTTTCCGGTCCACCAGATCCCGGCCCGCCTCGGAAATGGTGACGGCGACGCCACGGCGGTCGCCGGACCGCGCACTGCGGGAAAGGCAGCCTTTTTTCTCCAGCGAATTGAGCAGATTGGCCACGCCGCCCGAGCCGATGTCCATGGCTCTGGCGATCTCGCCGGGGGATGCGTCGCGCCCCCGCTCAACGAGAAAGCGGAGCATCCCCATCTCGCCCCGGGAAAGCCCCGCCATCCGCTTTTGCAGCGGCCGATTGTGGGCGCACGCCGTCAAGTCAAACAGCTCCTGCGCCGCTTTTTCAAAATAATTCTCACGCCCCAAGTTTCTCACCTCGTGAGATAGTTTGCCACAATCGCCGCGCTTTGTCAAGGCCGCAAAGATAATTCACAGTCCGGACATCTTTTTTTGCGGATCACTTGTCCCTCCGCATTTTTTTGCTTACTATATAAACGTAAGGACCTTACCGAAGGAGGTGGCGGGATGGAGGACAGCGGCATCATCCACCTGTTTTTCGCCCGGGCGGAGCAGGCGCTTTCCGAGACCCGGCGCAAATACGGCACTTATCTGGATCAGGTGGCCTATGGGATCCTGCGCTCCCGCCGCGACGTGGAAGAGGTGGTCAACGATACCTATCTGGGCGCGTGGAACGCCATCCCGCCCCAAATACCGGCTTCGCTGAAGTGTTTTCTGGCGCAGATCGCCCGCAATCTGGCCCTCAACCGGCTGGATTATCTGACGGCCGCTAAGCGGGCTCGTCATGCCGAGGCCCTACTCTCGGAGCTGGAGGACTGCGTCCCCGACCGCTCTTCCAACCCCGCCCTCGTGTGGGAAACGCGTGAGATCGGCCGGGCCGTCAACCGCTTTCTCTCGGATCTGGAGCCCCGGCGAAGAACGCTTTTTGTGGCGCGCTATTTTTACGGACGCACCCTGGCCGAGGCGGCGGAGCAGCTTGGGATCACCCCGCGACAGGCGAAATATCAGCTCTCGCTTGTCCGGGCCGCGCTCAAAACCTATCTGGAACAGGAGGGGATCGAACTGTGAAACGAGAAAAAGCAAAGCGCCTGAATCGGGCGCTGCAGGAGATCGACGACGCTTATCTGGAAGAGGCCGCCCCCCGCGCTTCGGGAAAGCCGCGCCGGTCGGTATGGCTGGCGGCGGCAGCCGCCGTGCTCTGTCTGGCCCTCATCCTGCCCGCGGCGCTGTCCCGGCACGGGGCGGGCGGTCTGCTGATCGCCGCGCCGGATTACCCGAGCATGGCCCCTTATCCAAAGGAAGACAGCCTGTTTTTTGATTCGCAATACACAGCCTGGAGCCGGGATCTCCGCACCCAGACCCACCAGCCCGCAGGGTATGCCGACGGGCTGGAGGCATTCTTTTCTCAAAGCATTCCCGTGCTTCTCACAGGAGAAGCGGGAGAAAACCGGGTTTGCTCGCCCCTGACCGTCTATATGGCGCTGGCCGTATCCGCCGAGCTCGCCAACGGTGAAAGCCGTCAACAGCTGCTTTCCCTTTTGGGCGTTGAGAGCATCGAAGCCCTGCGGGCGCAGGCAAAGGCTGTGTGGAACAGCAACTATCGGGACGACGGCGCCGTCAAGCGGGTGCTGGCCTCTGCCCTGTGGCTCAGCGACGACGTTGATTACGTCCCCGAAACGCTGCAGCGGCTGGCCGACACCTATTACGCCTCGTCCTATCGGGGCGAAATGGGCTCTGCCGCCATGAACGACGCCCTGCATCGCTGGCTCAACGAGCAGACCGACGGCCTTCTTGAAGAGCAGGCCGCGGATCTGGAGCTGGATCCCCGCACCCTGCTGGCGTTGACGACCACTGTGGCCTTTCGCTGCAAGTGGGTCGAGACTTTTCCTGTGGGTGCCACAAAACAGGGCGTCTTTCACAGCCCCGACGGCGATCGGGATGTCGATTACATGCGCCGCACCATGAGCGATGTTTATTACTGGGGAGCGCATTTTTCCGCCGTAAGCCACCGTCTGGAGGACGGCGAAATGTGGTTTCTGCTGCCTGGCGAAGGCGCTTCTCCCGAGGATCTTTTACGGGACGACGAGGTGATGGCCTTTCTTCTGGGGCGCTCTGCGGAATGGGAAAACCAGAAGTATCTCACCGTCAACAAGATCCTCCCAAAGTTTGATGCGGCCTCAGACATCGACCTGATTGAGGGGCTGAAATTGCTTGGCGTGACGGACGTTTTTGACTCCAACTGGGCTGACTTCTCCCCCACCGCAGCCAGCAACGAAGGGGCCTTCTTCTCGCAGATAAAGCACGCTGCCCGGGTGTCCGTCGACGAAGAAGGCTGCGCCGCCGTGGCCTTCACTGCTCTGATCGCTCCCGAAGCAGGTATGCCCCCCGACGAAGAGGTGGATTTCATCCTCGACCGGCCCTTCCTCTTTCTCATCACGGGGCAGGACGGTCTCCCCCTCTTTACGGGGATCGTGAACCGGCCATAAGCGGGAAAAAGGGCTGCCGACTGTAAAAGGCGTTGCCTCAATTTAGCTCAATAAGCTATTTTGAGACAACGCCTTTGCTTCGTTATGGTTCTTTCCGGGCCTGGACCTTCCGGCGGAAAATCACAGCTCCCCGCCGGTCTTTCTCTCGCGGCGGTTCAAAAGAGGCCACTCCTGCCGGGGGATCAGCTTCGCCCGCTCCATGGCGGGTCCCAGCAGGCGGAAGACCGCTGTCAGCACGATCACCTCCGCCGGCCACAGCAGCAGGTTTTTCACCAGACTGGTCCCGGCGTAAAACAGATAAGCCTTGCCATAGAGCATGGAACTCCACAGCGCGCCCAGGCCCACGTTCACCAGCAGGTTCACCGCCAGCTTGGTGATGGCGATGCGCCAGACGGTGATCTTTGCCCTGAAGAGGCCGAGGGCGTAAATCAGCATCCCCATCACGGCCGACAGCGTATAACCAAAGAAAAAGGCGCCCGACGGATGGATCATGAAGCCCAAAAGGTCGTCGGCAAAGCCAAAGACCAGCGCGGCGATGGGGCCGCAGATGGCGGCGCACAGCGCCTTTGGCACAAAGGTGAAATAGATGCGAAGATTGTTGGGCAGAGGGATAAAGACGCTGGAGATGGCGATACACAGCGCCAGAAAAAGCGCGGCTATGGCCAGCAGCCGGGGCTGCCGCAGCGTGGCTGCGGCAGCCTGCCAATAGGCGGATGTGCGAAGGGACCGATGCTCGGGCATAAAAAAACCTCCTCATATGACGGCAGTTCGGCAAAACGAAACACCGCATAAGGGAAGGTTCCGGTATGCGGCAGCGGGATGCGACCGGCGCACTGCAGGCCCCTTCGGGCCGTTTCGTCCGGCGGACAACTCCCCGTTCCGCCGGCACTGGACACGCGCAGATCTACTCTGCCTTCTGCTGTTCAATTTTCTTCAGTATAGGCCCTCTCCAAAAAAAAGTCAATCCCCCGAAGCGCCTTTTTTCCGCAGGGTCAGGGTGCACAATCCCGTAAAGCACAGCCCGGCGCCCACCGTAAGGATCAGCGGCCATTCCCCGCCGTCCAGCAGCAGGATACAGCCCTCGTGCAGTGTGACCAGCGCAAAGAAGGCGAACAGCACGAATGCCACCGCGTTCAGCACCCCCTCGGGCAGCCGTTTTTTCAGCAGCATCCCCGCCGCCATCCCCGCCAGGTCGGCGGCGAACAGACCAACGGAACAGGCGAACCACACCGTCACAGCGCGGCTGAGTCCCTCGTTTGCCGCGAAGGTAACGGCGGTGAGCTGGGTCTTATCCCCCAGCTCTGCCACAAAAAAGGTAAGGAACACGCTCAGCGGCGCAAAGCCGGTCTTGCGGTCGGTCATCTGTTCCTCTTCCCCGCCCCGTTTTTTCATGGCGCTCCAGGCAAACCAGAAAAAGGCGGTCGCGGCGATCAGCCGCATCAGCCACAGGGGGATCAGTTCGCTCAAAAGACTGCCCGCCAAAATGGCCAGTCCGTTGAGCACCAGAACGGCTGCCGCCGTCCCCAGCAAAATATCCCGCAACTTATAGCGGGAGGTCATGGCGATGAGCATGAGCTGTGTCTTGTCGCCCATCTCCGCGATAAATTCCGTGATAAGAATCTTCCAAAACAGCATGTTATCCCCCGTTTTCAGTCAGCATGGTCTATTATATGACCCGGCCTGCAAAAAAACAAGTAATTCTTTCCAGATTTCGGCATGTCTGCGGTCAAAAATCGAGGCTCCGGATCCGAAGACTCGCGGCGCTCAAATGCTCCGCAGCTCCTCCGGAAGCCATTCGATCTCATTTTTGCTCCGCAGAACAAATCCACCGTTTTCCTCCTCCACGCGACTGAGGCTCACGTTGTTCATCCAGTCCTCCGGCCCGCCGTAATGCTCCAGCCCGCCCCGGACAAAGGCGTAAAGATTGCGCATGACGCAGCCGTGGCACACCAGCGCGGCGCAGCCGCCTCGGTTCTCTTCCGCCGCCCGCCGGAGCACGGCGGAGGCCCGCGCATATACCTGCTCCATGGTCTCGCCGCCCGGCGCGGCAAAGCGCCATGGCTCCTCCCGCCAGACGCGGCGCTCCTCAGGCCAGCGGCGCTCCATCTCCGCAAAGGTCACGCCCTCCCAGTCGCCGAAGTGCATCTCGGCCAGCGCAGGATCGACCTCCATAGGCACGTTCAAATGACGGTTGACCGCCAGCGCCGTGTCGTAGGCTCGCCGCAGGGGGCTGACGTAGAGTTTCTGCAAGGGCAGCGTGCGGCACCGCCGGGCCAGATGCTCCAATTGCCGCAGGCCCAGCTCGGTGAGCGGCTGATCGGTGCTGCCCTGCACCGTGCCCGTCAGGTTGCCTTGTGCCTGGGCGTGACGGATGAGATAAATGGTTGTCATAGCTTCTCCTTTTTAACGAAAAAAGCGGAGAGAGTGCTCTCCCCGCCCCGGTGCGCCGATTCAGTTCATCTGGTTGCGGCGGCTGAGGTTCATGGTGCCGTCCTGCATGGAATCAATGTTGTCCAGCGCCTTGCCGGTGCCGTAGGCCACGCAGGAGATGGCGTCGTCGGCCACGCGGGTGCTGATACCGGTCTTGCTCTCAATGAGCTTGTCGAAACCGTAAACCAGGCTGCCGCCGCCGGTCATTAGAATGCCGTTAGTGGCGATATCGCCCACCAGTTCGGGCGCCGTCCGCTCCAGAACGGAGTGAACCGCCTCCACGATACGGCCGGAAACGTCCTCAAAGGCCTCCATCATCTCGCTGGAGGTAACGGTAAAGGTGCGGGGCAGGCCGGTCATCAGGCAGCGGCCCTTGACCTCCATCACCTTTTCCTCGGGGAAGGGATAGACGCAGCCGATGGTCATCTTCATCTCCTCGGCGGTACGTTCGCCGATAAGCACATTGTGCTTGCGGCGGACGTATTTCACCACGGCCTCGTCGAACTTGTCGCCGGCGATCTTGATGGAGGTGGATTCTACCACGCCGCCCAGCGAGATCACGGCGATATCGGCGGTGCCGCCGCCGATGTCCACGATCATGTTGCCGTTGGGCTGGGCGATGTCCAGTCCGGCACCGATGGCGGCGGCCACGGGCTCTTCGATGAGATAGACGCGGCGGGCGCCTGCCTGCTCTCCGGCGTCGATGACAGCGCGTTCCTCCACCTCGGTGATGATGCTGGGAATGCAGATCACCACGTTGGGCTTGAACAGGCGGAAGCCCAGCACTTTTTTAATAAAGTGCTTGATCATCTTTTCCGTCATCTCATAATCGGAGATGACTCCCTCGCGCAGGGGGCGGACGGCGATGATGTTGCCGGGAGTGCGGCCCAGCATACTCTGGGCCTCAGAGCCGATGGCAAGCGTCTTGCCGGTGTTTTTGTCGATGGCCACCACCGAGGGCTCACAGAGGGCGATGCCCTTGCCCTTCACAAAGACCAGAATGGAAGCAGTTCCCAGATCTATTCCGATATCGTTGCCGGAAAACAACATATGATCACCTCAAAAAAATATCAGTATCTCTTATTATAGCCAAACAGCAAAGCGATTTCAACAGCAAACCCGGCGGAATTTCTCAAATTTTCTTAAAGTTTGGCATCTTTTTCATCTTTTTCCAGATATTCCAGCGGACGCGCCGTTTTGCGGCGGGCTGCGGCGGCGCACAGGCCATAGACCCGCGCCGCACCGGCTTCCTTGAGCACGGCGGCACATTCCGACAGGGTGGCCCCGGTGGTGAGCACGTCGTCGGCCACCAGAATCCGCTTGCCCCGCACGTCTTCCGGGTCGCAGCACAGGCAAAAGGCGCCCTTGACGTTTTCTTTCCGCATGGCCGGCGTCAGATCGTGCATCGCGTGGGTCTCCCGGGTCTTTTCCAACGCGGCAACGCAGGGTGCGTCGCAGCGCTTCGCCAGCTCCCGTGCCAGAAGCTCAGCCTGATTATAGCCTCGTCTGCGTTCCGTTTTCCGGTTGGTGGGGACGAAAGTGATCAGGTCAATCTCCTCCCCCAGCTTGTGCCGCAGCGTATATTCCATCACCCGGGCCAGCGGGCGGGCATAGCTCTGCTTTTCGTAATATTTCAGTCCGTGGATCGCCCGGCGGACGCCGCCCTCGTACCAGAGCCCCGCCGTAGCCGCGTCGAAGGCGCCGTTCGCGTCCAGACGGGGCGGCGCCGCGTTCAGCACGACCTGCTCTCGGCACAGCGGACAGATTTCCTCCCTTTCCCGTATCGGCGCGCCGCAAAGCATACATTTCGGCGGGAACAGCAGCGTCTTCAGCTTATGCATCATCTTCCTGTAACGCCTCCTTTACCCGCAGGCGCAGAGCGCTGTAGCGCCGGTGAGCGTTGGCCTGCGCTGCCATCTGTGCCACCGTCTCTTCCCTGCCCACCATCACCAGCAAATGCTTCGCCCGAGTGACGGCGGTATACAGCAGATTGCGGCTCAAAAGCCGCTGGGGCGCGGAAAACACAGGGATGACCACGGCGGCATATTCGCTGCCCTGAGCCTTGTGGGCCGTAATGGCATAGGCCAACTCCAGCTCCGGCAGCTCGTCGAAGCTGTAATCGGCTACTTTGTCATCAAAGCGGACGATCATCATCCGGGCGCTGCGGTCGATAAGAGTCACGATCCCTGTGTCGCCGTTATACACGCCGGTGCCCGTTTCGGCGGGGTCCAGGCGCTTCCACATCCGGTCGTAATCGTTACGGATCTGCATCACCCGGTCGCCGGTGCGGAAGGCCGTTTCCCCGATTACCGCCTCGCCCTTGTCCTCGGCGGGCGGGTTGAGGGCCTCCTGCAGGCGGCGGTTGAGGTTTTCCGTCCCGCAAAGGCCCTGCCGCGAGGGACAGATCACCTGAATTTCCTCTCGTGGTATGCCGAAATGCTCGGGGATCCGGCGGGCCATCAGCGAAACCACCGTTTCCAGCGTCTGCTCGGCGCCGCGTGCGGCAGAAAAGTAAAAATCCCCGTCGTTTTTCCGCAAGGACGGTACCTCGCCCCGGTTGAAGCTGTGAGCGTTGACCACGATATCGCTGCCCTGCGCCTGACGGAAGATCTCGGTCAGCCGCACCTGCGGGATCGCCTCTACCCGCAGCAGGTCGGCAAAAAAGCTCCCCGCCCCCACGGGAGGAAGCTGGTCGGCGTCGCCCACCAGCACCAGACGGGCATGGGGCGGCAGCGCCTCCAAAAGCGAGGTTGCCAGCGAAAGCTCCAGCATGGAGCTTTCGTCCACCACAACAACGTCGCCCTGCAACGGATCAGAGGCGTTTTTCTGAAAGACCATCCGGCCCGCCCGGTCAAAGGCGGGCTCCAACAGGCGATGAATGGTTTTTGCCTCCTGATTGCACAGCTCGCTCATCCGCTTAGCGGCGCGGCCCGTGGGCGCGGCCAGCAGCGTTTTAAGCCCGTAAGCCGAAAATATCTCGATCATAGTCATCAGCGCGGTGGTCTTTCCCGTGCCGGGGCCGCCGGTAATGAGCGTCAGCCCATTGGAAAAAGGCATAGCGATGGCCTCCCGCTGTTTTTCGGCATAGCAGAGGCCGCTTTCCCGCTCTTTTTTCTCCAATATTTTTTGCAGATTTGGCGGTGGCGCAAGGCGCATGGACGCCAGGCGGCACACGGCCTTTGCCGCGTAGTCCTCCTGCCGCCAGATTTCCCGCAGATAGATCACGTCCCGCCCGCGAAGCGTTTCCCGCACCAGCGCGCCCCGCCCGATCAGATCCTCCAGATGGGAAGCAAGCCATCCGGGTTCGCGCCGCAGCAGAGCTGAGGCGGTCTCCATCAGCTTATCCTGGGGCAAAAAGGTGTGTCCCGCCTGCAGATTGAACTCCAGCACATAGCGAATCCCCGCCTCCAGCCGGACGGCGTCGTCCTCGCCGATGCCGAGCTGCGCCGCCGCTTCGTCGGCCTGCTGAAAAGACAGCAAATAGGGCTCGTCGCACAGCAAAAAAGGGTTTTCCCGCACCGCGTCGGCCGCCCGGTCGCCGTAAGCGGCGGTAAGCCCGGCGGCAAACCAGGTGGGCAGACGATATTCGGTGAGCAGCTCCAGCAAACGGCGCACGGCGTGCAGACGCAAAAAATCCGTCTGGATCTCCCGGGCTCTGGCCGGGGTAATGCCCTTGACCTGCGCCAGCCGCTCGGGGTCGGAGGCCAGCACGTCAAAGGTCTCTTCGCCGAAGCGGTCGACGATAAGCTCCGCCGTTTTGGGGCCGACGCCCTTTACCACACGGGAGGCCAGATAGGCGTAGATGCCCTCTTCGTCCACGGGCATTTCCCGCAGATAGCTTTCTGCCTGGAACTGGAGACCGTGCTGCGGGTGGACGGAATAGGTCCCCACAGCCGAAACGTGCTCCCCTGCCCCCAGACAGGGCAGCGTTCCCACCAGCGTGGCGGCGCCGCCCTCGTCCAGCAAAACCCGGGCGACGGTGTAGCCGTTTTCTTCATTTTTGAAAATAATGGATTCTACCACGCCTTCCAGCGTATCGGGCTGTTTTTCCATGAAAAAGGCGCTCCTGTTTCAGTTTTTTGTTATTTAAGTTCCACGCAAATGAAAGAATCACAGACATCCTCTGCGTTCGGCCTCTTCGATCAATTTGGGCTGGATCAACGGATACGTCCAGTTGTCCACAAGAGAATCGGTCAGAAGAATCATTTCGATCTCGCTGTGCAGTTCCCGTTCAAAGGTCAGAATTTCTGCGGTGTAAAGCATTCCGAAGGTTTCCTCGCTGCTGCAATCGGTTCGCGCGGTCACCGAATAGACACACACCGGCCGGATGCGATAGGTGCGTGCGCCCGTTTCCTCCCGCAATTCCCGCTCGGCCGTGTCGGATATCCTCTCGCCGCGTTCTCTGTGGCCGCCCGGGATCTCATAAGTGTCCCGCGCCCGGTGCTTGCAAAACACCCATTGATTGTCCGCCCTTGCGATGATAACGGCATATTTCAAAAGGCCGTCCTCCACCGTATCGTAAAACTTCACTTCGACCATTTTTTGACTCCTTCTCATGGGTTCCCTTCCACTCATTCCGCGGGGGAGAGAATATACACGTCGGCGCAGAAGGAAATGGGAATGCAGTCCACGTCGTATTCCGGCAGGGCGGCTTCCAACTCGTCCCGCACCAGATAATATTCCTCGTCGTCCCACTTGTCTCCGTAGGCCTCCCGGCAGTTTTCCAGCCCCGCGCGTGTGGGGAAGGACACGTCGCCCAGAACGATCACGCCTTCCGGCGCGAGATGGGCGCGCAGCGCCCGCAGCAGCGCCCACTTCTCCTCGTCGGTAAGATGATGGATCGAATAGGCTGCAAGGATGCAGTCATAGGTCTCGCCCGCCAGTTCCTCCGGCAGAGGCATCGCCAGCCTTCCGGGTACGAAGCGGGCATCCGGCGCGTTGACCGCAGCCTCGCTCAGCATGGCGCGGGAAAAATCCAGCCCGGTGACGGGATGCCCCGCCCGGGAGAGGCGGGCGGCCATCCGCCCCGTTCCACAGCCCAGATCAAGCACCGAAGCGCCCTCCCGGGCGTGGACGATCTCGAAAATCTGATCCTGCAGCGCCCGATAGCCCGCAAAGGGATATTCTCCCGCCTCGTCACAGGCGATTACGTGGGCGTCGTAGTAGGGCTGCCACAGATCAAAAGTCGTTTCACTCTGCATATCGGAATATCTCCTTTTTATATCAGTTTCATTTCCAGCGCGCCGCCGCCGTTCCGCGCTGTCACGCGGCCATATGCGCCGTTGATGAGCGTAAAGGTCGGCTTGACGTGGCCGATATCGGCGTTCCAGACGATCTTCGCCCCTTCGCCCAGCGCCCGGCGCAAAGCGGCGGGATACCCGTCAAAGAGCGAATACTCCGTGTTGGGAATGGCCGGACGGCCGAACAAAAAAGCCCGCGCCGTGCGGAACCAGCCCGCCTGCTTCATCCGCCACAGAGCGTAAAAGATCTGCTCGGGCGTCATGGAAAAGATGTCGAAATACCAGATCACGCCGTCGGCCGCATAGCGCTTTGCAAAACCGCGTGCGTCCTCGAAGGGCGTGCCCAGCAAAACGCTTTCCAACACGTCGAGACAGCCGCCCAAAAGCCGCCCCTCGGCTTCAAAATCGCCGTTGACCGCTTCCCACCGGACAGGCGCGGTGAGGGCATAGCTCCCGTCGGGGGTGTCGTCGGCAAAAAAGGGCTGATAGCGGTCAAAGCTGCGCTGCACCGGCGTTTCGCCCCGCAAAAAAGCGAGGCTGTTTTCCAGCGCGGGATGGAGGATCTCCATGGAAAAGCCCCCGGCATTTGGCCCGTAAATCGTGGCGATGTCCAGCCGGGTGGTGATGGAAAAGAGCAGCCCCGTGGGGTCGGAATAGCCCTGTACCCATTTGGGACGCGATCTCAGCGCGGCAAAGTCCACAAAAGGCAGACATTCGCACAAAAAATCCCCGCCGGTGGCACACAGCACCGCCGCGATCTGCGGATCGGAAAACAAAGCGTTGAGTTCGCTTCCCCGCTGCTCCGCAGGAGCGGAAGGCACGAAGGGCAGGCGCACGTCGGCGGTTTCTCGGATCTGCCAGCCCTGTTTTTTCAGCTGCTCCAGCGATAGCAGGTACGAGGGCAGCTTTTTTTCGTTGATGCCGCCGGAGGGGGCGGTGACGCCAATCAGGCTGCCGTTTTGCAAAAAATCGGGATAAATCACGGTGTTTCCTCCAAAAGGTTTCCCAAAAAC
The DNA here is from genome assembly GCA_017455565.1 of Clostridia bacterium. GTDB lineage: Bacteria > Bacillota > Clostridia > Oscillospirales > Butyricicoccaceae > UBA4644. The sequence goes on from JAFSZV010000005.1 coordinate 25,510, forward strand.
CCATTCACCTGTCTTTGATTCTTCAGCAAAATATATTTTTCCGGGTATTTCTCCCGCAGCGCCCGGCGGCTCTCCCGCACGGCCGGCCTGCGCCCGTCCCGAAGGATCCAGCGGATAAAAGCGAGATCCACCTTCTCATCGCAGCCCTCACCCATATCGGGACGGGTCCTGCCCCGATTGGCAAGCCACCGCTTGAGCACCCGCACCAGACAGACGGCGCGGGAAAACTCCAGACAGACGATGAGATCGGCCTCGGCCATGCGGCGGTCATAGGCCATCTTGCGGTAGTTGCCGTCGATGACCCAGCCCTCCGGGTGGGCGTCCAGAAAGGTGCTGACAACGGCGTTTTCTTCTTCTCCGTCCCGCTCCTGCCAGCCGGGCAGCCAATGCACGTTGTCCAGATGGAGCACGGGCAGCGCCCGCTTCTCCCCTATCCCGCGGGCAAGCGTGGATTTCCCGCTGCCGCTGTAACCAATCACGGCGATCTTCATAAATCATTCCCTCCGATAAAGGTTCCGCCCCTTTTCAGGGGCGGGGAAAAGGTTTCTCTGTTCAGATCCGTTTCCATTTGGCGCCGCCGGGCACATCGGTGATCTCGATGCCCCGGGCCTTCAGCTCGTCGCGGATGCGGTCGGCCTCGGCGAAGTTTTTGGCTTTTTTCGCGTCGAATCGGGCGCGGATGCGCGCCTCGATCTCGGGATCGGGGTCGCAGCCCTCAGCGGCCACGGTATAGCCCCCAGCCTGCGCCGCAGTCTGGGCGGCGGTCTTGCTCAGTTCCGTCCTCTTTTTTGCGGCGGCAGTCAGCAGATCCAATCCCAAAACGGTGTCAAACTCGCCCAAAACGGCCAGCTTGGTGCGGTCGTCGGTTTTGTATTTCAGCACGTCGTACAGGCAGGTAATCGCCAGCGACGTGTTCAGGTCGTTGTCCAGCGCCTCGCGGAATCTGGCCCGCAGCGCGGCAATTGCCGCCTCGTCCAGCGCGCCGCCGCCGTCCTGCAGCGCAGCGATACGAGCGATGAGCTTGTTGTAGGTGACCACGGCATTGTCCAGCCCTTCCCAGGTAAAGACCAGATTGCGCCGGTAGTGGCTCTGGAGGCAGAACAGGCGGTAGGCCATGGGATCGTAGCCCTTATCAACCAGCACCGAAAGGGTCAGGAACACGCCCTTGGACTTGGACATTTTGCCCGAGGCGTCGTTGAGATGGAGTACATGGAACCAGAAATTGCACCACCTGTGCCCCAGATAGGCTTCGCTCTGGGCGATCTCGTTAGTGTGGTGAGGGAAGGCGTTGTCGATGCCGCCGCAGTGGATGTCCAGATACTCGCCGCAATGCTTCATGGAGATGCAGGAGCACTCGATGTGCCAGCCGGGATAGCCCACGCCCCAGGGCGAATCCCACTTGAGCGCCTGATCCTCAAATTTGGATTTGGTAAACCACAAAACGAAATCGTTCTTGTTGCGCTTGTTGGCGTCTTCCTCCACGCCCTCCCGGACGCCCACCATCAGATCTTCTTCCTCGTGCTTGTTGAAAACGTAATACTCCTTCAGTTTGGAGGTGTCAAAATAGACGTTGCCCCCCGCCTGATAAGCGTATCCCTTCTCCAGCAGCACTTCGATCATATGGATGAACTCCGGGATGCAGCCGGTGGCGGGCTCGATCCGGTCGGGAATGCGGATATTGAGCCTGCGGCAGTCGTCAAAAAAGGCGTCGGTATAAAATTGGGCGATCTCCATTACCGTCTTGTGCTCGCGCCGGGCGCCGCTGAGCATCTTGTCCTCGCCGGTGTCGGCGTCGGAGGACAGGTGGCCCACGTCTGTGATGTTCATCACCCGCAGCACGTCGTAGCCCAGATAGCGCAGGTATTTGTCCAGCACGTCCTCCATCATATAGGTGCGGAGGTTGCCGATGTGGGCATAATGATAAACCGTGGGCCCGCAGGTATAGAGCTTGACCCTGCCGGGCTCGTTGGTGAAAAATTCTTCCTTGTCGTGTGTCAGCGAATTATACAGCAGCATAGCTTACTTTCCTTTTCCTTTCTGGGTGAAGCCGTCTTTGACCACATCGAGATTGTCGATGACATAGGTGGCGCCCGAGATGGCGGTGATGATCACCGTCAGCCAAATAAGCATCGTCTGCAGCGAGACCGGCCCCAGCATCACGGGATCCAGCCGCAAAAGCAGGAAAATCAGGGTAATCATGGTGATCATGGTCTTTGCTTTGCCCCAATAATTGGCGGCGATGACGCGCCCGTCGGCGGCCGCCACCATCCGCAGCGAAGAAACCAGAAATTCCCGGCCCAGAATGATGGCCACCATCCACGCGGCAATGGTGCCGTCTTCCACAAAGATCAGCAGCGCCGCCATCACCAGCAGCTTGTCGGCCACGGGGTCCATAAATTTGCCGAAGTTGGTCACCTGGTTCCATGCGCGGGCCAGCTTTCCGTCCACAAAATCGGTGATACAGGCCACCACATAAACGATCAGGGCCGCCAAATCACAGCCCGGCGTGTGGCGATAGGCCAGCACCATGAACACAGGGATGAGCAGCACCCGCAGACAGGTAAGGATATTGGGGATCGTCATACAAAAACCTCCTGAAAATCATGCGTCCGAAAGCGCGCGGCCGTAAAGGTCGCAGCCCTCGGCATATTCCACCCGCACGGAAACGAAATCTCCCTCGCGCGCGGCGTCACTCTCAAAATAAACCGTTCCGTCGATGTCCACGGAATCCATATAGCTCCGGCCAAAACAGCCGTCCTCGTCCCGCCCGCAGCACAGAATCTCCAGCGTGCGACCGATCTGCTTCTGGGAAAAGGTGTCCATGATCTGTTCCTGCAGGGCATAGATCTCGGCCCGGCGGCGTTCCTTGACCTCATCAGGAATTTGATCGGGCAGGGCGGCGGCCACGGTGCCCTCCTCCTGAGAATAACAGAAAACGCCTACCCGTTCAAGCCGGTATTCTTCTAAAAATTCATAAAGCTCCCGATATTCCGCCTCGGTCTCGCCGGGAAAGCCCACGATCAGGCTGGTGCGGATGACGGCGTCGGGCATCATCGCCCGCAGCCGGGCAATGCGCTCGCGGATGAGCGCGCCGCTGCCCCGCCGGTTCATGGCCTTGAGGATCCGGTCGCTGACGTGCTGGATGGGGATGTCGAAATAGTGCAGGATCTTGCGGCTGGCGGCGATGACCTCCAGCAGCTCGTCGTCCATCTCGTCGGGATACAGATAGTGCAGGCGGATCCAGCGAAGGCCCTCGATGCGCTCCAGCCGGCGCAAAAGCTCGGCCAGGCTGCATTTGCCGTAAAGGTCCAGCCCGTAGCGGGTGATGTCCTGCGCCACCACCAGAAGCTCCCGCGTCCCCGCCGCCGCCAGTCGGCGCGCCTCGGCCTCCAGCTCCTCCATGGGCACCGAGCGGAAGCGGCCGCGGATCCTGGGGATGACGCAGAAGGAGCAGCAGTTGTCGCAGCCCTCGGCGATGCGGAGATAGGCGGAATAGCCCGGTGTCAGCAGCACCCGCGGACCTGTGAGCAGGCTGTTTTCCCGCGGGCCGAAATACGCGCCGTGTACCTGCCCGCCCAGCGCGCCGCGCACCGCCTCCACGATGCTGTCGTAGCTGCCGGTGCCAAGGGCGGCGTCCACCTCGGGCAGCTCGGTGAAAAACTCGCCCTGATACCGCTGGGTCAGGCAGCCGGTGACGATGAGCGCCCGGACGCGCCCCTGCTTCTTCAGCTCCGCCAGCTCCAAAATGGCTTCGATGGCCTCGCTTTTGGCGCTGTCGATAAAGCCGCAGGTATTGACGATGGCGGCGTCGGCCCCGTCGGGGCTGTCGCAGATCTCCATGCCCGCCGCCTGAAGACGTCCCAGCATCAGTTCGGAATTCACCAGATTTTTGGCGCATCCCAGAGAAAGAAGATAAATTTTCGTGCTTGTTTCCTTCATAATCGCTCCCGCCCCCGCAAAAGCGGGGTTCTTTTTATTCAATCCGGTCGTCGTCCCCGTCCTCCGCCATGGCGGCATAATCCCGCAGGACGGCGCGGATCTCTTCCCAGGAAAAGCCCCGGCGAAACAGACTGTCGGCCGTCCGCTTCAAGGTCTTCCGGTCTGGAATCTGCCCCTCGAGCTTCGCCGCGGCAAGGATTCGCAGGCGGCTCTCATCGGGGACGTACTCCGCCATCACGGCTTCTATGTCCTCCGGCTCCAGGTTCTTTTCCCGCAGAGCCATGCGGATGCGGCGCGCTCCATAGCCCCGCGCCGCAAGATCCCGCAGCAGCGCTTTGCCGTATTCGAAGTCGTTGAGATAATCCAGTTCCCGCAACCGCGCCACGGCATACGCTGCGGCCTCCTCCGGCACGCCCTTTTCCAGCAGGCGGTCATACAACGCCTGCCGACTGCGGTTCCGGTATTGCAGAATATGGGCCGCTGTTTCCAGCGCCGCCTGCTTCACGCGTTCATCCATAGCTCCTCCGGCGACCCGGCGGGTCATCCATTCGCTCAATCGTCGTCTTCAAAATCGTCGGCAAAGACCTCCACGCTGCCCTTTGCGGCGCGGGGCGCGGTCTTGCCTTCGGCGGATTTCGCGGACATGGCGGCGGGGGCAGCGGCGGCAGCGGGTTCCTTGCCCGTCAGTTTTTCTACGATGGCCGCCTCGATCTTCTCGGCCGCCTCGGGATGCTCTTTGAAATACTGTTTGGCGGCGTCGCGGCCCTGTCCCAGACGCTCATCGTCCCGGTAGAACCAAGCCCCCGATTTCTGCAAAAAGCCGAATTTCACGCCCATATCCACCAGCTCGCCTAACTTGGAGATGCCCTCGCCGTACATGATGTCGAACTCAGCCTCCTTAAAGGGGGGCGCGATCTTGTTCTTGACCACCTTGGCCCGCACCCGGTTGCCCACGGGGGTGGCGCCGTTTTTCAGCGTCTCGGTGCGACGGATCTCGATGCGGACGCTGGAATAAAACTTCAGCGCCCGGCCGCCGGTGGTGGTTTCGGGATTGCCATACATCACGCCGATCTTTTCCCGGAGCTGGTTGATAAAGATGACCACGCAGTTGCTCTTGGAAATGGCGCCCGCCAGTTTTCGCAAGGCCTGGCTCATCAGGCGAGCCTGCAAACCCACGAAGCTGTCGCCCATCTCGCCCTCGATCTCGGCCTTGGGCACCAGCGCGGCCACGCTGTCCACCACCAGCACGTCGATGGCGCCGGAGCGCACCAGCGCCTCGGCGATTTCAAGCGCCTGCTCGCCGGTATCGGGCTGCGAAACCAGCAGACTGTCGGTATCCACCCCCAGCGCCTTGGCATAGACGGGGTCCAGCGCGTGTTCCGCGTCGATAAAGGCGGCCTCACCGCCCTTTTTCTGGGCTGCGGCCACCACATGCAGGGCCAGCGTGGTTTTGCCGGAGGATTCCGGGCCGTAAATCTCGATGATGCGCCCCCGGGGGACGCCGCCGATGCCCAGCGCCACGTCCAGCGAGATCGAGCCGGTGGAGATGGCCTCCACCTGCATGGCGGCGTTTTCGCCCAGGCGCATCACCGTGCCCTTGCCGTATTGCTTTTCCAACTGCTGCAAAGCGGTTTCCAATGCTTTTTGTTTATCCATATGACACCTCGTTCTAAAATGAAAATATTTACCTCGTTATTCTACCATACCCTCTTAAAAAATGCAACATTTGTTCGATTTTTAAAAGACATAATACCGAAAAGTTGTTTCAGCTATTTCTTTCATAATGGCAGTCATTTCTTCCACCGTCCAAACTCTCTCTCGAAAATACATGGACACCGGAGCGTAGGCGTTGTGGTCGGCGCTGCCATCCCGTTTAAACACATATGTTCGATTGAGAGGATAGAACTCGTTGAGCATACTAACTTTTGAAAGGACGGTTTTTTCTTCTGGAGCAAAATCACAGCCCCAACCAAAGCAAACAAAAGGAGTAACTTTGTCATGATTCATCATGGCACGAATACCGGTAAGGTTTTTTCCCAGCCGCTCGATGGCATTACCTACTGCCTGACGTTTTTTTCCTTCTTTCTCTCTTGCATCATTAGTGCCTTGACGTTTTATTTCAGCAAAAAGCAAAGGAAGTTTTTCTCCACTTTCTCTTCGCATCAGAAACAGCACACCTCCATCGGGAACAATCTCCCGATCAATATAATCATAATCAAATTCCATCCGATTTCCTCGGCGCTTAATATGTGCAAGCATATCTTCTACTCGCAAAGTCTTTTCAAAAATCAGTTCATAAACAGAATATTCCTTTTCAAAATCAAATCTTTCTCTCAAATAGAGAATCACATTTTCCATAGCTCGATAAACAGCCTTGTCATCCAACTTGGATTTTTCATTTTTCGGTTTATGTTGCGCAATTCTTCTGCGAAGGTCATCTGACTGACTCATAACATCTCCTTCCTCAGCAAATACAAGTATTCCGTCACATGTGTCCCCCGCCCCGAGAGGTTGCGGCTGGCCCGATAGACGTTGTAGTCGATGGCAGTTTTTTCCACCTGCCCCAGAGGCGCCAGCATTTCCTCCATCTGCTCCGGCAAGATAAAGCCCTCGGAATTGTAGGAAATCAGAACATAGCGGGCGGGCACATCCCGGATCAGCGCCGCCAGTGCCGCCGGCGCCTTGGCCTGCTTGTTGTAATCCGAGCGGTTCCAGCCCGCCGGGATGCCGGAAACCCGGCTCAATTCGCCGGAAAGGGCGTTCTCCGCGATGACGTTGAGCATGAAATAATTGGAGCCGTAAGGGTGCTGGTTATAGGGCGGATCCAGATAGACCAGATCCAACTCGGGCAGCGCGCCCGCCAGCGCGTTTGCGTCCTGCCGGAAAACCCGGCTCTCGCAGGAAAAGCGGGAAAGCAACGGCCTTTGCAGCTCAATTTTGCCCAAAATGCGGCTGAGGGCGTTTTCCCCGTTGCCGCCGAATTTGCCCACGCCGGTGGCGCTGTCTTTATAAAAGCCCTTGAACACGCCGCCGGTGTTGCTGTGGACGGATGCCTGAGACAAAAGCGGCGCCAGAAAATAGGGCCGCAGATCCCCGTCCACCGTGTCGATAAAAGCCCGCAGCGTATCGATGATCCGGGCGTTTTCTCCGGTGTAAAAGACCCGCTCGCCCGGTTTAATGCTGCGGTCGTCGGCAGGAGCGTAATGCGCCGCAATCAGCCCCGCCTCCAGCGGGCGGGAAAGCCGCTCCTCCGCCCGGGCAAAGGCCTCCGCAAACCGCGCCCGCGGAAAGTCCTCCCGGTTGGTGAGATAGCAGGCGTTAACGACGGCGCTGTAATGCTCCAGGTCGTTGACGCAAAGCAGCTCGCTGTGCCGCTTGAGCAGCCGCGCCACCACGCCCGAGCCGGAAAACAGGTCGCCGCAGCGCAGCTTGCGGCCGCCCAGCCCGTCCCGCACGTCGCAGACGATCTCTTCGATTTGGGGAAGCAGGGCCCGCTTGTTGCCCAGACAGGTAATGAGCTGGCGGGAGAGATAGGCGGAGTCGTCCTGCGGAAGATAGCGGCCGCTCATCGCTGGCCCTGATCCCAGATACCCCAGATCACCCGTTCCACCCCCGCCAGATCGGAGGCAAACTGCACATAGGAATAACCGGCCCGTTCCATGATGTCCATCACGTCCTCATATTGGCCCAGCCCCGCTTCAAAGGCCAGCGTACCGCCCGGCGTAAGGGCGGACGCGAAATTACGGGTAACGGCGCGGTAAAAGTCCAGCCCGTCCGCCCCGCCGTCCAGCGCCATGCGGGGCTCGTGCCGCACCTCGATATCCAGCCCGTCGATCTCCTCCGAGGGGATATAGGGCGGGTTGCAGACGATGAGATGGAACTTGCCCAGCACCGGATCGGCAGGCTGCAGCGCGTCCACCTGATAGGTCAAGGCGCGGAGATTGAGCCCGTTCGCCGCCAGATTGCGGCGGGTGACCTCCAGTGCCGCCTCGGAGCAGTCGGCAAAGACGCCGTGGATGTCCTCGCTGACATGTTTCAAAACGGCGATGCCCACGCAGCCCGTGCCGCAGCACAGATCCAGTACCCGGCCCTTGCTGCGGGAGGACAGCAGACCGATGCCCACCTCCGCCAGCTTTTCGGTGTCGGGACGGGGGATCAGCGTGTCGGGCGTCACCTCCATGGGCAGGCCGTAAAACTCCCACCGGCCGGTGATATGCTGCAGCGGCACGCCGGAAAAGCGAAGCTCCTTGAGCTCCGCCAGCTTTTGCTCGTCCTTTTCAAAAATATACTGATTGCGTTTTTCGTAAAACGCCTCGGGGGAAAGCCCCAGGGCAAAGGCCGTCAGCTCCCGCGCCTCCACGGAATAGCCGACGATCCCCCGGCTGCGAAACTCGGCCCGCAGGTCCAGATATGCGTCGTTCACGGTTCGGATCATAGATCAGCCCTTCTGTCTGTCAAATTTACGGTGTAAGAACGGCGGTCACCACCGGTCTTCGGTTTCATTTTCGGGAATGACCTGCTCCATGGCCAGAATGGCAACCTCCAGCATGGAATCGTCGGGCTCGGCAGTGGTGAGCCGCTGCAGCGCCAGCCCCGGCGCCCGCAGGGCATAGGTCAGGGCGTTGTCGTGCCGCCCGGCAAAGCGGTTGATCTCGTAGCTGATCCCCGCCACCACCGGCAAAAGTGCCAGACGGGTGGCCACCCGCACCAGCGGGTCGCTCCAGGAAAACAGCGAGAAAAACAGGATGCTCACCAGCATCACCATAAAGAGAAAACTGGTGCCGCAGCGAGGATGGAAACGGGAGCAGGCCCGGGCGTTGTCCACCGTCAGAGCCCTGCCGCTCTCGTAACAGGCAATGGTCTTGTGCTCGGCGCCGTGGTACATATAAGTGCGGCGCACGTCTTTTTGCCGGGAGGTGAAAAAGAGAAAGGTGAGGAAAATTACAATACGGAAGCAGCCCTCGATCAGGTTGCGCGCCAGCGAAGGCAGGCTGTCACCAATGAGCCCCGCCAAAAGGGTGGGCAGCAGGATGAACAGCACCACGGGCAGGGCGATCCCCAGAAACAGCGCCACGCCCATGGCGGCCTTTTCCATCTTTTCGTTGCCCAGCTTTTCGTTGAGCCAGCGCTCGAAGCGGCCAGGCTCTTCCGGCTCTTCCTCCCCGAGAAAATCGGCGGAATAGGTCAGCGCCCGAATGCCCAGACGCATGGAATCCCAGAAGCTCACCACCCCGCGGATCACGGGGACGCGGGCCCAGGCGCCGTGGCTCATGGTGCCGGTGGGCTCCAGCTTGACCACAGGCTCCTCTCCCGGGCGGCGGCAAACGACGGCCGTCTGTCTGGGACCCCGCATCAGGATACCCTCGATCAGGGCCTGACCGGCAATGGTGGTCTTCTTGCAGGATGCGTGTTTTTCCATAATGACTCCTCTTGGGGCGTTACCGCCCGGCTTTTTCCTGATACAGCGGGAGGGTGACAATCACGTCGGTGCCCTCGCCCACGGTGCTTTGAATGTCCAGCGTGCCGCCGTGCATCTCCACGATGTCGTTGCACACCGAAAGGCCGATGCCCGCGCCGCGGCCCTTGGCGCTGCCCTTGTAAAACTTCTGCTTGATGTAGGGCAACTCCTCCGGCGGGATTCCCTGCCCGAAATCGCGGATATGGACAACGCAGCTCCCGTCTTCCGCCTCGGCGGACACCCGCACCCGGTCGCCGTCCTTTCCGTATTTGCCCGCGTTGTCGATGATGTTCAGAAAGACCTGCTTGAGGCGATTGCGGTCGGCAAAGACCATCAGCGGCTCGTCGGGCTCGTCGTATTCGATGTGCAGGCCCTCCTGCCGAAGCATGTCGGTGTAGGTAAACACCGCGTCGTACAGGTCGCCCCGCAGGTCAAAGGGCTCAGTCTGGAGCCGCAGCCCCCCGCCCTCGATGCGGGAAAAATCCAGCAGCTCCTCCACCATCTGGGAAAGGCGGCGGGTCTCTTTTTTGATGATCTCCAGCCCCTGCGACGCCAGCTTGGGGTCGTCCAAGCCGCCCTCAATGGTGTCGGTCCAGCCGGCGATGGCCGTGAGCGGCGTGCGCAGCTCGTGAGACACCGAGGAGATAAAGTCGTTTTTGGTGCGCTCGGCCTGGGAAAGTGCCGCGGACATCTCGTTGAGCGTGTCGCACAGCTCGCCGATCTCGTCGTCATAATCCGAATTGATCTTTGCCCCATATTGCCCGCCGGCGATCTTTTTGGCAAAGCCGTTGATCTTAACCACAGGAGTCACAATGGAGCGGAGGAAAAAGCTGTTGGAGAAAATCACCAGCCCCGCCATCATCACGTAGACCGCGGCGGCAAGGATATAGATGTGCAGCAGCTGGCGGTCCAGAAGCCGCAGCGACGTGACATAGCGCACGCCGCCGATCAGCCGCCCGCCGCTGCTGTGATACACCGGGGCGGTGGTGGCCATGACCTTTTCCTCAGTGAGGGAATCAAAGCCCACATAGGTGACGGGCTTCCCGCCGGAAAAGGCCTGCTGGATCTCGCTTGTGGCCGGGATGAAACCCGCCGTCAGCCCGTTGGAAGAAAACATCACCCGGCCCGATTCGTCCAGCACCTGCATCTCCATCCGGTCGGCAAGGTTGAAGTTCTGCACCATATTGCGGCTGTAATCGTAAAACTCGCTGAAGCTGGAGCTGAAATAGCGGTTGAGGTAGCGGGCCTGGGTGTCTGCCCGGGTCTCCAGCAGCGACTGCATGGAGGAATAGAAATAATAGGTCACCGCCAGCGCCGCCGCCAACGTGACGGTGAGCAGTACCAGCAGCACCAGGCTAATGCTGTTAAAAAACCACCTCCGGCGGATGCCGCTGTCCATGCCCAGCCGGCGCCAAAGGCCCTTATGCACTTTTTTTGCCGCCGGTTCTGTCATGGCCGTACTCCTTTTTCGTCAAACTCGCTTTCGCTGTATATCGTTTGCCGCGCCTCTTGACCCCCAGTCAAGCGCGGAGCTCTTTGCCCCTTACGCCTCCCACTTATAGCCGTAGCCCCAGACCGTCATAATATGCTTGGGTGAAGCGGCGTCGTGTTCCCCGCATAATCTTCGATTCTGCGGGGCCCCTTTTTATCTGATACGCTCCGGTCGGGCTTCATCGCCCTCCCTGCGCACCCGCCGGCACTCGCCGGCGCGGCGCTTTCGCGCCTTCGAAGAAGCCGCCTCTGGGCGCTTTGCCTCTTACGCTTCCCATTTATAGCCGTAACCCCAAACGGTCATGATATGTTTAGGATTTGCGGCGTCTTCTTCGATCTTCAGGCGGAGGCGTCGGATGTTCACGTCCACCACCTTCAGGTCGCCCTGATATCCCTTGCCCCACACCGTGGTAAGGATGCTGTCGCGGGATAGGGCCTTATCCGGATTTTCCAGAAAAGTCTTCATGATCAGATATTCCACCTGGGTCAGTTCGATCTTTTTCCCCTGTTTTTTCAACTCCCGGGCCCGGAGGTTGAGCTCATACCCCCCCGAGATCAGGCTGTCGCTCTGGAAGCCCACGCCGCACACCCGGCGGTAAAGCGCGTCCACCCGTGCCACCAGCTCAGCCACCGAGAAGGGCTTTGTCACATAGTCGTCGGCGCCGGTCATCAGCCCGGTGACCCGGTCGCTCTCCTGCCCCATGGCGGTGAGCATGATGATGCCCATCTTGCTGCCCATTCCGCGGATGCGGCGGCAGACGTCAAAGCCGCTGACATCGGGGAGCATCACGTCCAAAACGGCAATGGAAACGTCCTGATGATCCCGCAGATAGGCCGCGGCCTCCTCGCCCATGGCAAATTCCACCGTTTCATATCCGGCGCGCCGCAGGTTGATGACCACGAATCCGCGGATATTGTCCTCGTCTTCCAGAACCAGCACTTTTTTGTTCATTTCAATACTCCTCCGTGCGCCAATTGGTCTCGATGGGATGGAAGGCCGCTTCCACCATCTCCTCTGTCAGCCGGTAGCTGTTGTTCTCCACATGCTCCGGAACGGTGTCGCAGTAAATGCCGTTGGCATTATCCGCCAGGATATGGAACCGTCTGGCCAGGTTGGCCGAGATCTCCCTCTTGTCGCTGTTGAACACCCGGATGCTCAAAAGGATCTCGCGGTCTTCTTCATCTTCCACATAAAAATTCGTCTGTTCGGCATAGGCCGTGCGGCTCTTTTCCGCCCGCACATCGTCGCCCCACGCGCCGGGCCAGATCAGATACCAGTATTCTCCCGGCACGTAAAAGGTGCTCACCACCACTTCGCTTTCCCGTCCGGCGCCATAGTCCACCCAGTCCAGCCGGTAGCGGGCCTCCACCTCCGAGGTCTCGCGCTCGAACACGTGACTCACGGGGATCTCGGGCAGGCCGTCGCCGTTCATGTCCCGGCAGGCGGCCGCAGCGCCCCGCCAGGTGGCGCTGCCCGAACCGCTGGTGGGATCGATGGTGCGGTTGATCGCCGTCTTCCCGTCCCAGCAGATCATATCGGTGACATAGCCGCCCATCGTGGCGGCGCTGTCGATGAATACAGCAGTCTCGCGGCTTGAAAGCCTGCCTGCCGTCATGCCGATCACCGAGCGGATCTCCAGGCAGAGGGCGGTCTCAAAAATCTGGCGGTACTGCCCGTTTTGGAGCTGATAGCCCCGGGCGCTGTAAAGGCCGGTGGCGGCGTCCCACACAGCGAAGATCAGCTCTGCCGTGCCGTTGCCGTCCAAGTCCTCGATGAGCACGTCGGCATACTGGATATCCAGCAGCATCCGCAGCCCGTCTTCCTCGAAGCCGTAAACCGTCATGCCATAGGCGCCGTTCTGGTCAAAGCCCCAGCACAGGGCCAGCGCAAGCTGGCCGCCGGACCCGCAGGCGGGATAATAAATGGCGCGCAGGGTGCTGCCGAAGCCCTCGGCCGCGCCGATGGGGACATACCGCTCATCCTCCTGGCGAAAGGCGTGGACCTGATAGCTGCCGTCTTCCCGCTGGAAAAAGGCCAGTGCCTCGTCGGTCCCGTCGCCGTCGATATCCACAAGCTGCACCGGCTGGCGGTTAGTACCCGCCTCGGCCACCGCGTAAGAAGCGCCGGTGGCCAGGATCCCGTTGAGCTGCTCCTGCAGCTGCATATATTCCGATGGAACTTTGGGCAGCAAAAGAAGGCCCTCGGCCGATTCCAGCCCACAGCCTCCGCAAAAGATCATCAGTCCCAGAAGCGCCGCCAGCAGCGCCCGTTTCACATACTTATACATAAGGTCATTATATCACAGCGATTGCGGATTTCCTATATCTTTCCCGTGAATTTTTCGACTTTTTCCGCAAAAAAAGCGCCCCCGTTCGAGGGGCGCCGGAAACGCACGGGTCAGATGAGGTATTTCTTCACGTCGTCGGCTGCGGTGGCGGCGTCGGCGCTGATGGTAAGAGTGAACTTAATGCCGGTGGCCTGCGAAAACTTCTCCAGCTTATCCAAAAAAGCGCCGGCCTTGGCGTCGTCGTCGTCGCCGGTGATCTTGAACAGGCTGTCGATGAAAACGTGGGTAATGTCATAGTTGCCGGAATACAGTCCGCAAAGGAACGCGAACAGATAATCATATCCCAGCTCCATGGGATATTCGGAAATGTCGATCAGCTTGGCGCTGTATTTAATGTTGAAGCGCAGATTCTGGCCCTTCTCAACGCAGACAACGCTGCCCGCCTCTTCATTGACGGCGATATTGACCAGATCGATGACCTGCTTCGTCTTGCCGGAACCCCGATTTCCCATGATGACTTTTACCATATGTGATCTCCTCCTGTTTGGTCATAGAAGCAAATTGCATTCCTGTTGTGATCATCATATCATAGTTTTTACTTTCAAACAACCCGTTTTTCACAATTTCCCCGTTAAAATTTCATGGCCACCGCCCGCATAGTACGGAAAAAAATCTGCCACAGTGTCAAACGCGCCGCGCTTTGGGCCGCCGTAATGGGAATTTCAGCCACCAGCGCCCCGCCGTGGGTGATCCGCAGCGTCCCCACCCGCTGCCCCTCCTCCACCGGCGCGGCCAGCGAGGGGGTCAGTTCGATCTCCTTGTTCAGCTCGTTCAGCCAGGCCCGGGGCAGGGTCAGCGGCGTTTCCTCCTCTAGCCGGCACTCCACCCGCTCCCGGTCGCCCAGCGTGACAGGAACTGGCTCCAGCGGCTGGTCGGCTCCCAGCGTCACGGCGGCATAGTTGGCAAAGCCCCAGTTGAGCAGGCCTGTCGCGTCGGCGGTGCGGCTCTCCTTGGTTTCGCTGCCCAAAATTACGGCGATGAGCTGCAGCCCCTCCCGCTGTGCCGAAGCGGAGATGCAGTATCCCGCCGATGAGGTAAACCCGGTCTTCAGCCCCGTCAGGCCGGGATAGGAGCGGATCATCTTGTTGGTGTTGTCCAGCCCGAAGGCCCCGTCCCGCACGGTGTCCTGCCAGATGAGGGAATAATCCGAGATCCAGGGATGCTCCCGCAGAAGCGCCGCGCTCATGAGCCCCACATCCCGCGCCGAGGTGAGATGTCCCTCGGCCGTCAGGCCGCAGGCGTTGACGAAGTGCGTGTCCTCCATCCCCAGCGCCTGTGCCTTTTGGTTCATCAGTGCCACAAAGCTCTCCTCGCTGCCCGCCAGATGCTCACCCAGCGCCACGGCGCAGTCGTTGGCCGAGGCCACCGCCACGCATTTGAGCATCTCCTCCACCGTCATGCGCTCGCCCTCCTCCAGCCAGATCTGGCTGCCGCCCATGGCGGCGGCGTGGGCCGAGGCCGTCACCGTGTCGGAAAGGGACAGGCGGCCCTCGTCCACCGCCTCGCACACCAGCAGCATGGTCATTACCTTGGTAACGCTGGCAGGCTCGCGCTTTGCGCGGGCGTCTTTTTCCAGCAGAACATCCCCTTCCAGCGTCATCAGCACCGCCGAGGGGGCCGCGATCTCCGGGCTGTCCGCCGCACCCCGGCAGGGGACGGCCATCCCCGCCGCCAGCGCCGCACACAGCGCCGCTGCCACGATTTTTTTCATCCTGACTCCTCCCGTTTCTCCGTTTTGTCCATTTCTATGCAAAATACGGCGGAAATATTTGCAAATCGCCGCCGCTTCCGTTACAATAAGGGATGGTGATCGAACTATGAAAGTCGCGTTTTACACGCTGGGCTGCAAGGCCAATCAATTTGAAACGCAGGCGCTGGAGCGCCTCTTTGCCGGGCACGGGCATGAGCTCGTCCCCTTTGACGCTCCCGCCGACGTCTATATCGTCAACACCTGCACGGTGACGGCCCTTTCCGACAAAAAGTCCCGCAACGCCGCCCGCCGCTGCAAAAAGATCAACCCCCGCGCCCGGCTGATCCTCTGCGGCTGCTATGCCCAGGTCAAGCCCGAGGAGGCAAGGGCCCTGTGCGGAGCCGACGCCGTCATCGGCACGGCAGACAAGAGCCGGGTGCTGTCGCTGGCCGAGGGACTTTCCCGGGACGGGGTCACCGACCTGTGGCACGGGGAACGGCCTGCCTTCGACCTGCTGCCCGCCGGCGGGCTTTCGGGCCGCACTCGGGCGCTTTTGAAGGTGCAGGACGGGTGCCAGAACTTCTGCACCTATTGCCGCATCCCCTATGCCCGGGGCCCCGAGCGGAGCATGCCTTTTGACGACGCGGTAAACGAAGCCCGCCGTCTGGGGGCCGAGGGCTACCGCGAGATCGTCCTCACCGGCATCGAGATCAGCGCCTACGGCCGCGACCTGCCCGGGCAGCCGGCCCTCATCGACCTGATAGAGGCCGTCTGCGCCGCCGCACCGGAGGTCCGCCTCCGTCTGGGCAGTCTGGAGCCTCGCACGGTGACGGAGGATTTCGCCGCCCGCTGCGCCGCTTTGCCCAACCTCTGCCCCCACTTCCATCTCTCGCTGCAAAGCGGCTGTGACAAGACGCTGAAGGCCATGAACCGGAAATACGATACCGCCCGCTACCGCCTGTCCTGCGAGCTGCTGCGGGCGCGCATGCCGGGCTGCGCCATCACCACCGACCTGATCGTGGGCTTTGCCGGTGAGACCGAGGCCGATTTTCAGGAGAGCCTTGCCTTTGTAGAGGACTGCGGCCTGTGCAAGGTCCACGTCTTCCCCTATTCCCGCCGTGAGGGCACCCGGGGCTACGACCTGCCCGGGCAGGTGCCCAACGCCCAAAAGGCCCTGCGGGCAGCCGAGGCCGCCCGCCGCTGCGAAGCGCTGGAGCGTGCTTATCTGCAAGGTATGCTCGGCCTTGTCCGCCCGGTGCTGTTCGAGCAGGAGGAAGAGCCGGGATGGTTCACCGGGCATATCCCCGAATACTGTCTGGTAAAGGCAAGGGGCGAAGATCTGCACAACCGGGTCCTGCCCGTCCGTCTGACGGGGCTGCGGGGCACCATGCTGACAGGGGAGATCGTTTATGGGTAAAATCGAAACGCCGGCGCAGGGCCTGAAGGAGATCTTCTCCCTGCCCCTCATCCGCCTGACGGTGAGCAATCCCCGCCCGGGCGCCGAATACAGAAAGATCACGGGCCGCCCCGTGGAAGTGCGGGGCGACGTCTGCCTGCAGCTTGAAAAGTTCACCGCCACCCAGGCCTTTCACGAAAACCTCGCCATGGACCGCGCCCCGGGCGCGCTGGAGGCGCTGATGGCGCAGTACGGTCAACTCGACGCTGTGTGCCAGGGGGCGGTCTTCTGCCTGAAGATTTCCAAAAAGGGAAAGCTCTTTTTCCAGCGGCAGGAGGCAAAGGCCGTCCTGCCCGCTCCCGCCGCCCATAACCGGGACAAGCAATATCTCATCCCCGAAGGGCGGATCGTGCCGCCGCTGGTGGATCTGGGGGTGCTGACCCCCGACGGGCGGGTGGTCAAGGCCAAATACGACAAGTTCAAGCAGATCAACCGCTTTCTGGAATTTCTCGACGATTGTCTGGCCAGAGATCCCGCCGACCCGGTTTCCATCGTGGACTTCGGCTGCGGCAAATCCTATCTCACCTTTATCGTCTATTACTACGTCACCGAGATCTTGGGCCGCAGGGCCGATATCGTGGGGCTCGATTTGAAAAAAGACGTGATCGCGCACTGCAATTCGGTGGCGGAAAAATACGGCTATACCGGCCTGCGCTTTCTTTGCGGCGACATCCGGGATTACCGCGCCCCCCAGGCGCCGGACATGGTCATCACCCTCCACGCCTGCGACACCGCCACCGACCACGCCCTGTTCCACGCGGTGAAATGGGGAGCAAAATACATCCTCTCGGTACCCTGCTGCCAGCACGAGCTCAATCTTTCGGTAAGCAAGGACGCCCTGCTCCCCGTCACGGGCTACGGTATTTTGAAGGAGCGCTTCTGCGCCCTTGCCACCGACGCCGTCCGGGCCAGGCTGCTGGAGAGCCGGGGCTATGAGGTGCAGGTGCTGGAGTTCATCGACCTGGAGCATTCTCCGAAAAACCTGCTCATCCGTGCGAAAAAGGGCCGCTTCTCGGAAAAAAAGCGGCAAAAAGCCCTGTGCGAGGCCGAAAGCCTGCTTTCCCGGCTGGGCGGCCGGAACACGCTGCATCGGCTGCTTTCCGGCGGCGGCGTCCCCGTCCGGACCGATGATTTCCGCGGGCGCATCCGCCGGGCCGTCCCCGCCGATCTGGAGGAGATCATGGCTCTGTATGCCGACGGCCGCGCCCGGATGCGGGCAAGCGGCAACACGGAGCAGTGGACGGGAGATTATCCCTCCCGCGGCATGATCGAGAACGACATCCGGCTGGGCAACAGCTTCGTTTATGAGCAGGATGGGGCGCTGCTGGCGGTCTTTGCCCTGATCTGGGGCGAGGATCCTACCTACGCCTCCATCGACGGCGCATGGCTCGACGACCGGCCTTACGGCACCGTTCACCGCATCACTGCCAAGGCGGGCTTTCCCGGACTGGGACGCCATTGTCTGGAGTGGTGCCTCGATCTGTGCGGCTGCATCCGCATCGATACCCACGAAAGCAACGGCCTCATGCGCCGTACGCTGGAAAAATGCGGCTTTACCTACTGCGGCGTCGTCATCTGTGACGATGGCACCCCCCGTCTGGCCTATCAAAAAAACAGGTAAGCCGGCGGGAGCCGGAAGACTCTTGCAATTTGAGAAGAAAGGGATCTATATGGCAGAGTGGGTATCTCATTTAATTGTTGCGGACAGCGTATTGGAATCGTTGCCATGGCTGGACAGACGCGGCTTTTGCGTAGGCAATATTGCGCCCGACTGCAACATCCCAAACGCAGATTGGACGGCCTTTACGCCCTCCAGACAGGTGACCCACTGGATGGGCACCCAAAGAAAAGCCGCATCCGATTGCGTCAGATTCTGCAACGAATACATCATGGAACGGGCGGAACGGATCGCCTCCGAAGAGGAGCTGTCTTTTCTGTTCGGCTATTACGCCCATCTGATTACGGATGCCGAGCTGCAGCGCACGACGCGGGATGAAGCCCGCGTCGCGGCGGCATGGGCCAGGGCAAAGCGCATACCGGAAATTCTTGAAAAAGCAGCCGGCATGGCGGAAACCTGGGATAATTTCAAGTTGCTCGTCCCCGACAGCGAAATCAGGAAAAGGGATTTTTACGTGATCGAGCGAGAATATCTGGATGCCCACCCGGGATCGGGATATTTTACGGAAATAAAGGATCTGGAGCGCTTTCCCGATTATGTGGACTACCTGCCCAAAGGGGCAATCCCCGCGAAGGTCAAGCTTATGTATTACATGCCTTCCCTGGAGGAGGGGCCCTTTCCCTTTATGGCTTTTTCACGGGAAGAATACACCGGTTTTCTTGACCGCGCCGTCATGCTCTCGACAACCGCGATCGAAGCGGCAAAAAGAAGCTGGGATCTGCGGCGGTCACAATCCCCCGGCCAGCAGCGCGGCTGACAGTCCCCCTTTACAAAAAGGGCTCTCTCCCCCGCGCAAGGAACGGTGGCGCGGCGCGGCCGCGGCAAAGGGGTTGTTCTTTCTCCGGAAATCCCGCTTTTTCATGGCAAAAAGGCGGCCGCGCAATTGGCGCGGCCGCCTCAGTCTGTCAAAAAACTATACGAGCGCCCCCGTTTCTGGTACAATAGAAGCGGGGGCGATGTCATGGAAGAATGGAAAAAGGATTCACGGCGGGAACCGGTGATCACAGACCTGGACGCGCTGGTGCCGAAGGATCATC
>JAFSZV010000006.1 GCA_017455565.1 Clostridia bacterium
CCTAAAGAAGAACCAGACCAGCATCAGCCAGGACATCGAGGAAAAGATTCTTTCGATGTACGCCAAGGGTATGACCACAGGGGACATTGAAACCCATATCCGGGATATCTACGGCATAGAGGTCTCGGATACGACGGTGAGCCGGATCACGGACAAAATACTCCCCATCGCTAAGGAGTGGCAGCAGCGGCCCCTGGAGCCGATTTACGCAGTGGTGTTTCTGGACGCCATTCACTACCATGTCCGCAGCGAGGGGCAGATTATCAAGAAGGCCGTGTATATCGCCATCGGCATTGATCTGGATGGCAAGAAGGACGTTCTCGGCATGTGGGTGGGCGAAAACGAGAGCGCGAAGTTCTGGGCGACGGTGCTCAACAGCATGAAAAATCGTGGCGTTGAGGATATTTTCATTGCCTGTACGGACAACCTGACCGGTTTTGCCGCGGCGATTGAAGCGGTGTTCCCCGAACCGAGATTCAGAACCCGCAAAACAAAAACGGCGCGAACTGTCAATACATGACAGCCGCGCCGCTTTGTTTTATCCTCCGTCTGCCTGCGTGGTCGGAGGGAATTGCCGACGTACCGCGTCAATTCCAAGCAAAAACAATTGCGGCTATTTTTGCTTTCCGGGTTGCCTTATCTCACAATTTGAGTTATAATGAAGTCAACCCAAATTGGAGGTCGATACGATGAAAGAAGTGGGTAAACGATTGAAGGCGCTTCGGGAGAGCATCGGTCTGCCCCAGGCGAAGCTGGCCGAGGCCATCGGCTCCACGCAGTCCAGCATCAACCGCTATGAGAACGGACAATCCGGCGTGCCGATCCCGCTGCTTCGCCGCTATGCGGATTACTTCGATGTGTCGTTGGATTACATCTTTGCCCGGACGGATCAACCGCAGGGGACGACCTACGAGTTCAAGCCCAAGTACACGCCGGAGAAGGAAGAAATGCGCCGTTTCATTGAAATGTGCTTTGATCCCCAATCTCCCATGAACGGAAAGCTGAAAGAAACACTGTTGAGAATGATGGAGGGGGAGGAGTAACCGCCGCGAAGGGAGGCGAGAGTATGATTATCGTCTGGAAGCTGGACCGCTTTGCCCGGAACCGCTATGACAGCGCCCGATATAAAGCGGCGCTGAAAAAGAACGGCGTCAAGGTGGTGTCCGCTACCGAGGTCATTTCCGAGGGCGCGGAGGGTATCATTGAGGATTTGGTTGTCAGCGAAACCATGAAGATGGTGATGGACGATGCCACCATAGAAGCCATTGTCTCCATGCTCATGGACTTGCAGGACAGGGAGAATGTCAACCTCCTGCTGTACGAGCAGCAGTTGCGGGAAACCAACACAGCTATTCAAAACCTCTGACGATCTCAACGCCGCGCTTGCAGAACAAAAAACGGGTTCGAATTTGAATTGCTCTGTTGCACCATCGAAGCCACCTCTTTTGCCTGAGCGGCAAAAGAGGTGGCTTCGCACTTTTGGGAAAATACGGCGCTTTTTGGTTATCCGTGTGTTTTTTCTGTGCGGCGCCTCTTTTTTCTTGACAAAGGGTGTTGTTTATGCTATACCAATAAAGGTAATTCTTTAAGGCGGTACAGAGAGACCGGCAAGAATGAGTAAAGTGAAATGTTGTTCCGAAAGGTACTCTTATGTCTTGCCGAAGAGGCAAGTTTTTTTTTGCGCCGCTTTTGATTTGCGGAAAGTTGTGAAATGGAGGACAGAAGATGGCAAAACGTACAGATATCAAGAAGATCCTGATTATTGGCTCCGGCCCCATTGTGATAGGGCAGGCGGCGGAATTTGACTATGCGGGCACCCAGGCATGTATCGCGCTGAAAGAAGAGGGATATGAAGTCGTGCTTGTAAACTCCAATCCTGCGACGATCATGACCGATACGACAATGGCCGACAAGGTGTATATGGAGCCGCTGACGCTGGAATATGTGGCAAAGATCCTTCGCTATGAGCGGCCGGACGCGATCATTCCCGGCCTCGGAGGCCAGACCGGCCTGAATCTTGCGATCCAGCTTGAGAAAAAAGGCGTATTGCGGGAATGCGGAGTCGAGCTACTCGGAACGAGCAGCTCGAGCATAGAGCGCGCGGAAGACAGGGAGCTTTTCAAAGAGCTCTGCCAGAAGATCGGCGAGCCCGTTATCCCGTCCCAGATAACCTATTCCGTTGAAGAGGCGCTGAAAGCGGCGGAAAAGATCGGCTATCCCGTCGTCCTGCGCCCCGCGTTCACCCTCGGCGGAACGGGCGGCGGCTTTGCGAACGACGCGGCGGAGCTTGTTGAGATCGGCACAAACGCATTCAAGCTTTCCCCCGTGCATCAGGTATTGATAGAGAAAAGCGTAAAAGGGTATAAGGAAATTGAGTTTGAAGTTATGCGTGACGCCAACGATACCGCGATCACGATCTGCGGCATGGAGAATGTGGATCCCGTCGGCGTTCACACGGGCGACTCTGTTGTTGTAGCGCCAATCATGACGTTGAACGACCATGACCTCAAGATGCTGAACGACAGCGCGCTGAAAATTATCCGCGAACTCAAAATAGAGGGCGGCTGCAACGTGCAGTTTGCACTCAATCCGAACTCCTCGGAGTATTTTCTGATTGAGGTCAATCCGCGCGTATCGAGGAGCTCGGCGCTTGCTTCAAAGGCGAGCGGATATCCCATCGCAAGGGTCACAGCCAAGATCGCGGTGGGCATGGCGCTTGAGGATATCCCCATTGCCAATACGACCGCCCGATTTGAGCCGTCGCTCGATTATGTGGTGGCGAAGCTGCCGCGCTTCCCGTTCGATAAATTCCCGACCGCATCCAATACGCTCGGCACACAGATGAAAGCGACGGGCGAGGTTATGGGCATCGGCATGACGCTGGAAGAGTGCCTCCTGAAATCCGTGCGTTCCCTGGAGATCGGCACCTGTCATCTGACCATGCCGAAGTTTGCGGGCATGACGGCGGGGGAGATCATGGAATATTTGAAGGAATTCCGCTCGGACGGCATTTTTGCCGTCGCGGAGCTTCTGAGAAAAGGCGTCGGCATTGACGAGATCCACAAGATTACGATGATCACGCCGTATTTCCTCGAGACGATCAAGCGGATCGTGGATTTTGAACCCGTTATCGAAGCGCATCCCAACGACGCGGAGGTGCTCAAAGCAGCGAAAAAGATGGGCTTCAGCGATCAGTTTATTGCGCTCTTGTGGAAAACGGGGGAGGCTGATGTTTTTGCGCTCCGCCGGAAAAACGGGCTGATGCCAGCCTATAAAATGGTAGACACCTGCCACACAAACGCATATATCCCGTATTTCTACTCCACTTATCATGCGGAAAATGAAAGCAGACTGGGCGACATGAAAAAAATGCTCGTTCTCGGGGCGGGTCCCATCCGGATCGGCCAGGGCATAGAGTTTGATTATTCTACGGTACATGCGGTTTCGACGATCAAAAAGGCGGGCTATGAGGCCATCATCATAAACAACAATCCCGAGACTGTTTCGACGGATTATACCGCGGCGGATAAGCTCTATTTTGAGCCGCTCACGGTCGAGGATGTGCTGAATGTCGTTGCGTTTGAAAATCCGGAAGGCGTGATCGCGTCGCTGGGCGGACAGACGGCGATCAATCTCGCGGCGCCGCTTGAAGCACGCGGCGTTGACATTATAGGCACAAACTGCCAGGCGATCGAGCGCGCCGAAGACCGGGACCTGTTTGAAAAGATGATAGATGAGCTGGAGATTCCGCATCCCAGGGGAGAGGCCGTCACAAATATTGAAGACGGCGTGCGCGTCGCGAAGGAGATTGGTTATCCCGTCCTCGTGCGCCCGAGCTTCGTTCTCGGCGGCAGAGCGATGGAAATCGTGGCCGATGAGGAGATGCTCCGCCATTATTTAAGGACAGCCGTTGAGATCGACGAGGACAAACCCGTTCTCGTTGATCAGTATATCGGAGGCAAGGAAGTTGAGATCGACGCTATCTGCGACGGACATGACGTTTTCGTTCCCGGCATCATGGAGCTTGTGGAGCGTACCGGCATCCACTCGGGAGACAGTATCAGCGTATATCCGGCATTCAGCATCAGCAACAAGGTCAAAGGAACGATCCTCACGTATGCGAAAAAGCTCGGTCTCGGCATCGGGATCGTGGGCCTTTACAACATTCAGTTCATCGTGGATAAAAACGACGACGTCTATATCATCGAGGTCAATCCCCGTTCGTCGAGAACCGTTCCGTTTCTCTCGAAAGCAACGGGCTACAGCCTTGCCGATATCGCCACCGAGGTCATCCTGGGCAAGAGCCTCAAGGAGCAGGGGATTTTTGACCTCTATCTTCCGGAAAGGGCGCGGCATTATGTAAAAGTGCCGGTTTTTTCCTTCTCAAAGATACGCGGCCTCGACACTTACCTTTCTCCGGAAATGAAATCGACAGGCGAGGCCATCGGGTATGACGCAAAGCTCAACAGGGCGATGTATAAGGCACTTCAGGCGTCGGGCATGAAGATGGTGGATTACGGAACGGTCTTCGTCACCCTCGCGAATGAAACAAAAGAGGAGGCTCTGCCCCTGATCAGGCGATTCTATGAGCTCGGCTTCAATATTGAGGCGACCGAGGGCACTGCGAATTTCCTGAAAGAACACGGAATCCGCACGAGGATCAAGAAAAAACTGAGCGACGGCAGCGACGAGATCCTCGATTCTATCCGTGCCGGATATGTAAGCTATATTATCAACACCCGCGCGGTTTTTTCCGGTCTACATCATGACGACGGAGCCTTCATCCGCCGATGCGCGGTGGAAAACGGCGTCACGACGTTTACATCGCTCGATACGGTGCGTATCGTGCTCGACGTAATTGAAGAGATCACAAACAGGATATCCACGATCGACGCGTAAGGCCGGTTTCGGAGGATGGTTTCTGTTTGAAACCGCTTGACTTCCTGCGGGATAAGGTCCAAAAACAGAATATTTGTCATTAAACAAACGATCTGATCTATACTTTGTAAAAAAGCGCCGGTTTTTCCGGCGCTTTTTTATTAGTTAAGGCAACACCGCACAGAAAAACGGTGGTGCAAATGAGCGCAGAGAGTGATATACGTTACGCATGAACAAACAACTGAGTCTGTCCGCCTTCACCGACGAGCTGGCACAAGTGCGGACAAAGAAAAAAGAGTTTCTGGAATAAATCAATCGCATCATTCCGTGGGGAGCGTGAATCGCACGCATTCAGCAGTTCTATTACAAAGGAGAGCGCGGCAACAAGCCCTACGATCTGGAATTGATGCTGGTCTGCGTCAGGCTGCGGCATGTGGCCGGATCACAGTGGGGCAACAAAAAGTATATGAGCATGAAGCACTTGGAGGCAATGGACGTCTCCCTCGCCGGTTGACTTCACTCATAGGGGCTCCAAACAAATTTGCGCAATTTTCTTGACACTACCTTTAAAGAATAACTGAAAAAATTGATTGACAGAAAAACTCCGTACACTATAATACGAAAGGATTCGTGTAATCCGTTTGTGTTCCGTTTGTCTTTAATAAAATCCCAACAGGATTTTTATAAATGCAGGAGGAGATAAGCATGAAGAAAACCCGGTTTTTTGCCATTGCACTGGCGCTTTTGATGCTGCTTCAGGCGGCGCCGACAGCGGCACTTGCGGTTGACGGCGGCAACGGTGACGATGCGGACCCCGTGACGCATGACGGCAAGGTTTACGTCGCCGACACCGAGGACGAAGAACTGGACGAGGACGATCCGTCGCTGTATGACAGCGGCACTTACACCCGTGCGGATATGGACAGTGCGGACGAGTACCTCACCAAGCAGTTTGACTGGTCGAATGCCGGAAAGTCCGAGGGCGTGATCACCTTCAAAACCAAGCTGAATGTGGACAGCCTGAATGATCAAACGGCGCTGTATGCCTTCACGCCCTGCTGCGGACACGGATTCACGAAGGATATTGCCAAAAGAAATTTGGAATATCTGCTGGATGCCTATGATCGGGTGGATGTGATTACGGTCACGGGAGAAAGACAGGAGAACAGCGACGATCGTCCTTTTTCAACTTACATAACTACTTACAGCGACATTCACATCGTGGAAAATGTGGGACAGGATACCGATGAAGACGGGAAAGCTGATTATCTCAATCTGCTCGACGGCGACTATACCGGCGACGGTTGGGGCGGTTTCCAGGGGATCCCCACAACTAACTGGGATTATGCCGGCAACCATTTTATGCGCAGCCTGTATACCGGCCTGTATGCCTATCTGGCAGGCATGGACGATGCCATGGCACTGGAATCCAACCCCGCTCAGACGCTGACCGTGCCTGTGCGCGATCCGGCGGCGATCTACGTTTCTTTTGACGGTATTTTAGGCAGCGGCGCAATCGCGCTGACGCCGGATCTTAAACACAATTGGCTCATCACGCTCGGCGTCCCCTATGAGTGGGATGGGACCTGCACGAATCATTCCCTCACGTATCCCGACATTCAATACGATTGCTGGGGCCTTCTCTATGACTACCGCATGAACAAAAAATACTTTTCTGTCGGTCTTGATAGCACGGGAAGGTTTAAAGAGCCGGGGTTCTGGTATTCCCCGATGGAAGAGGGAGACGGCATCAACAGTGTGACCGACGGTTCCCTGCACTATCGGATGTGGAACGAGATCATTGCGATGGCAAATCCCTCCCTGCTGGGGGAAATGGACGAGATTACGATCGACGGTATCCCCAACGATACCCTGTGGCACGGAGAAACGCGGACGCTTTATGATGCTGCCACAGGAACCGGCTATTTGGTGAAGTATGGAATGCAGAATTATTTTTTAAGGGATAATCAGGATTATTATTTCGATTATGCCTACGACAGCACCTTTGCCGAAGTCGGGGTCCCGGTCAAGGGAATTACACTGACCGACAAGCTTTCGAATTATTTTAAGATCAGCGAGGGAGCCCAGATCGAGTGGGAGGCCGATCCCGCCGACGGCGCGGAGGTCAGATACACCATCAATGAAGAAACGAGCATTGTTACCTTTAATATCGATGAGTACAAGGCAGGCACCGAGCTGACCATCAGAATCCACGTTGCGGTGGATACGGAGGCCGGCGGAGTCAACCGCTGGGTCGATACCAACGAATCGGCAGAGCTGACCGTTGACCTGGGCGACGGCAAGGAGAAAGAATACAAGATCACCTCGCCCAAGGCCCACCTGGAGCGGCGGGATATCGCCGTCACCAAGACTTGGAGCGACGCGGGCGAGAACGCTTATCGTCCCGATAGTATCACTTTCCGCCTGTATGCCGACGGTGCGGAAGTTGACAGCCGCACGGTCACAGCTACTGACGGGTGGAGCTGTACGTTCCAAGCTGTCCCGATTTATGATGAGAATGGCAATGAGATCACCTACACGGTAGAAGAAGACACGCTGACGGGCTATAATACGACCGTTACCGAAACCGCAGACGGCGTCTGGGAAGTAACCAACGAGACCATCCGGCGGGATATCACCGTCACCAAGATCTGGAACGACGACGGCGAGAGTAATTACCGCCCTGAAAGCGTCACTTTCCGTTTGTATGCAAACGATGAGGAAGTGGATCATTGTACTGTTACCGCCGGGGATAAATGGATCTGTGTTTTTGAAGATCTGCCCGTTTATCGTAACGGCGAAGAGATTACCTACACGGTAGAAGAAGACACGATGACGGGCTATAATACGACCGTTACCGAAACCGCAGACGGCGTCTGGGAAGTGACCAACGAGACCATTCGGTGCAGCATCACCGTCGCCAAGACCTGGGACGATGATAACAATCGCGACGGCGTCCGTCCGCAGAGCATTACCATTCATTTGATGGACGGCACCACGGAGGTTGCCAGCCAGGTAGTCAGCGAAGCGGACGGTTGGGAATGGACTTTCGAGAATCTGCCCGTGTACCGCGACGGCGTAGAGATCGTCTATACGATCATCGAAGACTCGGTTGCCGGCTACGAGGCCGAGATCAACGGTTTTGACGTTACCAATACCCACGAGATCGAAACGATAACCATCGAAGGCACAAAAACCTGGGACGATGATAACAACCGCGACGGCGTCCGTCCGCAGAGCATTACCATCCATTTGATGGACGGCACCACGGAGGTTGCCAGCCAGACCGTGACAGAAGAAGATGAGTGGAAGTGGAGCTTCACCGATCTGCCCAAGTATGATGACGGCGAGGAGATCGAATATACGATCACTGAGGAAGCGGTGAATGCCTATACTACTACGATCAACGGTTTTGACGTTACCAATACCCATGAGATCGCAAAGCGCAGCATTGAGGTCACCAAGGTTTGGGAGGGCAATGGCAGAAATCGCCCGAACCACGTTACGATCCGCCTGTATGCCGATGGGGAAGAGCTTGAACATGTGGAGATCGGCGCACAGGACGATTGGACTTACGTCTTCGAAGATTTGTATGTGTATAACAATGGCGAAGAGATCGTTTACACCATCACAGAAGATAAGGTGGAAGGCTATGAAACCACCTTTGAAGAAACGGAGCCCGGCGTTTGGGTTGTAACGAACACGAAGGAAACAGAGCCCTTTGTCGATCCCACTAACCCGGTTGATCCCGATCCGAGGCCTGAGCTGAACACCAAGGACCACTATGCTTATATCATCGGCTATCCCGACGGAACGGTGCAGCCAAACGGCACCATCACCAGAGCGGAAACCGTTACCATTTTCTTCCGCATGCTGACCGACGAGAGTCGCGACGCGGTGTGGAGCACCGCCAATTCCTTCACCGACGTGCAGGAGGCCGACTGGTTCAATAACGCTATTTCTACCATGGAAAACGGCGGCATCATCAATGGCTATCCCGACGGCAGCTTTAAACCCAACGGCAAGATCACCCGCGCCGAGTTCGCGGCCATGGCGATCCGGTTCTTCCAGGATGCCAAGGTCGGTCCATCCAAATTCTCCGACACCATCGGGCATTGGGCCGAGGAAGCCATCAATATGGCACTGGAGCAGGGCCTGATCACCGGTTATCCCGACGGCACCTTCCGCCCCGACCAGCCCATCACCAGGGCCGAGGCCATGACCATCGTGAACCGCGTGCTCAAGCGTGCGCCCCACAAGGATCACCTGCTGCCAGAATGGGAGATGATCGTGTGGCCGGACAACATGGATAAGACCGTCTGGTATTACGCCGACGTGCAAGAGGCGACCAACAGCCACGAATATACTATGAGCGGCGCTTACGAAAACTGGGAGCGTGAGCTTCCCGTGCGCGACTGGGCGGCCTTCGAGAAGATGTGGTCCAACGCTCACTCCGCTGCCAACCCCGGCGAAGTGGTGGGAAACTGAAGCTTATATAGGAAAACGCAAGGGGCTGTGAAGAAACGGGAGAGCGCAAACTCTCCCGCACTTCACAGCCTCTGCTTTTAATCCAAAGGTAAAGATTGTTTTTCAAAACGTATACTACCCCTACCCTACAAACGGAAGCCTGTGGAAAACTCAGGTAGCTTCGCAGAGCTTGACGGTTTTGTTGTAGCATTTTCATAGAGATTGTGGCCGATAGAAACCCAATACAGCTCCAACCTCGCGGAATCCAGCCCTCTGCGCACTATTCGCTTGTACCAACGGTCATATTGAGAATGCCGAAGGTTCCCTCCGCTTGAATGGAACGGTTCATCCGCAACAGTAGATCGATCGCCGCAAAGCCCATTTTTACTGTATTGCCCTGATTTTTTGCCCCCAGAAAAAGAAGAAACCTCTTTTGCCCTGGTAGACAAAAGAGGTTTCTTTGATGTTTAAGACGTGCAAAAAGTACCGAAACCAAGCTAAGAAAAGCTAAATGTACGCGGCATCTCGGTAATCGGGGATTTATCACTCAGAATCAAATGTCATTCACCATGTAAACGCTGTTCTAAATAAATGGATCACGCCTTGTTGAACTTCTCCTTCGGCTGTTTGCAGCGAGGGCACTTCCAATCGTCGAGCAGGTCTTCAAACGCGACGCCGTCATGCTCTGCCGGATCATACACATAGCCGCAGATCGAGCAGACGTATTTCCCGCTGGCTTGCTGCGCGGAGAAATCCACTTCCGCCAGCACCGTCGGCACGGGATTGTCCAGATCCATCACACGATTGGCCTCAAGATTCTCATAACCCTGGGGCGTGTGGGTCCCGCAATAGACCGTCGGATGATCGCGAACGAAATCACGGACGCGATCAAGCGTCTCGCGCGCCGCGGGAAGATCAACAAACACCACCGAGAGCTTGTTCTCATACAGCGCCTCATCCATATAGGTGATATCGCCGTGGAGCATATAGAACAAACCGCCGTTTTCCGCGATCACGATGCTGTTTCCGTTGGTGTGGCCCTTCGCCTTAATGAAATAGACCCCCTCCGCGATCTTCTGGCTGGCCGGGAAGTTGTAATAGGCGCCGTCGGTGAACGTTACGGGGATGATGTTTTCGAGCCCTTTCAGCTCGTCTGCGCCGATCTCGTCCGCGTTCACGTAGATCTTTGCCTTCGGGAAGGATTTCAGTTCGCCGGAATGGTCGGCGTGCTTATGGGTCAGCAGGATCTTCGTGACCTGCTCCGGCTTATATCCGAGGGCGGCGAACGCTTCCATGTAGCTGCAAATGTCTTTTCCGGTAAAGATAGGGCTGTTTTCGTCCGGCACTTCCTCGGGCGTTCCGGCCGGCAGTCCGGTGTCGACAAGAATGACCTCATCGCCGGTATCGATCAGGTAGTTCTGCAAGCTGCCGCGATAACGGATGTTCTTGTCGAATTTTTCCATGCCCTCCTCTCCGCCGAAGATGAAGGGCTGGGTGTAAAAACCGTCTTTTCTGAACTTTACTGCTTTGATCTCCATGTTCATACCTCCGTTTTTTTGATCGCTTTATCCGGTAATTCCTTCGGCTGCGGCCGCTCGTCCTGTGCGAGCTTCAGGCGGCCTTCCGTTTCGCAGGGTACCTCTATGGCCTGATCCTTATTGATTCAACGCGGTCATGCACCGCCTTATCGCGCACAACTACATTATACGGAGATGAGAGAGACTTTCAAATGATGCTTTTTGTGAAAAGTCCCGTTATGGGACTTTTTCTCTAAATCGTTCCGTTTTCAGAGAAGGTATTTATGAAGAGGGACCGGCAGGCAGTCTTCAAAAACCGCTGCCAATTCCTCGGGCGTCACCTGAAATACACCCAGGATCCAATCGCAGCTCAGATCGACCGTTCCCTGACAGTAGGTCCGTATATACATCTCTGTCTTAACGTCCAGCTCCTTCAGACCGGACGCATCCAGTACACACTTGGTCAGGCTTTCGATATGAAGCTGCTTCATGTGTCGTGAGAAGGATCCATAGCCGCTTGTATGCAGGAGCAGGTTTCTCAGATAGTCTTTCTGCTCGTTGTAAAGCAGCGCGACATCCCAAAGGATCTGCTTCCACTCATAATCTTCCTTTTCGGTCTGACCCACGATCGCCTGGAGCCTTTGGGCGTAATCCCAGGCCATGAGATCGTATTTATCCTTGAACAGCCGATAAAAGGTGGTTTTTGAGTAACCGCAGTTTTCTATAATGTTCGGGACTGTGATCTTATCCACCGGCCTGCTTCCCGCAAGCTCCCGGAAGGATTCCGCGAGGATCTCCCTGGCTGTTTTTCGTTTCATTCGCTTTAGTCTCCGACCTTCGATTCGTTGGGAAGATTATAACATCCTTCCGCCGGAAGCTCAACAACAGAAAACCTCTCTTGTCCCGGCAGACAAAGCTAATGTACGCGGCATCCCGACAAACGGGAGTTAACTGAAATGCTGTCGGGAGTCAGTTGTTCAAAAACTCCTCTGCCTTTCGCAGTGTTTCCCGATCTGATTCAAAGGTCAGGATTTCCATGGCATCTTCAATGGGGAGCCATCGTATTTCTCTGACCTCTTCTTCCTGTACGGTTACATCAAGGCTGTCCGCATAGGCCAGAAAGAAAACAACTGTTTTTTTGCAATCTTCATAGGGGCTGTACTCAATGGTTTCACGAAATCCGTTCACAAAAGCCACGAAAAGACCAGTTTCTTCAAAAATCTCCCGCTCAGCTGTCTGGTGTTCCGACTCATTTTTCTCCACGTGACCTTTGCAGATGGAACAGTGCCCTTTCTGCATCAGCTCGACAAGGTAGAGACGCCTTCCGTCTTGTTCGGAATAGATCACTGCGCCGCAGCTTTTTTCATAAACCATGATCAAACAATCCTCTCTGTCAGTACAATCCCGGTTTTTCGGAGAGATTATATCATCTTTCCGCCGGGACCTCAACAACGGAAAACCTCTCTTGTCCATGTAGACAAAAGAGGTTTCTATGATGGTGCAGCCAGAGGGACTTGAACCCTCAATCCATTACTGGAACTAGCACCTCAAGCTAGCGCGTATGCCAATTCCGCCATGGCTGCGAATGCTTATTTATCATAGCACAACGCTTCGAAAAATGCAACCCCATTTTTTAATTTTTCGGCGGGAAAAAGCCGCCGCGTCCGCGTTGTTTTAAGGTGGAGAATATGGTATACTGAGCGTGACAAATAAGTTTTGGGAGGGGTTTCATGAAAACCATCCTAATTGTGGGAGGCGGCGCGGCCGGCATTGCCGCGGCCATCTCCGCCGCAGACGCCGCGCCGGGCGCCCGCATCCTGCTGCTGGAGCGGCTGGACCGGGTGGGGAAAAAGCTGCTGGCCACCGGAAACGGCCGCTGTAATCTGACGAATCAGCAGGCCTGCGCATCCCATTATCACTCCTCGACGCCGCGGGAGGCCGCGGCGGTGCTGCGCGGGATGGAGCCCGCGGCGGCCCTTAGCTTTTTTGAGGATCTTGGACTCCGCTGGACGCAGGAGGACGAGGGTCGGATCTATCCCTATTGCATGCAGGCTTCCATGGTGCTGGACGTGCTTCTGGCTGCGCTTGCGGAGCGGCATATCGAGATCGTTTGCCCGGCTCCGGTCAGAAGCATCCGCGCGGCAAACGGAAGATTCGACGTAGACGCGGGGCAGCATATTTCCGCCGACGCGGTGATTCTGTGCGCAGGAGGCCGCGCTGCGCCTAAACTTGGCTCCGACGGAAGCGGCTATGCGCTGGCTAAGTCGCTGGGACACAGCTGTACGCCGCTTTATCCGGCGCTTACGGCGCTTTGCTGCGATATGCGGACCTCTGGCGGATTGAAAGGTATCCGCGCGTCTGCGGAAGTCTCCATTTTTTCGGGAGAGACTTGCCTTGGAACACGGCGGGGCGAGGTACTGTTCACTGAATACGGCCTTTCGGGGATCGCTGTGATGGATCTGTCCCTTTTGCTGCCGCAAGCGAAAAAACGCCCCAGCTTTGCCGAACTCGATCTGTTCTCCGATGAGGAAGAAGCCGCGCTGCTTCGGGAGCTGCGCACCCGGCGCAGCCGATTTGCCGCGGCGCCGCTGGAACGGTTTCTTCTGGGGACGGTGCATAAGCGGCTGGGCTTTACCTTGATGAAGCAGGCGGGCTTCGGTGCGCTTTCCCGCCGCTGCGAAACGCTGACCGACCCGGAGCTGGCCGCGCTGGTGCGCTTGCTCAAGCATTGGCGGTTTTCCATTACCGGCGTACAGGGCTATGGCCAGGCACAGGTCACCTTCGGCGGCATTCCGCTTTCTGAAATTGACGAAAACACAATGGAATCAAAGCTGTGTAAAGGCTTATACCTTGCCGGTGAAATTCTGGATATAACAGGCGATTGCGGCGGATATAACCTGCATTGGGCCTGGTGCAGCGGCATCCGCGCCGGCCGTGCAGCAGCGAAAGAGGTGGGAGCATGACCCTTCAAAACGGGATCGACATGGAGCGGATTGAGCGGTTTTCCACGATCTTGAAAAACCAGCATTTCTGCGAGCGGATATTTACCGAGCGGGAGCGTGCCCACATCGAGAAAAGCGGACATCCCGCGGCCACGGCGGCGGGGATTTTCTGCGCCAAAGAGGCGGTGGCCAAGGCGCTGGGGCGTGGGTTGTTCGGGCTTTTGCCGCAGGAGCTCGGCCTTGACTGGACCGGGCGCGGCGCGCCCTTTGTCACGCTGACGGGCAGCGCCGCCCGGCAATACGGCGCGTGGCGGCTTGCCGTGTCTGTGACCCATACGGGCGAATATGCGGCCGCCTTCTGCACGGCGCTTTTGCAGGAAGAATAACGCAAAAGCCGCGCGCATATCTTCTTTTCGAGGTGATGGATATGCGGCGGCTTTTTTCTTTTGCGCTGGCAGGGATGCTTCTTTTCTCTGGCTGCGGTGCAAAGCGGTTTCAGCCAGAAATGCTTTCCGCCCAATACGGCAATGCGCTGGCGCGGGCAACGGTGACCGCGGTCACACACGGCGGTTATTACGCGGAATACCGTCTTTCGGCGGAGGAGTTGGAAGAAGGGACCTACGTTACCGTCCTTGCGCCCCAGTCGGTGGCAGGGATCGAGGCGATCTGCGGCGACGACGGAGTAAGCATTTCCTATGCGGACATATCGCTGGATGCTATGACGCCGGAGGCGCCGGGCTTTACGCCCGTTGACGCGTTTCCTTGGCTTTTGCGCGATCTGCGCGAGGGATATCCCGCAAACTGGGGAAAACAAAGTGAAAACGGTAGGGAAGGGATCGTTCTGCAGTATATTCAGGATTTTCCGGACGGGACACAGGGTATGAAAAAGGTCGTTCTTTCGGCCGACATGCTTGAGCCCATTTCGGCGGAGCTTTATCTTGACGGGCGTCTGATCCTGACCGTGAACATTGAGGAATTTTTGCTCACGGCCCGAAAGCCGGTTGCAACCGCGCCCGATCCGTGATATACTGATTTTGTTAAGAACGGCACTTGCGGCCCACGCATAGAATGGGTCGTGACACGCCGCGGCATTTCGGTCTCCCGCCGCGCATTTGCGTTTAAAATGCGTTCCCGCGTGGAATGATATGGTTGCGGACTTGTCCGACTTCATTCTGCGGAGCGTGATTACAGTGGAGAACCGTCAGAGTATCGTCCGCCGGGGCGAGATCTATTACGCCGATCTCAGTCCGGTGGTGGGCAGCGAACAGGGAGGCGTGCGGCCTGTCCTCATCGTGCAGAACGATGTGGGAAACCGCTACAGTCCCACTGTCATCGCCGCCGCCATCACTTCCCAGCAAAACAAAACGCGGCTTCCCACTCATATCGAGTTGGAGGCCCGCGCCTGCGGCCTTTCCAAGGATTCTATTGTTTTGCTGGAGCAGATGCGGACGTTGGACAAAAGGCGCCTGCGCGACCGGATGGGCTGCCTGGACGAAAAAGCCATGCAGCGCGTCGACGGGGCCATCGCCATCAGTCTCGGGCTTCGCCCGGGACGGGACGTTACAACGGAGGGATAACGTGAAAAAGAGTCGTTTGGGGACTTGGATCCTTTGCGGGCTGACCGCTGTGATGATGTTTGCCGGGCTCTATGCCATCGCTGTGGAATATGGAGGTCAAAACGATCCGTTGGTCACCTTGAGCTACATAAACCAGGTGGTTTTGCCCGCGACAAAGGCGGACATCGACAGTAGCGTAAACGCCGCCCTCAGCCGCTATGAAAGCGACCTTCAGACCCAGAACGCCCAGCTTCAGGCCTATGTGGATCAGGTCCTGAAGAATTATTCCGCCGGCGCCGCCGACGCGCAACTGGTGGATCAGATCGCCCAGAGCGTCATTCAGCAGATGAGCGGAACGCCGGCCTCCGGTTCGGCACAGTGGGCGGTGATCTCGGTGCCTGCGGGGAAGACGGTGACCTGTGAGATCGGCTGTCAGGCCATCCTGAGGGACGGCGCGGCGGTTTGCGTCGCCCCGGGCACGCCGGGGCTGGTGGATGTCAGCGACGCTGGGATCCTGAACAATGGCAGCGCGCTACTGGCCAACCATCTGTATACGGTCACCGTTCAGGGCCACGGGATCCGCACGGCCAACGGCTGCTCGCTTCTGATCTCCGGCGGCTATACTATTCAATAAACAATATCGTTCTCCCGCGGGGCGCAAAAAGCGCCCCGCTTTTTCATATCCCGCCGTGTTTTCGCATATGGTGGAGCAGGAAAGCGGGGTGGCGGGATGGAAGAATGCGGCCTTTATCTGGAGCGAGGAGAGATTGGAACGCTGCGTTGGAGCCACGCGGGCGAAACGACGGCTCTTTTCGCCTCGTGCCCCATGGAGGCGGACCGGATCTATCGGGTGGTCCTGCTTTGCGAAAACGAACAGCTTCCGCTGGGCGTCATGCTGCCCCAAAACGGAAGATTTGTTCTGAAAAAGCGGCTGCCCCGCGTGATTGTCCCGCAACGCGCCTTTGTGGACCGTTCGCTGCCCGGCGAAGGGCATCTGCCGCGCCTGCCGCTGGCTTTTTCCGCCTTTCGTCCCGCGGAAAGGGGAGAACTGGGTCATTCCGCTGAAAGCGCAGACAGCGGCCTGCTTTGCGCCGACTGGATCGACCGGCGGTATTATCTCGCGCCCTTCAGGCCGGGAGAAGAAAGCCCGCTTGCCCCCTATTTCAGCCTGTCTGTCCTGATTGAAGGAGAGCCAGGTGATTTTCTTGCCTTTTGCAAAAAGGACGATATCTGTCAGCCAATTTTTTTCGAACCTCCCGCCGAAACAGACAGACTTCGCACAGACAGCGGTATATCATGATCTCGAGGAGCGGTGCGGATGAAGATCGTTTACGTGGACACTCTCTTTTTCCTGAATTTCGCGGTAGACTACTGCCTTTTGTTTTTGACCGCACGGCTGTGCGGACAATATCGCAGGAGGCGGTTTCTGCTACTGGGCGCTGCTGTCGGCGCGGTTTTTGCCGTGATCTTGTATTTTCCGGTGATCCCGCCGTTTTTTTCCATTCCGCTGCGGCTGGGCGTATGCGCCGTCGTGACCTTCGCGGCCTTCGGACGGCAAAGCCCCCGGCGCTTGTTGCATCTCGGCGGGATGTTCGCCTTTCTCAGCTTTGCCATGGCGGGACTGGTGATGCTGGTTGCGCTGCTGGGCGGCGAGGCGGCTTCCCGCAACGGAGTCGTGTATTTCCGCGCCTCGGCGCTGGCGGTGGGCGCAGGCTTCGGGTTGCTGTATCTAGCATCGATGTGGCTGATGGGGCGGGGAAGGGCGGTCCCGGGGCGCGGCACCGTGGAGGTGCGGGCCCAGTGCGACGGGCGGGAGATCCGCTTTCGCGCCCTGCGGGACAGCGGCAACCTGCTGCGGGATCCATCTGCGGGGCGGCCCGTGATCCTGGTGGACAGGGAGACAGCGGCGGGGTTGTTTTCCAAGGAAACGGCGGAGCTGCTCCGTAAGGGGGCCTGCGTGGAACAAATGCTGGCGCAGCTCAGTGAGACCGAAAAAGGCCCCTTCTGGCTCCTGCCGTTGCAAACGGCGGCGGCAAGAGGGCTGGCCGTGGTTTTTCGGCCTGAGGGCCTTTGGGTTGACGGGAAAGAACGGAAGGACGATCTATTTGGCATCGCGCCGGAGCCCATCCACACGGGCGGCGATTGCCGTGGATTGATAGGAGCATGATATGAAAGCAAAAATCATCGCGTTTCTCCAACGGATCAGGTGGAAAGTCAAGCAGCTTTACATAACGGACGTTTATTATATCAGCGGCGCTGACCGACTGCCTATTCCGCTGACCGCTGAGGAAGAACGGGCGCTTTTGAAGGATTACGACGGTACCCAGATGGAGATCCGCCAGACCCTCATCGAGCGCAATCTCCGGCTGGTGGTCTATATCGCGCGCAAGTTTGAAAACACCGGCGTCGGGCTGGAGGATCTGATCTCCATCGGCACCATCGGTCTCATCAAGGCAGTCAACACTTATCGCCCCGACAAAAATGCCAAGCTTGCCACTTACGCCTCTAGATGCATCGAAAACGAGATTTTGATGTATCTTCGAAAAAGCGTCAACCAGCGGGCCGAGGTCTCGCTGGACGAGCCGCTCAAAACCGATTGGGACGGCAACGAGCTTTTGCTCTCCGACGTGTTGGGCACAGAGCCCGATTGCGTCATGCGTCCGGTTGAAGACGATGTGGAACGGCAAATTTTGAGCGTTCTGCTGTCCCGTCTGCCCAAACGTGAGCGCGTCATCATCGCGATGCGCTTCGGACTTGCGGGTGGCGACGAGCTGACGCAAAAAGAGGTGGCCGATCGCCTTGGCATTTCACAATCCTATATTTCCCGGCTGGAAAAACGGATCATCCGCCGCCTGAAAAGCGAGATGCTCCGCTCCCTTTGACAGAATATGGCGGGATTTGACGAACGAACGCCCGCTGAAACTGGAATGAAAAACCAGCGGCCTGCCGATACTTTTCTCAAACGGGAAAAGGAGCGATTGTATGCAGGCAAAGGTGGAGATCTGCGGCGTCAACACCGCCGCGCTCAAGGTTTTGAAAAACGACGAGACCATGGCGCTCATCCGCAGCGCGCAGGAGGGCGACAAGGCTGCGAAAGAGCAGGCCGTAATGGGAAATCTTCGGCTGGTGCTTTCGGTGGTACAGCGGTTTTCCGGTCGTGGTGAGCCCATGGACGACCTGTTTCAGGTAGGTGTGATCGGGCTTTTAAAGGCCATCGACAACTTTGATACATCGCAGCCGGTGAAGTTTTCCACTTATGGCGTGCCCATGATCATCGGTGAGATCCGACGCTATCTCCGTGACGGGAGCCGGGTCAAAATCAGCCGCGGCATGCGGGACAATGCTTATCGCGCTCTCACTGCCAAAGAAAAGCTGACCTCGCTTTACCAGCGGGAGCCAACGGTGGAGGAAATTGCCCGGGAGATCGGGCTTCCGCGGGAAGAGGTGGTGTTCGCGCTTGACGCCATTGCCGATCCCGTTTCCCTGTACGATCCGGTGTTTCAGGAGGGCGGCGACGCCATCTGCGTGATGGATCAGGTGCGGGACGAGCGATCCACCGACGATAGCTGGCTGGAACAGATTGCCATGCGCGAGGCGCTGGAGAGCCTTTCGCCGCGGGAAAAGCGGATCCTGGCTCTGCGCTTTTACGAGGGAAAAACACAGGTTGAGGTTTCCGCCGAGGTGGGGATCAGCCAGGCTCAGGTCTCGCGGCTGGAAAAGGGCGTCATTGACAAGATCAAGCGCCGTATGCGCTGACGCTTGCCAAATATCCGCTCCCGTGCTATGATCGTTTCAGTAAACGCGGAACGGAGGGGAGCTTTATGAGCCGGGAATGGAACGCACTGGGCTTGTCCCATCGGTTTTTACGGCAGCATGTGCGGCCGGGTGACTTTGTCGTCGACGCCACAGCGGGCAACGGAAACGATACGTTGTTTCTCAGCCGGCTGGTGGGCGAACGGGGCCGCGTTCTGGCCATGGATATCCAGCCCCGCGCCATGGAGAATACCGGGGCGCTTTTGCAAAAAGAGGGCGTGGAAAACGTCCGCCTGGTGCTGGACGGGCACGAAAATATGGCGGCTTATGCCGCCGAGGGGAGCGTCGACGCCGTGGCGTTCAACTTCGGGTGGCTGCCCGCCGGCGATCACAATGTATTCACACGAAAAGAGACCAGCCTGCCCGCCGTGGAGGCGGGGCTGCGCCTTTTGCGGTCCGGCGGCGCCATGAGCCTTTGCATCTATTACGGTCGCAACAACGGGTATGACGAGCGCGACGCCCTGCTGCAATTTGTCCGCGGACTGGACGACCGGGTCTGGTCTGTGATGGCGGTGGACTTCGCAAACCGCAAAAACGATCCGCCTATCTTTGTCTGGATCGTCAAAGAAGGATGAAAGAGCAGTTTTCCGCCATTTTCAGACGGGAAATAAGAGAAAATACAGAACTATGATGGAAAAAAGCCCGGCGAAGCAGGCTTTTTTCAGTCTTAAAACGCTCCGTCTGCGGCGGAGCGTTTTTCTCAAGCAATTATTCTTCTGCGGTTTCCGCGGCGTCATCCTCGGCTTGCTCCTCCGGCGCGGGCTTTGGAAGGATATGGGGCGGCGCCAGCAGGGCGGCAGCCAGCAAAAAGGCGCAGGCCAAAAGAAGGATCATTGTCCCCACGGAAAAGTTTCGGATGGCGAGCACATTGTCGTGACGAAGCAGAAAATACATCCACTCCTGTACACAGGCCGCCAGGCCCCAGCTCATGACGGTGCGCCGCGCCGCGGGGCGGGGTTTTAAAAACCATCCGGCGACGGAAGAATAGAGACTAATGAGCACCAGAAGAAAGACGGAGATCTCACAGCCAAAATTCAAAAGATACGGATTGTCGCCGTTGCCGCGATACAGCAAAAGCAGATAAAATCCCACCAGAAAGATCGGGAGGAGGGAATATCCTGCCGCCCGCTCGGTCTTGTCACGCTCGGAAAGCCGCATCAGCGCGGCAGCGCCTGTCACTGCGGCAAACACGGCAGAAACGGCGCGCAGCAGGGAAGAGCCGCCGCCCTTTAGGAAGAACAGAAACGCCGTAGCCAGAAACAAAAATCCTGCGCAGGCGATCAGGGCAAAGGTCAGCCGGTTTGGTTCGGCCTGCGGCACGTCGTGTTTTTTGAAAAAACGCTCGACCCCGGCGGCTGCCGCCGCAAGGATGAGGGCGGCAGCGACGGCTACGATCAGCAGTCTGGCGCTTGCGCCGCTCTTTACACGGAACAGGGCCACCACAACTCCGAACAAAGCCGTCAGGATCACATAAACAAAAGAAAGACGGGGTAGTTTTTTCATAAAATCACCATCATATTATCCGGCGGTTCCTCATATGCTATCTGAGAAAAGGACCGCACGTTTTTCAAAACGATTTTTAAACAGTATATCACAGAATCACGAAAAAAGGAATGGGTTTATGAAGAAATTGCTTCGTTTTTCCGCGCTTCTCACCCTTGCGGCGTTGGTGATGCCGGCACTGGCGGCCGCCTTCCCGGTCAAGACGGAGGCGCCTGAGGCGGTGCTGTCGCCCGCACCGCTGTATGACAAAACGGCTGCCGAATCGCCGTCTGCCATTGTGACAGAGCAAAAAGGCTTTGACGAAAGCGCCTCCGTGACGCTCTGGAACGGCAGCGCGGTGGAAACACTGTCCCTGCGGGATTATCTTGAGGGGGTTCTGGCGGCGGAAATGCCGGCGGATTTTCCGGAGGAAGCCCTTAAAGCGCAGGCGGTGGCTGCGCGCACTTATGCACTTTACAAGGCGGCGCTTTCCAACGGCGAAGCAGCTGACGTCCATCACGGTGCACAGCTCTGCACCGATCCGGCGCATTGCGAGGCGTTTCTGGATCTTGCGGCGCAGGCCTCGTCCCTGTGGGGCGGCGGAGCGGAGATGTATCAAGAGCGGATCTGCCGCGCTGTAAAGGAGACAGATGGCCTGATCCTCACTTACGGCGGTGAGCCCATCGCCGCGGTGTTCTGTGCCGCTTCCGCGGAGCAGACCGAGAGCGCCAGCGACGTATGGGGCGAAGAGATGCCGTATCTGATCAGTGTGCCGAGCCCAGGTGGGCAGGATTGCGGGAATTATTTTGGCGAGACGCACGTTTCTCTGGATGATTTTCGAGCCGCGATGGCGGCGCGCCATCCCGACGCCGCTTTTTCCGATCGGCCGGAGGAGTGGATCTCTCAGGCGGACCGTTCGCCCGCGGGCGGGATCCGGAGCCTGACGGTGGGCGGCACAAAGGTCAAGGGCACCGAACTGCGGCAGTGCTTTGGTCTCAATTCCACAAATTTTACCATCCGGGTCGAGGGCGACGAACTGATCTTTTCCACCATAGGTTATGGCCACGGCGTGGGACTCAGCCAATACGGCGCCCGCTATATGGCGCTTTCCGGCGAGACCTTTGAAGCCATTCTTTCCCATTATTATCCCGGCGCGGCGCTGACGGAAAAAACAGAGGGCGTATAATCGGCATTTTCTCCGGCGATACTATTGCCGGAGGTGCATAAGATGCAGAAAGGTACGTTCAAACAGCGGCTGGTGGCATTTCTTGAGGACAAGGGCTTTTACATCGTTTTGGGGCTC
The DNA here is from genome assembly GCA_017455565.1 of Clostridia bacterium. GTDB lineage: Bacteria > Bacillota > Clostridia > Oscillospirales > Butyricicoccaceae > UBA4644. The sequence continues at coordinate 21,959 of JAFSZV010000006.1, forward strand.
TGCGTCGTGGCCATCGGCGTATCGGGATATGTGCTGTTCTTTACGGGCAGCGAAAAACCGTCTTCCGCACCGGTTCTGATGCAGCCGGGGAACGAAGCGGGCAAAAACGTTTCCAGCGGTGTGGAGGGGATCCCTGCGGACCGGCCCGAGGCCGCGCAAAAACCGCCTTACGATCATGAAGAAACGGGCGAAGACCGGATGAGCTCTCATCCGCAGCCGCCTATTTATGAGCCCGCAGACAAAACGGCGGCGCCAGAGCCTGCGGTGGAGCCGGCGGCGGCCTCTACCGTCCAGGTGAGCGCGCCTGCCGCGGTGACGCAGCCGGTCTACGCGCTCCCTGTGCGGGAAAGCGAGATCCTTCGAGAGTATTCCGGCGATGAACTGATCCCCGACGAGACCATGGGCGACTGGCGCACCCATAACGGGGTGGATTTTCTGTGCGACGAGGGCGACGAGGTGCTGGCGGTGCTTGCAGGTTCCGTCGAGCGGATCTACACCGACATGATGCTGGGAAACTGCGTTGTGATCGATCACGGTGCAGGGCTGAAGAGCCTTACCTGCGGCCTTGCTGCGGCAGAGGGCATCAAGGAGGGCATGACGGTGTCCGCTGGCCAGACCATCGGCCGTGCCGGCAACACCATGGCGACGGAAAGCGCGCTTCCGTGCCATGTGCATCTGGAAATGACAGAAAACGGCCTTCTGATCGACCCGATGTCGATCTTGAAAAACTGAAACAAGCCGGCGGTGTATCGCACCGCCGGCTTTTCAGATAACGCAATCACTGTAAAGCAAATCAGCTTTTCAGGAAAAACGATCTGTTCCGTTAGATATTGGCCTTGGTTTCGCAGTAAATACAGCGATAGGTCTTGTTCTCTCTGTCCGCCAGCTTAAAGATGTGAACCAGTTCCTGCTCGGTGGAGGTGATGCAGCGGGGATTCTTGCATTTGATCACGTTCACCAGCTTTTCGGGCATACCGATGTCCTTTTTCTCCACCACTTTGCAGTCGCGGATGATGTTGACGGTAGCGTTGGGATCCACAAAGCCGATGACATTCAGATCAATGGGGATATCTGCGTCAATCTTGATGATATCTTTTTTGCCCATCTTCTTGCTGTTGACGTTTTTGATAATCGCCACAGAGCAGTTCAGATTCGCCAGATGAAGCAGATCATAGAGCTTCATGCCGTTGTCGGCCTTGATGTGGTCAATGACGATACCGTTGGAAATGGAGTCGATGTTCATAGTGTGCCAGCCTCCTTCAGAAGTTTCAAAATCAGAGCCATACGGATATATTTGCCGTTGAGGACCTGCTTGAAGTAGCAGGCGCGGGGATCGTCGTCCACAGCGATGCTGATCTCATTGACGCGGGGCAGGGGATGCATAATGCACAGATCGGACTTGGCCTGTTCCAGCTTTTTGGGATCGAGAATATAGCTGTCCTTCAGACGGAGGTAATCCTCCTCGTTGAAGAAACGTTCCCGCTGCACACGGGTCATATACAGAATGTCCAGATCGCCGATCACGTCCATCAGCTCTTCGGTCTGGGTGTAGGGGATGCCTTTTTTCTTGATATATTCGCTCTTGACATAGCTGGGGACTTTCAACTCCTCGGGCGAAATCAGGACAAACTTGACGTTGGCATAGCGGGACATGGCGCTGATGAGTGAATGCACCGTGCGGCCAAACTTTAAATCGCCGCAGAAGCCTACAGTCAGGTTGTCAAAATGGCCCTTTTCCCGGTAGATTGTCAGCAGGTCGGTCAGGGTCTGGGTGGGATGGTTGTGTCCGCCGTCGCCGGCGTTGATCACCGGAATGCTGGCGTTCTGTGCCGCCACGTAAGGAGCGCCCTCTTTCGGATGGCGCATGGCGATGATGTCGGCGTAGCAGCTCACGGTCTTGGCGGTGTCCGCCACGCTTTCGCCCTTGGCGGCCGAAGAACTGGCACCGCTGGAAACCGACATCACGTGGCCGCCCAGCTCGTACATCGCCGCCTCAAAGCTCAGGCGGGTGCGGGTAGACGGCTCAAAAAACAGAGTCGCCAGCTTTTTCCCGTGGCAGATCTCGCTGTATTTTGCGGGATTTTTGATGATGTCGCAGGCGGTGGCGATCAATTCGTCGATCTCGCCTGTGCTAAGATCCTGTACGTCGATCAAGCTTCTCATAATGTTCCTCCTATCCAGCTTTCGTCATTGGGATTGTCTCGAAATGCGAGCAACCGTTTGATATCTTCCAACTGTATATACCCTTCCTGCGCTGCCACTTCGGCAATACAGTCAAAATTCGTCAGGGAATAATGGGTCACATGTTCGGCTTCCAGCCGCTCCAGGCCTCGTTTCATGCCGTAGGTGAAGATGGACACCACGCCCAGCACCTGGGCGCCAGCCTCCCGCAGGGCCTGCACCACCTCGATGACGCTCCCCCCCGTGGAGATCAGATCCTCCACCACGACTACCTTCTGGCCGGACTCCAGCTTGCCTTCGATGCGGTTCTGGCGGCCGTGATCCTTGTTGCCCGAGCGGACGTAACCCATGGGCAGACCCAGAAGATGCCCCGTGATGGCGGCGTGGGCGATGCCCGCCGTAGATGTTCCCATCAGCACCTCAACTTGGGGAAAGTGGGTGCGGATGAGCTCTGCCAGCCCGTTTTCCACATGGGTACGCACGGCGGGCGCCGTCAGCGTGAGGCGGTTGTCACAGTAGACGGGGCTTTTGATCCCGCTGGCCCAGGTGAAGGGCTCATTCGGGCGGAAAAACACAGCGCCGATGGACAACAGATCCTTCGCTATGGTTTTTTGCAGCTCTTCCATATGATTTCCTCCTTCTTTCAGTCAATCCTTAAAGTCCGCGACACAGCGGCGGTAGGCCGCCACCGGGTTGTCGGCTCCGGTGATGGGCCGTCCCACCACGATATAGTCCGAGCCCAGCGCCTTTGCCTGCGCGGGGGTGGTGACCCGCTTTTGGTCGCCCGCGGCGCTTTCGGCAAAGCGGACGCCCGGCGTAACGGTGAGAAATCCCGCGCCGCAGTGGGCGTGCACCTTTCCCGCCTCCAGCGGCGAGCAGACCACGCCGTCCAGACCGGCGTCCTTCGCGTTTTCTGCGTAGTGCATCACCACCTGATCGATAGGCTCGCGGATCCAGAGATCCTGCTCCATGGCCTCCTGATCGGTGGAGGTGAGCTGGGTCACGGCGATGAGCAGCGGGCGCGTCCCGTCGGGCCGGGTCAGCCCCTCCAGCGCGGCGCGCATCATGGCGCCGGTACCGGCGGCGTGCAGGTTGCAGATATCCACATCCAGCCCGGAAAGCACGGCCATGGCCTTTTTCACGGTGGTAGGGATGTCGTGCAGCTTGAGGTCGAGAAAGATCTTATGGCCGCGGGATTTGATCTGGCGGATGATCTCCGGCCCCTCAGCGTAAAACAGCTCCATTCCGATCTTCACAAAGGGCTTTTCTTCGGTAAACCGATCCAAAAAGGCAAAGGCTTCTTTTGCGCTTGCGAAATCGCAGGCGATGATCACGTCTTTTCCCATTGCGTTACTCCTCCAATGATATCACAAAGATTGCCGATCCCATATCGCCGCATAGCCTCCGGCAGGTCCCGCACAATGTCGCGGCAGATGAAGGGATCCACCAGATTGGCCGCGCCGACTTCTACCGCCGTGGCGCCGGCAAGCATCATTTCCAGCACGTCCTCTGCCGTGCTGACGCCGCCGATGCCGATCACGGGGATATTTACCGCCCGGGCCGTTTGATAGACCATCCGCAGGGCAACGGGGAAGATGGCCGGGCCGGAAAAGCCGCCCATGGTGTTGGCGATGACGGGTCGTTTGGTTTTCAGATCGATGCGCATACCCAAAAGCGTGTTGATCAGGCTGATGCCGTCGGCCCCCGCTTCTTCGCAGGCCTTTGCAATAGCCGTGATGTCGGTGACGTTGGGAGAGAGCTTTGCGATCACGGGCTTCTTCGTCACCGCTTTGATCGCCCGGATCACCGAGGCCGCCGCCGCGGGATCGGTGCCGAAGCTCATGCCGCCGCCGTGGACGTTGGGGCAACTGATGTTGACCTCCAGCCAACCCACCTGCTCCTGCTGGTCCAGCCTTTCGCAGGTATAGGCGTAATCCTCCACGGAAAAGCCGCTGACGTTTGCCATGACGGGCTTGTGAAACACCTTTTTCAGCTTCGGCAGTTCTTCGGAGATGACCTGTTCCACGCCGGGATTTTGCAGGCCAACGGCGTTGATCATGCCGCCGGTACAGTCCGCGATGCGGGGCGTGGGATTGCCGAAGCGGGGCTCGCGGGTCGTTCCCTTGAAGGAGAAGGTGCCCAGACAGTTGATATCGTAAAGCTCCGCAAACTCATAGCCGTAGCCGAAGGTGCCGGAGGCGGGGATCACAGGATTGTCCAGCTCGACGCCGCAGAGCGTCACACGGGTGTTTTCCACAGGATCTCCTCCTTTCGCAGGACGGGGCCGTCCTTGCAGATGCGTTTATAGCCGGTGATCGTTTTGCAGGAGCAGCCCATGCAGGCGCCGAAGCCGCAGCCCATGCGCTCTTCAAAGCTGAGCTGTCCCGACGTGTTCGTGTGCTTCCAGACCGCCTTGAGCATGGGCTCGGGCCCGCAGGCGAAGAAGTAGGAATACCGCTCCGGAAGCCCGTCTGTGACAAAGCCCTTGACGCCGTAGCTGCCGTCTACCGTGGTAACAGTGACCTCGGCGCCCAGCTTTTTCAGCTCTTCCTCATAAAAAACCTCGCTCTTTGTATTGAAGCCCAGCACCGCGCGGACAGGCACGCCCTGGGCGGTCAGCTCCTTTGCCAGCCAGTACATGGGCGGGGCGCCTACGCCGCCGCCCAGCAGCAGGGGCGCGTCGCCCGCATAAGACAGATCGAAGCCGTTTCCCAAACCGGAGAGCAGGTCGAGCCGGGCGCCGGGGTGCATTTCCGCCATCTGGCGGGTGCCGCCGCCCACGATCTTATAGATCAGCGTCAGAAGGCCCTCCTCTGCGCAGCACACCGAGATGGGCCGCCGCAGGAACCTGCCCTCCAGCCGGATGTTGACGAATTGACCGGGGACGGTGATGGCTGACGTATCGCCCGCCAGCTTCATTTCCATGACGGTTTCCGTCAAGGGCCGGTTTTCTGTTATCGTAAAAAAACACTGTTTCACTTCCGCTCGCTCCATCGATAAACTTGTTTTCCCCCGAAATATGTGGCAAGGCATCTTCCGCTGACCGTTTTTCCCGCAAAGGGGGTGGCCCGGCCCATGGAGCGGAAGGCGGCGGGGTCGATTTCATAAGCCGCGTTCAGATCCCAAACAGAGAAGCTTTCGTCGAAGCCGATGCCGAAGCGTCTGCGGGGCGTGACCGCCAGCAGTTCCAGCAGCCTGTCCAGCGAGAGAAGGCCTGTTTTTACCAGATGGGTATACAGCAGGGGAAAGGCGGTTTCCAGGCCCACGATGCCGAAGGCGCTTTTTTTCAGCCCACGGCTCTTTTCCTCGGCGCTGTGGGGTGCGTGGTCGGTGGCGATCATATCGATCGTGCCGTCCAGAAGCCCTTCGAGCAGGGCCGCACGGTCCCGGGCGGAGCGGAGGGGCGGATTCATCTTGAAGCGTCCGTCCTCCTGCAGGTCGGCGTCGGTGAGCAGAAGATAGTGGGGCGCCGTTTCACAGGTGACGTTTACCCCGTCTTTTTTTGCCTGCCGGATAAGCTCCACGCTCTCCCGGCAGGAGATGTGGCAGACGTGATAGGCGCAGCCGGTCTCTTTTGCCAGGCGCAGATCCCGCTGGATGGGGCCCCATTCGCTTTCGCTGCAAATGCCCCGGTGGCCGTGGGCCCGCGCATATTCTCCGTCGTGGATATAGCCGCCGCGCAACAGGGAGTTGTCCTCGCAATGGGCGGCGATGAGCTTGCCGAGATCCCGGCAGGCCGTCATCAGCTCCCGCATCATGCTTTCGTTCTGCACGCCGCGCCCGTCGTCGGAAAAGGCGACGACACGGCCCGCGAGCCCCGGCAGATCGGCGGGGCGTTCGCCGCGCTCGCCCACCGTCAGCGCGCCGTAGGGAAGGACCCGGATCCCGGCTTGCGCTGCGATCAAAGCTTCTTCCGCTTGCAGATGGGCCACGCTGTCCGGCACGGGGTCGAGATTGGGCATGGCACAGACGGCGGTATAGCCGCCGGCCGCTGCCGCCGCGCTCCCGGTGGCGATGGTTTCCTTATAAGAAAATCCCGGCTCACGAAAATGCACGTGCACATCGCAAAAGCCGGGAAAAACAGTATATTCAGGACGGTTGAGGGAGGAATCGAGAAATGCGGGATGCGCATTCGCCACGGTTTCGGCGGTGAATGTGGGGAAGAGCGGATGCGTATGAACGGTGGCGCGCACGGTTTTGCTCATTGCATGTTCCTCGCTTTCCATAAAAATAGCCTTGCCGGATCCGGCAAGGCATGGCATGACAAACATTCCGTCACAGGTTATTCCGTGGCCGACGGCGTTATGACAATCTTGCCGATCTCGCTGTATCGGATTAAAGATCATTTGAAGTGAGTATAGCACCAAGCGGGCGCTTTGTCAATGGGTCAAATCGTCCTTTGTTCCATTTTTGCAAATATAAACGGCTGTCTCTCCGTCGTATTCGGGAAGGCAGACCTCAACGGTCTCTTCCCGCGCGGTGGGAAGATTTTTTCCGACATAGTCGGCGCGGATGGGCAATTCCCGATGGCCTCTGTCTATCAGAATGGCGAGCTGCAGCTTTTGCGGCCTGCCGAAAGCGAACACTGCCTCGATGGCGGCGCGGGCACTTCTGCCGGTAAAGAGCACATCGTCCACAATCACCACGGTTTTATCCTCTACGGGGCAGGGGAAGGCACACTCTCCGCGCAGGTCCGCCTTGTCCAGCGGAGAAAGATCGTCCCGATGGGGGGTGATGTCCAGCGTGCCTACGGGAACCTCCACGCCCTCGAAGCGGGCGATGTTTTCGGCGAGGAGCTTTGCCAGCGGAATGCCTCGCCGGCGCACGCCCAGCAGGCAGAGCTGCTCGGCGCCGCTGTTGCGCTCGATGATCTCGTGGGTCATCCGTGCCAGCGCGCGGTGCACGGCGGTCTCGTCCATGATCCTGTTCTTCATCTGTTCGCCCCGCTTTCGGTCATTCTCGGCCGGGAAAAACGACCCGGTCCAAAAAGGTCTCCATGGTTTGGGCCCGCGGCGTGACGACCTCGAGCCTGAGTTCAGGCCGGGCGGCTACAAATGCCCGCAGCATTTCTTTCAGAGGTTCCGCCGAGCGGACATAATCCTCTACAATGGTCTCGCGCGGCACGCCCATCCGGCGCAGCAGGAGGGCCGAGACCACGCCGGTCCGGTCCTTGCCAGCGTTGCAGAAATAAAGCACGCCGCAGGGGGCGCCTTCAGCGGTCCGAACGATTTGCTTCATCTGTCCGTCCACCATGTCAAGATAAGAGGCGGGGACATCTTCGATGCAGTGGGGAACGATATCGCCCGTGGTAATGGGCATGGAACGGTAATCAAAGCGTCCGTCGTCCTCCAGCGGGCAATGCCGCTCCTGCCGTTCTCGTTCGGCGCGCAGGTCGATCACCAGCCTGACGCCGTGCCCCAGCAAAAACCGCTTTTCCTCCTCTGTGATCTTATCCGGAACGTCAGAGCGCAGATAGCGGAAGCTGCCGGGGATCAGTTGACGGGTGTTCAACGTGCTGTGTAAAAGACTTTCCATGAATAAGCCCTTTCCGGAAACGGACGGCTGAAAAAGTCGTCTGGTTTTCTTGTTATTTCAGAAATGATGCCAGATGGTTGATATTGCCGGCGCCCATAGTGAGGACCATGTCCCCGGGCCTGACGAGCTCCTCCAGCCGTTTTGCCGCGTGGGCAAAGTCCTCAACGGCTTCGCCGCCGGGGATCTGTTTTGCGATATCCTTCGAGGAGATACCCCACGTGTTGGTCTCGCGGGCCGCATAGATAGGGCAAAGGATCGCCTTGTCCGCATGCTTAAGCGCCTCGGCAAACTCCTTGAGGAACGAGACCGTGCGGGAATAGGTGTGTGGCTGAAAGACGCAGATCACCCGCTGGGGCGCCAAATCCTTGGCGGCTTTGAGGGTGGCCTCAATCTCATTGGGGTGGTGGGCGTAATCGTCATAGACTCTCGCGCCGCGCCATTCCTTGACAAACTCAAACCGCCGCCCGACGCCGCTGTAGGCGCGGATCCCCTTGGCAAAGGCCTCGGAGGAAACGCCCAGCTCAGACGCCACGGCCGCCGCCGCCAGCGCGTTTACCAGATTGTGCTTTCCGGGAACACTAAGCTTCAGGCAGCACCACAGCTTGCCGAACGCGATCACATCGCAGCGGTAGCAACCGTCTTGCAGCGCCACGTTTTCGGGATGAATGTCGCAGGCTTCTCCCATACCGAAGGTGACGACCCTGCGGGGGATCCCTTCAACGGCGCGGAGACTTTTTTCGTCGTCGCCGTTGACGACAACAAGACCGTTTTCCGGCGTGAGAAGGGCATATTTTCGAAAAGAAAGGATAATGTCGTCGGTATCTTTGAAAAAGTCCACGTGATCCTTGTCAATGTTGAGGATTACGGCGACGGAAGGGCAAAAGGACAAAAACGAGTTTTGATATTCACAGGCCTCCGCCACGAACAGGTCGCTGTGCCCGATGCGTAGCGTCCCGCCGATGGAACGGAGATCGCCGCCCACCATCACCGTGGGGTCAAGAGCGGCCGCTTCGGTAAACGTGGCGATCATCGCCGTGGTCGAGGTCTTTCCGTGGGTCCCGGCCACACAGACGACCCTGGAATAACGCTTCATAATCATGCCCCATGCTTCCGCACGGGAAAGCACCGGGATATTCGCCGCTCTTGCGGCCGCGATTTCGGGATTGCTGTCTGGAATGGCGGCGGTGCGGATTATCAGACCCGCGCCGGCTACGTTTTCGCCGCTGTGCCCGATGAAAACCGGGATCCCCGTCTCGCAAAGCTGACGGGTGTAAACCGACTCGTCCCTGTCGCTGCCGCGGACAGCAGCGCCCATATCCTGCAGCATCCGCGCCAGCGCGCGCATGGAAACGCCGCCGATTCCCACAAGATGGATCGGCTTATCGGGACGCAGCAGCAGGTCCGGATCAATGTTCTGATGTTCTTCGCTCATAAAACGACCTTCCCGGGGCATGAGCCCCCGAATCCTTTTTGCAGTTGGGCAGCCGTTTGCGATATACCCATACTTGTTATCAGTATAGCACATTATTTTGCGTTTGCATAGTGTTTTTCCAGCTGAATTATCAGCCGGTTTGGCAGAGCTTTCGTTATTATGGCGCAATCAGATATAACGGGCAAAAAATGGATACTTTATGAAAAAATCATGCGGATATGCCGGCTCATGCGCGTCATCCGGGACGCATGGGGGCGGCACTCTTTTCCGGCCGCCTTCATAGATTGGCGTGAAAGGGAGGTGTCCGTTTGAACAAGACGCTTTTTTTCGCGATCCTGGAGGGAGACCGCCGGCAAAACGTGCTGTATGAGCTGCTGACAGCCGACGGATACGAGGCGCAGATCCTGCCGGACTGCGACCGATGGAAAGAAGAAAACCTGCCGCCGCCCGGCGCGATCCTGATCGCGGCATCCGCTTCGTCCGCGCTGCGCCGGGAGGCCGGGAGAGAGGGCTTCCGCCTGCTGGAATACGGCTCGCTGCCGTCATTTCAAAAGGAAAACGGTGTCATTACGGCCGAGGGAGCGATCCAGCTTGCCATGAAGCATCGCCTCCGTATCCTGCGGGGAAGCCGCGCGCTGGTGATCGGATGGGGAAACATCGGAAAACCTCTGGCCGCCATGCTGCGTGCGCTGGACGTTACCGTCGGCGTTGCGGTGCGCAGGGAAGAGCAGCTTTGGCATATCCGGGCCGAAGGGTATCGTCCCGTCTTTTCTGCGGCGCTGGAGCAGGAGGCGGGGGACTATGATCTGATTTTCAATACCGCTCCCGCCATGGTCCTGCCAGAGGTCGTGCTGGAGCAGGTTCATCCCCGCACGCTGGTGATTGATCTGGCGTCGCGTCCGGGCGGCGTCGACCGGCAGGCGGCGGAGCGGCTTGGGATTAAGTGCGTGCAGGCACTGGGTTTGCCCGGCCTGCTGACCCCCGTTTCGGGCGCCATTGCCATCCGCAGCGCAATCGAGCAGCTTTTGAAGGAGGAGCAAGATGAACGATAAGCACATCGGCGTTGCCCTTACGGGATCCTTTTGCACCTTTTCCCAGGTGCTGCCCGTGATCCGCAGGTTGGCGGAGCGCAATTCTGTCACCGCGATTTTGTCGCCTGCCGCCGCCGCGACGGACACGCGCTTTTACCGCGCCGAGGATCTTCGCCGCGAATTGGAGCAGATCACCGGAAATCCGTTGATGACAACCATTGCACAGGCCGAGCAAATCGGGCCGAAAAAGCTGTTTGACGTGCTTCTGGTGGCACCCTGCACCGGAAACACCATGGCGAAGCTCAAGTGCGGGATCACCGATACCTCCGTGCTGATGGCAGTAAAGGCGCAGCTTCGGAATGACCGCCCCGTGGTGCTGGCTTTTTCCACCAACGACGCGTTGGGCGCCGCGGCGGTGAATATCGGCACGCTGCTCAACCGAAGAAATCTGTATTTTGTGCCCTTCGGACAGGATGATCCGCAGAAAAAGCCCCGATCCATGGCGGCGGGCTTCGGCCTGTGCGAAGCAGCGATGGACGCGGCGCTGGAGGGGAGACAGCTTCAGCCGATCCTGCTGTAATGAATTGACATTTTCAAAAAATGGATTATAATATAAGTAGAAAAAAACGAATGGAAGTGCAGCCATGACGGAAAGGATGGCCGGTATGAATCAAAGCACGGCTTGCGTGCCCAAGGCACGAGAACTTCCCAAAGGATTTGTTTATATCGACGAACTGATCGAGGATTGTATCATCGACGCGAAATATGCCGGTACCGACAATTTCATGGGCCGTCCTGCCGATGGATATGAGCAGCCGCTGGTGATTATGACGAAGGAGGTCGCTGCGGGCTGCGTCAAGGCGGCGGAGCTTCTGCGAAAGCAGGGCTATGTCCTGAAAATTTTCGACGCCTACCGTCCGCAGCGCGCTGTTGACGATTTCTGCCGCTGGGGCGAGGATACGTGCGATATTCGCCGCAAGCCGATCCAATATCCCAACGTCGAGAAAAAAGACATGTTCGATCAGGGCTATATCGCCCGCAGATCGGGACATACTCGCGGAAAAGCTGTGGATCTGACACTGGTGGACCGCAAGACCCGTCAGGAGCTGGATATGGGCTCATGCTTTGACTTTATGGATCCCCGCAGCTGGCCCGACAGCGACGAAGTCACATCCGCGCAGCGCCGCAACCGCTGTATCCTGCGCGACGCGATGTTGGCTGCGGGCTTTGTACCCTATGAGTGCGAATGGTGGCATTTCAGCGTAGATCCCGAGCCCTATCCTGATACGTATTTTAACTTTCCCATCAGATAATGCCAAAGAGCGCCCGATACCGGGCGCTCAACTTTTAAAAAGTAAAAATTGCAGGTTCAGGCGATGTTGCATGTCAATTGTTTTTGGCTGTTTTTGGTGAAAAAGTGTTCAAAACACTGCGGTGCAGCGCTCTTTTCCTGAGTTGCCTGCAAAAAACATCCGAAGGAGGACAAATTATGAACCGTTCCGATCCGAATGAGATCTACCGTCTGCTGGAGCAGCTGAAGATCCCTTACCGCAAGGTCGAGCATCTGGAGGCATCGTCTATGGCGGACCTGACCGCCGTGGAAGGCGAACTGAATGCGCCTTTCTGCAAAAACCTCTTTTTGTGCAACCGGCAGAAAACGGACTATTATCTTCTCCTGATCCGCGAGAACAAGCGTTTTCGCACCGCCGAGGTCTCAAAGTTGATCGGAGCGTCCCGCCTCAGCTTCGGGGAAGCAGACAGGCTCTATGAGCTGTTGGGCGTTCACCCCGGTGCGATCACGCCGCTGGGCCTGGTGTTCGACGGAGAGAAGCAGGTGCGTCTTTTGGTAGACAAAGATCTGCTTTCCTGCCGTGAGATCTGCGTCCATCCCTGTGTCAACACGGCCAGCGTCGCGCTGAAGACCGCCGATCTGTTTGAAAAGTATTTCCCCTTTACAGGTCACAAGCCGCAACTGCTGGAAATCACCGGAGAGGTGGACTGAAAGGGGCACGCCGCGGGCCGCACATGGCGGCATGCAAAAAAGGCAGGCGGCGGATGATCTGCGGGCCGGGTCCCATTTCATGGAAGAAATACGGAAAATGAGAAAAAGCAGCGGGATCATTTCGCTGCTTTTTCTGTAAGCGGACAGCGTTTTTCCCGACTCTACCGCCGGTCGGTTGCCTTTTTTGCCCGATCTGATAGGATAAAAGCGAGGGTGCGCCGGTACGGTGCAGGTAGAACAGCAAGGTGAAAGTCCTTGTCCGGCAAAGCGTAGCGAGCAGCCGGTACTCAGTCTTGGAGCCGAAGCCGCGAGGTGAGGTTTAAGCGTAGGCAGAGGAGCGCGAGAGCCGCAATGGGAAACTGTGAAGCGATTCAGCCCCGTAAGACATAAAGAACGGAAGCCGATGTAGTCCTCAATACCGCAGGCAGTAAGAACCGACCGTAAACGCGAGGTCGGGGAGATTCCGTCGGGGTCAATAG